>JACWAE010000048.1 GCA_014874385.1 Dehalococcoidia bacterium | reverse complement strand
CAGGTTCTGCTTCCTCTGGAGGGGCTGCATCGGTAAAGCTGGGGCGGCGACCCTTGCGGGTATCAGCCAAGAGCGTGAACTGGCTTACTACTAATATCTCTCCGCCAATATCCAGCGCGGAGAGGTTAAACTTGTCTGCCTCGTCGGAGAAGATGCGGAGATTGGCAATTTTTTCTGCCAGGTAACGGGCGTCTGGCTCTGAATCACCTTTGCCTACGCCGATGAGGACAACCAGGCCTTGTTTGATTGTGGCAACTATTTGGCTTTCGATGCTGACTGAGGCTTGGGAGACCCGCTGCACCAGGGCCCTCACTTAGTCTCCTTGGCTTTCTCTTCCTTCTTTGTCTCTTTCTTCTCTGTCTTCGCCTCGCACTCGGGCTCCTTGCACTTGCCTGTGGAATTGCAGGCTGCCCCTCTGCCGTAATCGGTGCAGTAGAAGCCGCTTCCTTTGAAGACTACGGGCACTGAGTGGATAAGGCGGCGTGCTTTCCCGGAGCACCGAGGGCAGGTAGCTATAGGCTCTTCATCGAACCTTTGCTTCCGTTCGAATCTGGAGCGGCAACTGCTGCACTCATATTCGTAGATAGGCAAACTACACCTCAAAGAAAGGGCACCTCTTTTTGAGGCTGCCCTATTTGCTCTTCGCATGTTAGCACTCATTGACCAAGACTGCTAACAAAATATAATGTAGCATCTTAGTCAAAACCTGTCAAGTGTCGAAGGGGGCCCTCTTTGTGGCTATTGTCTTTTCCGTATGCCTATGCTAAACTGTCATTTAGCCTAAAAAAGTCTTAGGCGAAAAATCTCTGGTCCTTTATAGCTATGGTAGCTAGGGAGGATTGGATAGCTGGAGAGGGTAAGGGTTTTAAAATGGCAGAGCCCGTCTCAATGAAGTTGTTGCTGGAGGCTGGGGTACACTTCGGGCATCAGGTAGGACGCTGGAACCCGAAGATGAAGACTTATATCTTTAGCCAGCGTAACGGTATTCATATCATCGATTTGGAGCAGACTGTGGTCTTGCTCGGAAAGGCATGTAATTTCATTGGAGAGGTGGTAGCGGGGGGGGAGAACATTATCTTTGTGGGCAGTAAGAAGCAGGCGCAGGAAGCAGTGGAGCAGGAAGCCAAGCGCTGCGGCATGTTCTACGTCAATCAGCGCTGGTTGGGGGGAATGCTGACTAATTTCTCCACTATTCAGTCCCGCATTGACTATCTGGTACGCCTGGAGGACCGTAAGGCTCGCGGGGAACTGGAGCGCCTGCCCAAAAAAGAGGTCTTAAAGCTGGAAAAAGGGATGGCTCATCTCAACCGGTTACTGGGCGGTGTTAAAGAGATGACCAGGATCCCAGGTGCCCTGTTTGTTATCGATCCCTCAAAGGAAAGGAATGCCATCGCCGAAGCCAGGAAGGTTGGGGTCCCTATTGTTGCCATTGTTGATACCAATTGTGACCCTGATGAGATCGATTATCCGATTCCTGGCAACGACGATGCTATCAGAGCAGTGGCGCTTTTCTGCGCTGCGATCGCTGACGCTGTTCTTCAGGGAAAGCAGGACAGAGAGGCGCTGGCTGAGAAGATGGCAGGTGAGGTAAAGGAAGTTAGTGGGGTGGCGCCCGTTGCCCAGGGTGCTGCCGTAGAGCCCGGGAAGACTCAAGCAACAACTGTTACAAGTGAAGGTTAGGGGGATATATGCAGGTTTCCGCTGAAACAATAAAAGCGCTGCGTGAGCAGACTAGTGCTGGAATAATGGAGTGCAAGCGTGCCTTACAAGAGAGCGGCGGTGACATCACTGCTGCTACGGAAATACTGAAGCAGCGTGGCCATGCTATGGCTAAGAAGAAGGAGACTCGTGCCGTGGGGCAGGGGCTGATCGAGGCTTATATTCACGGAGGGGGGCGAATTGGGGCTTTGGTGGAGGTGAATTGTGAGAGCGATTTCGTAGCTCGTACCCCCGAGTTCAAAGAGCTGGCACATGATATGGCGATGCAGATAGTAGCTGCTAAGCCCAGATTTGTGGGGCGGGAGGATGTGCCGCAGGGTGAAGAAGCTGCCGATGAGGATTGCCTTTTACTTCAGCCATTCATAAAGGATCCTGGCAAAAGGGTTCAGGACGTTATAACTGAGACAATCGCTAAGGTCAGGGAGAATATCAAGGTAAGAAGGTTTGTTCGCTTCGAGCTAGGGCTGGATGGAAAAGACGCATAGTCTTAAATATAAGCGTGTTTTGCTGAAGCTTAGTGGAGAAGCTCTCATGGGGGAGGGGGAGTTTGGAATCGACCCTGCCACCTTGGAGAGTATCGCTCAGCAGTTGAAGCGGATAGTTGAAAGCGGCATACAGGTCGGAATCGTTGTAGGCGGGGGAAATATCTGGAGGGGGGCGTCTGCTGAGGCCAGAGGAATGGACCGGGCCACTGCCGATTATGCCGGCATGCTGGCCACCATGATTAACGCCCTTGCCCTTCAGGATGCCCTGGAAAAAGAAGGGGTGGTCACCAGAACCCAAAGCGCCATAGCGATTCAGGCGATTGCCGAACCTTATATTCGACGACGTGCCATTCGTCACCTGGAGAAAGGGCGCTTGGTCATCTTCGCTGCGGGGACGGGGAACCCTTATATGACTACCGATACGGCAGCGGCCTTAAGGGCTATAGAGATTGGAGCCGACGTTCTGCTTATGGCTAAGAACAATGTCGATGGGGTCTATGACTCCGATCCCTCAGTCAATGCGGGAGCTAAAAGGTTCGATAAGTTGAGCTATATCGATGCTTTGAAAATGAGGCTTGAGGTGATGGATTCTACCGCACTATCTCTGTGTATGGATAACAAGCTCCCCATAATTGTATTTGACCTTCGAACTCCTCACAGCCTGGAACGTGTGGTGGTAGGGGAAATCATAGGGACACTGGTTCATGGTGGTGAGTAGCGCACGGTGAGGCGGTTTCCTCAACCATCCTGAGGGAAACCTTTTCAAATAAGTTTTTGAAACTTTAACGTGGCGTTAATTTTGAGATGAGGGTCTGCCATGAGCGGTGAAGAAGTCTTTGTTAGCGCAGATGCCAAAATGCGCAAGGCAGTCGAAGTCTTGAAGCACGAGCTGGCAACCATCCGCACGGGGAGGGCCCATCCCGGGCTCGTAGAGCATATCATGGTTGATTACCATGGCACTCCTGTACCACTTAACCAAATTGCAGGCATCGGTGTCCCCGAGGCCAGACTGCTTGTGATTCAGCCGTGGGATAAGCAGGTTCTGCCGAATGTGGAAAAGGCTATCCTCAAGTCTGACCTGGGATTAACTCCCAATAATGATGGCAATGTCATCAGGCTTGCTGTCCCTCAACTTACTGAGGAGAGGCGCAGTCAGTTGGTCAAGGTGGTGCGGAAAAGGGTGGAGGATGGGAGGGTGGCAGTGCGCAATGTGAGACGGGATGCGGTGGAGGGGCTGCGAAAACTCAAGGAAAATAAAGAGATGTCGGAAGACGAGCAGAAGCGAGCTATGACACGCTTGCAGCAGCTCACTGATAAGTTCATTGAGGAAATTGACCGTACAGCGAAGAGCAAAGAGGCCGAACTCCTGGAGTTCTGATCTGTGAGGTTTGGTGGTGGCTGATAAATCATCAGCAGCAATTGTGAATAAGATTTCACCTCTGCCCAACCATGTAGCCATTATTATGGACGGTAATGGGAGGTGGGCAAGACAGCGTGGTCTACCTCGACTTGCCGGGCACCAGGCTGGCACCAATATTGTTCGCCGTGTTGTAGACCGCTTCAATAATTATAAAGTGAAGTACCTTACTCTTTATGCTTTTTCCACAGAGAATTGGAGGCGGCCTGATGAAGAGGTCAACGGGTTGATTCATATCCTGGCTCAGATGATTGACCGCGAGACCAAAGCTCTTCATGAAAGAGGGGTCAGGCTCTATCATCTGGGGAAAGCGGATTCTCTGTCGGCAGAGTTGCAATCTAAGGTAAACAAGGCGATTGAACTGACTAAGAATAATACAGGGATAACACTGAGCATCGCTTTTGACTACGGCGGCCGCGCCGAGATACTCGATGCCGTTCGCCGCATTGTCAGGGATGGCATTCGTTCCGATGATATTACCGAATCACTTTTCTCGAGTTATCTTTACATCCCCAATGTACCAGACCCAGACCTCATTATTCGCACTGCCGGAGAGATGCGCCTGAGTAATTTCCTTATCTGGCAATCGGCTTACAGCGAGTATTACGCCACGCCTACCCTGTGGCCGGACTTCAATGAACAGGAAGTCGACAAAGCGCTGTTGGCTTATAGTCGGCGAGAACGGCGCTTCGGCGGATTGAAAGCGGAAGGAGAAGCAAGAGGGACCTGAGAAAATCTATTCCCGGGGTCCTCATTGGCGGATGCTTCGGCAAAGAGTCCTGAGCGCAGTAGTCTTCTTACCTATCCTCTTCGCTTGCATCTGGTTTGGCAATCCGTGGTTTTCCATAGTAGTGGCTGTCGCCGCCCTTTTGGGAGTTACTGAGTTCTACTCTATGGTCAGCCGCAGGGGGTGGCAGCCCCTGACCTTCTTCGGCACCCTATGGACTCTATTCTTCATCTTCAATGCGTATTACACTCCCCAATATGCTTCCGATAATATTTATATTCTTGTGACATCGGTGCTGATTGCCCTGGCTCTCGCGCTGTCGTTGGGCTGGATGCTCTTTCTACGTTCCTCCGGCGAGAAAGTTATGGTAAGCTGGGCGGCGAGCGTGGTTGGCATATTCTACATGGGATGGCTGTTGAGCTATTGGGTCTTGATAATGAACTCTTATGGTGGGGATTGGAATGGCCGGGACTGGATATTCCTTGCCCTGTTCTCTACCTTTGCAGTTGATACCACCGCTTATTTCATAGGCCGAGCCTGGGGCAGACACAAAATGGCGCCGACTGTATCCCCGGGGAAAACCTGGGAGGGTGCGGTGGGAGGGCTGGTCGGAGCGATAGCAGCAGTTATCGTCTTAGCCCTCCTCCTGGATATAGACATCAGCTACAGTGAGATGGTTATTCTGGGTGTTCTCATTGCCGTCTTTGCCCAGTTGGGCGACCTCGCAGAGTCCAAGATGAAGCGGAGCATGGGAGTGAAGGAGGCAGGTAATCTTATTCCCGGGCACGGCGGCATCCTTGACCGTCTCGACAGCATTGTCTTCACAGGTGTTGTGGTGTACTATTGTTTACGATGGTTCATCGGGTGAAACGGCTGGCAATTCTCGGTTCTACAGGCTCGATAGGGCGGCAGACGCTGGAGGTTGTTCGTGCTTTCCCTGATAGATTCCAGGTTGTTGCCCTGACGGGGAGAAGGAATCTCACTCTGCTGAAGGCGCAGGTCCGCGAGTTCAAGCCCAAGCTGGTCTCCACAGGATCGGGCGTCAGGGGTGAGAGAATGTCCAGAGCAAGCCATCTCTCTATGGAAGAGATAGCTGCTCATCCCGACGTCGAACTCGTGGTTGTGGCTACTGCGGGCAAAGCTGGACTGGGTCCTACCCTGGCGGCTATCCGTGCGGGTAAAACAGTCGCCCTGGCCAACAAAGAGGTCCTTGTGATGGCAGGGGAGGTTGTAACTGCTGAGGCAAAACGCCTCGGTGTTGAGATACTGCCCATAGACAGTGAGCATAGCGCCATCTGGCAATGCCTGCGCGGCGAGGAAAAGAAGGATATCGCCAGGCTTATCCTGACTGCCTCCGGCGGCCCCTTCCGCTCCCGGACCATCAAGCAGCTTGCCGGGGTCACCCCCGCGGAGGCCCTGAAACATCCCACCTGGCAGATGGGGACGAAGGTAACCATCGACTCCGCCACTTTGATGAATAAGGGCATGGAGATTATCGAAGCGCACTGGCTTTTCGGCGTCCCTTTTGACCGGATAGAGGTGGTGATTCATCACCAGAGCATTATTCATTCTATGGTAGAGTTCGTTGACGGCTCGACAAAGGCGCAGCTAAGCCTTCCCGACATGAGATTGCCTATTCAGTACGCGCTGACCTATCCTGAGCGCTGGGAGGGAGTTTTTCGCTCCAGGATGGACTTTGGCAAGATAGGCTCATTTAACTTCGAGGCGGTGGATTTAGACAGGTTCCCCTGTTTGAGGATTGCCAGGGAGGCTGCGGAAAAGGGAGGGACCTATCCGGCAGTGCTCTGCGCTGCCGATGAGGTAGCTGTGGAGCTTTTCCTGGCGAAGAAAATAGGCTTTCTGGATATAGGCCGTCTTGTAGAGAAGATACTTGAGCGCCACAGCGGGGTAAGCCAACCTTCCCTGCAAGATATTATCGCCGCCGATACCTGGGCCAGGGATGCTGCCAGGGCTGGATTTTGAGGTAAGGGATGTTTGTAGTAACCCTGATCATATTTCTGCTCATCCTCGGGCTTTTAATCTTCGTCCATGAAGGGGGGCACTTTATCGCCGCCAAGCTGTCGGGGATAAAGGTCGAGGAATTCGGCATGGGCTTTCCGCCCCGAATCTTCGGCATCAAGCGCGGTGAGACGATATATTCGCTTAACTGGATCCCTCTGGGCGGATTCTGCAAGCTGCTGGGGGAGGAGGACCCCGGCGAGCCCAGGAGCTTTGCCAGCAAGAGGCCTGCGGTTAGGCTGGCGACCCTGGCGGCAGGCCCGCTCATGAATGCGATACTTCCTATCTTGTTCCTGACCATAGCGTTCATGGTTCCCAGACAGGTGGAAGTGGGCAATGTCATGATAGAGCAAGTTGCGCCGGACTCGCCTGCGGCTGAGGCGGGAATTGCGCCCGGCGATACCTTGCTCAGCATAAACGGGCACGATATCCAGAATATCGGCGATGTTGTCTATGATATTAATCTTTATTTGGGGACTAACATCACGTTAGGACTAAAGGATGCGGAGGGAAACCTGAAGACGGCTACTGTGGTACCGCGATGGAATCCTCCTCCCGGCGAAGGGGCGGTAGGCGT
This sequence comes from Dehalococcoidia bacterium, assembly GCA_014874385.1. Classification (GTDB taxonomy): domain Bacteria; phylum Chloroflexota; class Dehalococcoidia; order SZUA-161; family SZUA-161; genus JACWAE01. The sequence goes on along the minus strand of JACWAE010000048.1, from coordinate 81,382 downwards.
GCAGATGAGCATGGTGCCTACCGGAAATATTACGAAGTCTGACCCGTTCTGGAAAGCTGTGCCTAAGAGCATTTCGTCAATCAGAGATACTTTTGTCTTGATGGGAAACCAGATAACGAGCTGGTTTGTGCAAAAGAAGGCACCCGAGGTCACGGGCCCTGTCGGTATATTCCAGCTCACGGGTGAGGTGAGAGCGGCCGGTCCTTCTTACCTGTTGCAGTTCATAGCCTTCATCAGTATGAATTTGGCGATAATAAATATATTACCCCTGCCGGCACTCGATGGAGGAAGAATTGCATTTGTGTTTTTAGAGGTAGTGAGGCGGGGCAAGCGCGTCTCGCCTCGAACTGAGGGGTTGATTCATTATATCGGTTTTGTTATGCTCATCGCCCTGATACTGGTGATAACCTACTTCGATATAGTGCGTGTTATCAGAGGGGGGAGTCTGGTTCCATGATGAAGCGTCGCCGGGCGTCAAAGGTAATAAGCGTCGGCGGAGTTGAGATAGGCGGCGCCGGGCCCATCGTAGTGCAGTCTATGACCAAGACTGACACACGCGATGTCAAGGCGACTGTACGCCAGATTCGCCAGCTTGAGGAGTGCGGCTGTGAGGTTGTGAGGGTAGCGGTGCCCGATATGGCCGCTGCCCGCGCTATTGTTGACATAAAGAAACAGGTCTCAGTTCCCATTATCGCCGATATCCATTTCGACTACCGACTCGCGCTGGCGGCGCTGAAGTCGGGTGCCGACGGCTTAAGGCTGAATCCCGGCAACATCAGCGACCCTGCTCAGGTTGCCGCTGTGGTAAGCGCAGCCAAGGAGAGGGAGGTGCCCATACGCGTGGGCGTGAACGCAGGCAGCCTGCCCAAGTCCTCGAAAAAGAAAGCATCGGTGGTGCAGCATATGGTGGATGCTGCGCTGGAGGAAGTCAGGCTGCTGGAGAGCCTCGATTTCGACCTGATTAAGGTCTCGCTCAAGGCTTTCGATGTCCCCACCACCATAGAGGCGTATGAAGCTATCGCGAAAAAGGTTCCCTATCCGCTACATCTGGGCATCACAGAGGCTGGCTTGCCCTGGAGCGGGGCTATTCGCAGCGCGGTGGGGCTGGGTATATTGCTCTACGAAGGCATCGGGGACACGATCAGGGTGTCGCTGACTACCGGCGATGCCTGCCAGGAGGTAGAGGCTGCCTACGAGATACTGAAGTCTTTGAAGCTGAGAGAGCATGGCCCTACGCTGGTAAGCTGCCCCTCCTGCGGGCGCTCTGAGAGCGATATTGTGGGACTGGCTCAGATAGTCGAGGAGAGGCTGAAAGGGGTCGAAAAACCGATTAAGGTGGCTGTGATGGGGTGTGTGGTGAACGGCCCAGGCGAGGCCAAAGACGCAGATGTGGGCATCGCCTGCGGCAAGGGCAAAGGTGTCATCTTCCGAAGGGGCGAGAAGGTGCGCACGGTGGACGAGGCCGATTTCCTCAAAGCATTAATGGGAGAGATCTATGGAGCCTGTGAAATGGGAGGTTACAATGCCAGAGAAAGCGAAGAGCTATGATCGTGTGATCTTTACTCCGGAGGCAATAAGAGGGGCTGTAAGTACCTTAATTAATGCTTTGCCAGAGAAACACAGAAAGCTAAGGTTTGAGAATTTTTCAATAGAGCTACCTAAGGAAAAATGGAGCTATGACAACGAAGAAGAGTTCTTCAGCGACTACTTGAAAGGATTTAAGACGGGCCTGTTTGTAAAGGATTTTGATATTGGCGCAATCCGTTTTGTGATCTACTGGCAGTCGTTCGCAATACCAGAGACTACGGTTACCATTAAGATGCCAGCCAGGGCAGATGTAGAAAAGGTCTTTAATGCGCTTGAGCCGCATGTAGAAAAATGTCGCCTCCCTGAACCGCCTCAACCACCTCCAAAGAAGAAGGACAGGCCGAAAATCAAGGTATTTATAGGTCACGGGCGAAATCCGCAGTGGCGCGATTTGAAAGACCATTTACATGAAAAACATGGTTTGGATGTTGAGGCTTACGAATCGGGCGCAAGGGCTGGCCTTACCATAAGAGATGTACTTGATGATATGCTGACTAGTAGCTCTTTTGCCATTTTGGTTCTGACTGGAGAAGATTTGGATGCAGAAGGGCATTTCCATGCCAGAGAGAACGTAATTCACGAACTAGGCTTGTTCCAAGGACGCTTGGGATGGCGAAAAGCTATTGCTTTACTTGAAGATGGTGTTACGGAGTTTTCCAACATTCACGGTCTCAATCAAATACGCTTTAATAAAGGCAACATTCAAGAGACTTTTGGAGAAGTGTTGGCTACAGTAAAGCGTGAATTTTCGGAGGATAGGTGAGCATATTTCCTCAAGTAACCAGTTTTTAGCTGCGAAAATGAGAGGCAAGGGGTATAGTATGCGTCTGTCAAATCTTTTCGGTAAAACGTTGCGCGAGGTGCCGGCGGAGGCGGAGACTGCCAGCCACCAGCTTTTGCTCAAGGCAGGCATGATTCAGCAGTTGACGGCGGGGGTCTATTCATATCTGCCGCTGGGATGGCGGGCGCTGCGCAAGATGGAGCAGATTATACGTGAGGAGATGGACGCCGCCGGTGCCCAGGAACTGTGTATGCCTGTGCTCCAGCCCATCGAGATGTGGCAGGAGAGCGGGCGGGACCTTGCCTTCGGCAAGTCCCTGTTCACCGTCACTGACCGCCGGGAGCGTCAGCTTGTCCTGGCTCCTACTCACGAGGAGATGGTCACGGAGCTTGCCCGCCGCTATGTAAAAAGCTACCGCGACCTGCCTTTGATGCTCTACCAGATACAGACCAAGTTCCGGGATGAGCCGCGGCCCCGCGGCGGCCTGTTGAGGGTCCGTGAGTTCAGCATGAAGGACTGCTATAGCTTCGATGTTGATGAAGCGGCTCTGGATTTAAGCTACAAGAGTATGGTCCAGGCCTATAAAAATATCTATACCCGCTGCGGGCTTAACGCTATGCTCATAGAGGCCGATAGCGGCGCCATTGGTGGCAAGGACTCTCACGAGTTCATGGTGGCGACCGAGGTCGGTGAGGACGAGATTATCTACTGTAATCGCTGCGGCTATGTGGCTAACGCAGAGAGGGCCAGCTTTGTCAAAACAAAGCTGGATGAGGAAGCTCTTCTTCCGCTTCAGGAGGTGGCTACGCCCGGAGCTAAGACTATCGAGGAGGTGGCTAACTTCCTGGGTGTGCCCAAGAGCCATACCCTGAAGGCTGTTTTCTACTCTACGGATGGGGAGCTGGTCTTTGTCACGATAAGAGGTGACCTGGAGGTGAATGAGGTCAAGCTCAAGAACGCCCTGAAGTGCTCCGAGTTAAGGCTGGCCAATGACGAGGAGGTGCGGAGGTCTGGACTGGTGGCCGGGGCAGCGTCAGCGGTGGGGCTCAAAGGCATCAAGATAGTGGCTGACGATTCGATAACCACGGGACATAACTTCGTAGTGGGCGCCAATAAAGATGGTTACCACCTCAAGAATGCCAATTACCCTCGTGACTTTGCCGTAGACCTCATCACTGATATAGCTCTGGCCAGGGCAGGGTACCAGTGCCTCAAATGTGGCAATCCACTGATGTCGATGCGCGGAATTGAAATAGGGCACATATTCAAGCTGGGCACTGTGTTCAGCCAGAGGCAGGGAGCTTTCTATATAGACCGGGATGGCGTGCAGAAACCTTTAGTCATGGGATGCTACGGTATCGGCATCGGACGGCTTCTGGCGGCGGTGATCGAACAGAACCACGACGAAAAGGGTATTACCTGGCCCGTCTCTTTAGCGCCTTACCAGGTCTATCTCTGCGCCCTGGGCATGGATGAGGCAGCGGGGGCTGAGGCTGCGGAGAAGCTCTATACTGAGCTTTGCCGTAAGGGGTTTGAAGTACTCTACGACGACCGCAACGAATCGCCGGGGGTCAAGTTTAATGACGCCGACCTTCTGGGGATGCCCATACGGCTCACGGTGAGCCGCCGCACCCTGAAGTCGTCCAGTGCTGAGGTGAAGCTGCGCACAGGGAAGGATATCGAGCTTGTGCCCCTGACTGGGGTGGCTGAGAAGCTCAAGGCTCTCTTGAAATAAATAACGCTTAAAGGGCGAACATCATTGGTTCGCCCCTACATTTGGGGGCCCCTGAACGGGCCAAAGGGGTTGCATTCTACCCCGAAAAGTGCTATAGTGCTCGTACGAGGGAGTTACTGGAAGTGGGTTTTACCCACTTTTTTAATTGATTGAGGGTTGCGGAGTGGCACAAAGGAGGCCAGGCAGGGATGAAGACGGATTTCATACTTGCTATTACTCAGCTAGCAGCAGAAAGAAATCTGCCCAAAGAAGTTGTCTTCTCTGCGGTGGAGGCGGCATTAGTCTCCGCTTTCAAGAAGGACGACCTCGGAGTACAGCATAATATCTCGGTGAAGATTAACCCGGCCAGCGGCGATGTTAAGGTCTACACCCTCAAGATAGCGGTCGAGAAGCCGGCCGACCTCTATAAGGAGATTCCTTTGGCTGAAGCGCAGAAGATTAAGAAGGATGTCAAGTTAGGCGAGACTATTTCTATAGAGTCCACGCAGTTCCACGCTGGACGTATCGCTGCCCAGACTGCTAAGCAGGTGGTCTTACAGCGACTTCGCGAAGCGGAGCGTGAGTTTATATTTGGAGAATATGTCGATAGAGAAGGAGACATAGTCAGCGGAATAGTACAGAGGGTGGAGCCGAGACAGGCTATTATCGACCTGGGCAAAGCTGAGGGTGTGCTTCCCTCTGCTGAGCAGATGCGGACGGAGCGTTATCGGGTGGGGCAAAGGCTCAAACTGTACCTGCTGGAGGTGAATCGCACCAATAAGGGGCCGCGGCTCATATTATCGCGTTCTCACCCTAATCTGGTGCGCCGCCTATTCGAGCTGGAGGTGCCTGAGATTAATAATGGGATCGTGGAGATTAAGGCGGTAGCCCGGGAAGCGGGCTTTCGCAGTAAAGTAGCAGTAGCAGCGCTGCAGGAGGGAATCGATCCGGTAGGCTCGTGCGTTGGGCTGCGGGGTGTAAGGATTCAAAATGTAGTCAATGAACTGGGTGGCGAACGGATAGATGTGATTCAATGGCATGCTCATTCCAAGATATTCATAGCCAATGCCTTGAGTCCTGCCCAGGTGGTGAATGTGGATATCGACGAAGCGGAGAAGTCTGCAGTGGTGGTTGTGCCTGATGGCCAGCTCTCCCTGGCTATTGGCAAAGAGGGGCAGAATGCCAGGCTTGCGGCGAAGCTAACTGGCTGGAAGATCGACATCAAGAGCGCTAGTGTTGCTGAGGCGGAGAAGAAGACCATGGCGAAAGAGGCGCCTCCCGTGGCTGTGGCTGAGGAGCCAGAGAAGGTAGAGGAAGGTGTGCCTCAGGTTAAGGAGCGGGTTGCTGCACGGGTGAAGGGTGCGGTAGAGGGCAGCGAAGCGATTCCTCAGATTGAGGAGGCTGTGGCAGTGCCTCAGAAGGTTAAGGAAGAGATTGAGGCGATCCCCTATGAACCTCCTCCCGAGGTTGAAGTGCCCGCTGAGAAACCTCAGATACGCTTTGCCGAGGATATCTTTGCTCCTAAGGCTGCTAAGCCTGATACTAAGAAGAAGGACAAAAAGAAGAAGTCATTTAAGGAAGATAAATTGGAAAGTGGAAAGGTTAAGAGAGCCCGCAAGTATCGCGTCTCCGCACTTGATCAATTAGAAGAAGACACGGAGGAGTAAAATAAGAGATGCCCGTGACTCAAAAGCGTCCTAAACATGTTCCTGAACGCACCTGCATTGTTTGCCGCCAGAAGCGGCCGAAGTGGGAACTGGTGCGGATTGTGCGTACCCCGCAGGGTGCTCTGGAAATAGATAACAGAGGTAAAAAAGCGGGGCGTGGCGCATATCTGTGTAGAACGCAGGACTGCTTTGAGTCTGGCTTAAAGCGTAAAAGACTGGAGTACGCTCTGAAGGTGGAGATTGGTCCGGAGCAGCGCGCTGGACTTCTGGAGTACAGCAAGAGATTTCTCACAGTCGGTAATGGTGGGGAACACCGCGCTGAGCTTCATGTCAAAGGAGCTTGTGAATGAAGCGTAAAGTTGCCGGTGAAGAGCATGCTAACCAAAGCAAGACGCCGGTGGCCGGAAAAGCGGAGGCCAAATCGGAAGCTAAACCGGCGGCTAAACCGGAGGTTGTTATCCCGCGCAGGCTGACGGTGAAGCAACTGGCGGATATACTGAAGGTCAGCGGCATAGATGCGATCAAGTGTTTGATGCGAAACGGAGTTATGGCCAGCATCAACCAGGTTATCGATTATGAAACCGCTGCTATTGTCGCTGCCGACCTGGGCTTTGAGGCCAAGGGAGAGCCGCAGGCTCCTACGGGGGCAGGTCCCAGGCCCCGCATCGCCGAGACAGGCAAAGGCTTAAAGTTGCGTCCTCCTGTGATAACTATTATGGGGCATGTCGACCACGGAAAAACTAAATTGCTTGACGCTATCCGCCAGACCAATGTTGTTGATACCGAAGCCGGGAGTATCACGCAGCACATTGGCGCGTATCAGGTTGAAGTCCATGGCCAAAAGATTACTTTTCTCGATACACCGGGCCACGAAGCATTCACCGCAATGAGGGCTCGTGGGGCCCAGGCTACCGATATTGCTGTCCTGGTTGTAGCTGCTGATGATGGTGTCATGCCTCAAACAGTGGAGGCTATAAACCACGCCAAGGCTGCGGGGGTGCCTATCGTAGTCGCTATTAACAAGATAGATAAACCAACTGCTAACCCGGATCGGGTCAAGCAGCAACTCGCAGATAATGGCGTGATTATTGAGGAATGGGGGGGGGACGTTGTCTGTGTCCCGGTTTCCGCCAAACGAGGGGATGGTATCTCTGACCTGCTGGAGAACTTGCTTATCGTTGCTGAAATTCTGGAGCTAAAGGCTGACCCTGACCGACCGGCTATCGGTGTGGTCATCGAGGCCAAGTTGGATAGTAGCAGGGGCCCCATGGCTACGGTCCTGGTACAGACAGGTATTCTCGAAATCGGTGATTACGTTGTGGTTGGCGATATTTGGGGCAAGGTCAAAGCGATGTTTGACGATAGGGGCAAACGCGTGAAGAAAGCAGAGCCGTCTACTCCTGTTGGGGTATTAGGATTGAGCAGTGTTCCCCAGGCAGGTGATAATTTGACCGTGGTCAGTGGCGAGAAGGAAGCACGAACTGAGGTGCAGCGGCGGCAAAAAGAAAGAGGGGTGAGCAGCGCCTCAAAAGTACCCAGGCTGAGTAACCTGTTCGCTCAAATTCAAGCAGGGAACGTAAAAGAGCTTAACATAATCCTGAAGACCGATGTTCAGGGGAGTATAGAACCGATAAGGGATTCCCTGGAAAGGCTGGGCAGTGGTGGGGTCAAGGTGAGGATTGTCCACTTGGGCAGTGGCAGTATAACCGAGAACGATGTAATGCTGGCTATTGCCTCCAAAGGCATCATCATAGGGTTCAACACACGCCCTGAGCCGGGGGCAAAACGTCTTGCCGAACAGGAAGGTGTCGATATCCGCTTATACCAGGTGATTTACACGCTGCTTGAGGATGTTGAAAAAGCACTGGCTGGTATGCTTGAACCCACCTATGTGGATGTCATCGAAGGGCATGGAGAGCTAAGAGCTACTTTCAGCACCAGGCAGGGCAAGATAGCAGGTGTTTATGTAACCGATGGCAAGATCAGCCGCGGCGCAATGGCCAGGGTTATACGAAAAGGCGAGGTTATGGCTGAGGCACAGGTGTCGAGCTTGAAGCATTTCAAAGAAAATGTTCGTGAGATAGCAGCCGGTTTTGAGTGCGGCGTCGGTGTCGAGGGTTTCACTGATTTTCAGGTAGGCGATATCATTGAGGCCTACAGAAAAGAGAAAGTCTAAGCTCTCCTGACCTAGATTGGGGCTAGATGGGAACGCGACGCAGGGAGCGTGTTAGTGAGCTTATCCGCGAGGAGATAAGCGAGCTCATCAGGCGCGATGTTAGAGACCCGAGATTAAGCGGTCTCATCAGTGTGACCGAGGTAGTTACTTCCGCTGACTTAAGGCATGCCAAGGTTTTTGTCAGTGTTATGGGCACAGAGGAGGATAAGAAGCAGGTAGAGAAAGGGCTTGCTGCTGCCTCGGGGTTCCTGCGTAAAGGATTAGGGGAGCGTCTCTCGCTGCGCTATACTCCCGAGCTGAGTTTTTACCGTGATGATTCTATCGAGCGCGGGAGTCGCCTGCTTCAGTTGATTGAGGAAGTGGCACCCGGTGATAGTACTGATAAAGCGGATAAGACTTGACCATTGATGGTATTCTAAATCTGGATAAGCCTCGAGGGAAGACCTCTTTTTGGGTGGTGGCTCTCGTAAGGAGGTTGAGTGGAGAGCGGCGGGTGGGGCATGCCGGCACTCTGGACCCTGATGCAACGGGTGTGTTGCCTGTCTGCCTTGGACAAGGAACCCGGCTGATCGAGTTTTTGGCTGAGGCAACAAAGATTTATCGAGCTGAGATCGAGTTAGGAATAGCTACCGATACTTATGATGCTACCGGGAAAGTAATTCAGCGCTGCGACGCCTCTTCCTTGACTAAAGAGCAGGTAGAGACGGCACTGTCCTCATTTATCGGCTTCATAGACCAGACCCCTCCTATGTACAGCGCCGTAAAGCAACAAGGTGTACCTCTGTATCGTTGGGCCAGGGCCGGGGTTGAGCTGCCCAGAAGGGCGAGGAGGATTGAGGTCTCCCGTCTGGAGATAGTGGATTGGAAACTTCCGCTGTTTACCTTGGAGGTGGAGTGCAGCAAAGGGACTTACATTCGCTCCTTAGCCCATGACCTCGGGCAAAAGTTGGGCTGTGGCGCGCATTTGAGCAACCTGGTCCGCTTGAAGAGCGGGCCTTTTCATATCAGAGATGCGGTTAGTATCTCCCAACTTGAGGATGCGTTCCGGCAGGGGCACTGGGCTGAGCTTTTTCATCCTATAGATGTGGCAGTACTTCACTTGTCGGCGATAATTGTGGATGAAGAGAGTGAGAAAGCTGCAATAAATGGCCGCCCCTTAGATTTAATGCAGGGAACAGAGGTCTCTGATAAGATTTGCCGGGCTTATTCCAGGGATGGGCGCTTTATCGCCATTCTTCGCTACGACGAGGTACGAGGTTGTTGGAAGCCAGAAAAGGTTTTCCGAAAGCGTGATGAAACTTGACTTTTGCACTCAAAGTTGTATAGTCTACACAGTTAAAAAGAAAGTAGGCAACAGTTACCCAAGCAAGGGATAGTTTACCTTGCGAGAATTTTTGTGAGCAGAGCCTGGGGACTGGTCTGCAGCGTGTCAATAATCTCAGACTCGGTGAGCGAGGCGTTCTTAGCGATAGTCAAAGCTAGTTCAGGAGTTAGCAGGTCGGATTCTTCGTGTGCGTCTGAATCAATGATGAGCTTTGCTCCGGCGCGGCGGGCCATTTCGGCAACATGTTTGTTCGTGACAGAATGTTGTTTTCTGGCGGTGATTTCGAGGTAGATGCCGTTGGCAGCCGCCAGTTTCGCTTCTTCCAGCGTTAACATTCCAGGGTGTGCTAAGATGTCAACATGTGGCGATTTGAGGGCAGCCAGGTTTGTACCTGGTTCAACAGGTTCGGCAACAGTTTGACCATGAACTACCACCAGCTTCGCTCCAAACCCCCTCGCTTTCTGTGCGGCTTCGGCGATTGCTGTTGCTGGCAGATGAGTGAGTTCCACCCCCGGGATTGCTGTTATGTTCCAGTGGCTTTGAGCAAGGGCACAATCAGCAGTAATCTCGGTTATCAGTCGTTTCAGGTAGCCGATTCCAACGTGGTCAGTGATCGCAATAGCATAGTAACCATTGACGAGCGCTCTTCGCACCAGTTCCAGTGGTGAGAGGACACCATCGCTTATGGATGTATGGGTATGGAAGTCGTAAACCATTTGTGTGCTATCGAGGATAGCACAAGATTCTTCTCGGGGCAAGCCTGCGAATGGGCTGGCTGAGAGGTTAATCTTAGCGCGTTTAGGAAAGGAGTTTAATACTTGGGTAAAATTAATGTGGCTATAATCGGAGTTGGTAACTGTGCCTCATCGCTGGTTCAGGGGGTGCACTACTATTGTAACGCTGCCGAGGATGATTTCGTCCCTGGACTGATGCATGTCAATCTGGGAGGCTATCATATTCGGGACATCAATTTTGTAGCTGCCTTCGATATCGATCGCAATAAGGTGGGCAAAGACTTGGCGGAGGTCATTTTCACTCCGCCGAACAATACTATCAAGTTCTGCGATGTGCCCGCTACCGGGGTAGTGGTAGAACGGGGCATGACTCATGATGGTCTGGGGAAATACCTTTCCAAGGTCATTACCAAGGCCCCGGGCTCTACTGCAGATATCGTGGGAATCCTCAAGGACAGGAAGGTTGATGTCGTTATTAGCTATCTACCGGTAGGCAGCGAGATGGCTACTAAGTGGTATGTAGAGCAGGTACTTGCCGCTGGATGCGGCTTAATCAATTGCATCCCGGTGTTTATTGCGCGCGAGAAGTACTGGCAGAAACGGTTTGAGGATGCAGGATTGCCGATTATTGGCGATGACATAAAGTCTCAGGTGGGCGCAACTATTACTCATCGTGTGCTAACCAGGCTCTTCCGTGAGCGAGGCGTTAAGCTGGAGAGGACGTACCAGTTGAATTTCGGCGGCAACACTGATTTCTACAATATGCTGGAGCGAGAGCGCCTGGAATCCAAGAAGATATCCAAGACCGACGCCGTAACCTCTCAGCTTGACTATAAACTTGACCCGGATAATATCCACGTTGGACCCAGTGATTACGTACCCTGGCTGTTAGACCGCAAGTGGTGCTATATCCGGATGGAAGGGCGCACTTTTGGAGATGTGCCACTGAATCTGGAGCTTAAGATGGAGGTGTGGGACAGCCCTAACTCGGCTGGGGTGGTAATTGATGCCGTACGGTGTTGCAAACTTGCCAGGGACCGGGGCCTGAGCGGGGCGCTTGTTGCCCCTTCTTCTTACTTTATGAAGTCTCCACCGGTTCAGTATACAGATAGCCAGGCTCTAAAGTTGACCGAGGATTTCATTGCCGGTGTCAAGGAAGAAGGCTCAGCGAAAGAATCTGGCGGCAAGACGAGAAAGCAAAGAAAACAGAAGTAAGGGAACCATGAAAATAGCTCTGGTTTCTCCTTATGATTATGCTTACCCCGGCGGGGTGAATAACCATATTGCCTCTCTTGAGGAGAATTTCGTCCGCATGGGACATGAAGTAAAGATAATCGCTCCCTCCTCGAAACCCAAGAAGACGCGAGAGAATGGGATCGCCATAGTCATAGGGAAGCCTGTGGCTATCCGCGCCAGCGGCTCAGTAGTCCGTTCTCCCGTGTCGCCGATGTTAATGTTCTCAGATCGTATTAAAAAGATGCTGGAGTTGGAGAAGTTCGATGTGGTGCACATCCATGAGCCGCTGATGCCAGCTTTAGCGGTCTCCGTGTTGCACCACGCAGAGGGAATGCTCATTGTCGGCACTTTTCATGCCACTCGCAGCAATAGCTTTGGTTATACTATATGGAAACCGCTGCTCAAAAGGTGGATGAACAAGCTCGATGGCAAGATAGCGGTCTCCAGGGCGGCGATGGAGTTCGTCAATAGATATTTCCCCGGAGACTATGTGATAATTCCCAATGGTATAGACCTGGAGCGCTTCACGGATAAGGCGCCTCCTGTAGAAAAATACCGCGACGATAAGCTGAATATCTTGTTTGTGGGCAGGGTAGAGAAAAGGAAGGGATTCAAATACTTGCTCGGTGCTTACGAGCGTGTAAAGAGGGAATTTCCCCAATGCCGTCTCATCGTCGTGAGCCCTCCCACTCGCTTATCAAAGAAGTATGAAAGGATTGCTGCCAAACGCAATTTGAAGGACGTCGTTTTCGCTGGTTACGTATCTTTCGAGGACCTGCCTAGTTACTACTGTACTGCTGATATCTGCTGTTCCCCCGCTACGGGCTGGGAGAGCTTCGGCATGGTTTTGATGGAGGCGATGGCTACCGGTAAGCCAATTGTTGCCTCAGATATCCCAGGTTATGCTGACCTTATTAGCCATGGCGTCGAGGGGCTATTAGTAAAGCCTCAAGATGAAAAAGCACTTGCTAGTGCTCTCATGAGCCTGCTTCGGGATAAGTCGATGCGGGAGAAGATGGGGGAGAAAGGTAAGCTCAAAGCCAAGGATTATAGCTGGGAGGTGGTTGCCCGGAAGGTGATGGAATACTACCAGAAGTTGCTGCAGAGCCGCACCGGGGCAGTAAATAAGGAGATTGCCAGTGCTTGCCAAGGTTCGTCACACCCTGGCGCAGCGTGTTAGCAAATTCCCAGCAATGTTGCTGGCCAAAACCGGGATAAGTCCCAATGCTTTAACTGTTTTTGGCTTTATAACGGTATTGGCTGTGGCCTGGGTATTATCTACAGGCCGCTTTTTTTTAGGTGGCTTCCTGGTACTCCTCTCGGCATCGCTTGACTTCCTCGACGGGGCGCTGGCTCGCGCCACTGGGCGCAGCACTAAGTTCGGTGCTTTCCTCGATTCCAGTCTTGACCGCTTCTCAGATGCAGCGCTGTTTCTGGGCTTATTGGCCTATTATGCCAGCCAGGGTTCATATCACCAGATAGTGCTGATAGGTGCTGCTCTGACGGGCTCATTGGTAACCAGCTATACCAGGGCGAGAGCTGAGGGGCTGGGTGTTAAGGATGAGGTGGGGCTTTTCACCCGCACTGAGAGGATAGTCTTGCTGGCTATAGGACTCATCGCTAACCAGATGATAGTGATTCTGTGGATAATAGCGGTACTATCCAATTTTACTGCCTTGCAGCGCATTTATCATGTATGGCGGCAGAGCGGTGGCAAGTAAGGGCAAATCTTTTTATCGGCTCTCTACCGTTGATCTCAGGTATGCTTTGAGCAGTTCATCAATATCGCCATCGAGGACAGCTACCGGGTTGCTGGTCTCATATCCTGTGCGGTGGTCCTTCACCATTTTGTAGGGGTGAAGTACATAGCTGCGTATCTGGTTGCCCCATTCTGCGGTGATGTGCTCTCCTTTTAGCCTCACTTGCTCCTTGGCTTTTTTCTCCAGCTCGAGTTCCAGTAAGCGCGAACGGAGGACTCTCATTGCAGTGTCCTTATTTCTAAACTGGGAGCGTTCATTTTGACAGGTCACTACGAGTCCGGTAGGAAGGTGAGTTAAGCGGACAGCGCTGCTTGTTTTCTGCATATGCTGTCCCCCGGGTCCGCTGGAACGAAAGACATCGACCCTGACGTCATCCGGCTCTATATTGATGTCCACGCTGCTCTCCACGACAGGCATAACCTCCACCAGGGCGAAGGAGGTGTGACGGCTGTGGGAAGCATCGAAAGGTGAGATACGGACCAATCGGTGTACCCCCCGCTCTCCCTTGAGGTATCCGTAAGAATAGTCCCCCTTGACCTCGATAAGAACGCTTTTAACCCCTGCCTCCTCACCGGGGGAGAGCTCGATAACTTCGGTCTGGTAGCCACGCTTTTCCGCCCATCGCAGGTACATCCTGAGCAGCATCTGCGCCCAATCTTGTGATTCAGTACCGCCGGCGCCAGCGTGTACCGCCAGCATGGCCCCTCTGCGGTCATACTCGCCGCCGAGTTGAAGTTCGAATTCGAGCCCTTCGAGACTATGCTCTATTCTCTCTATTTCGGCGGGGATTTCCTCTTCCAGAGAACGGTCACCCTCACTAACGGACAAATCCACCAGTACTTCGAGGTCAGCAACACTTTTTTCCAGATTGCGCCAAGTGGCTGCAAGTTCCTTCAATTGCGAGATGTGGCGCATTGTTTCCTGAGCCTTCCTCTGGTCTTGCCAGAAATCGGCTCGGGCGGTCTCCTGCTCAAGCAAGGCGATTTGTTTTTCTTTAGCGGCTACGTCAAAGACGCACCAGTATATTAGAGATGCGCCCTTTTAGCTCTTCTAATTTCAGCTTTTGTTCTTCCATTTTTACACCTTCTTGCGCGCTATAATTTAGCTCCTATATCCCAAGCCTCATTTGTGCTTGTGTATTTATCGGTTTTGGGGCTTCAAGGTGACCGCTGGCAGCCAGATGTGCTAACCTCGTTGGCTCTGGCAGCCGTTGGCCGCAGCAGCATCGAAGCACCCATGATACGGCTGTTTCCAGGTCTACTTTATGCCCGATCGATATATACAGTGGGGCTACACCGGCCTTGGTGCGGAGCACTGCTCCTATCACTTCGCCATTATCAGTTATTTCAGCATAAGAGCCGGGCTCTGGTGGCACTATCTTATGTTCGCCGCAGAGCCGCGACTTTGCGCAGCCTATAGTCGGTCTATCCCAGAGCAGGCCCAGATGCGAGGCCAGCCCCAGCCTCCTTGGATGGGCAATCCCCTGGCCATCCACAAGAATCAGGTCAGGGGTGGCTTCTAACTCCTCGCAGGCGGCTATAATTAGAGGCGATTCCCTGAATGAGAGAAGGCCGGGCACGTAGGGAAACGTTACTTCTTTAGTTACAACTTTTCTCTCCACAGGCGCAAGCTCGGGATAGCTGAGGACAACAACTGCTGCCTGGGCCAATCCCTCAGCATTGGGTGCTGAGATGTCCACGCCAGCTACCAAGCGAACAGCCTCGAACTCGTTCCTTCTGCAAACCATCACTGCTACCTCTCGCTGTACGGTTTTAGCCTGGTCAGGTGTCATCTGCCAGCTATGTAAATGTTGTGCTTCCACCGATTGCCCTCAATAATAAATTCAATGAGAAACGATGATGAAATGAAGCACGTAGAAGCCGTGGTTTTTCTGCTCTCCCATTGTAATCTTCGGCGAGGGAGATGGCAATCACCTCAGCCGAAAAACTGGCGCGCGGAATCGAACTCTTTGGGAAGGAAAGGCAGCACCATGTTGAAGTGAGCTACGAAAAAGGAGGCGAGTCTGGAGTTGTGAACAGTTCCTTCCATCCCCGGGAAGTTGTACTTAGTGATCAGGGTGAGAATAGCGCCGCAGACAAACCCGCCTATGACGAAACCCAGGGCCGCTCCTCCCAATTTATCGACCCAGCCCAGAAGCAACAGACTGAGGAATTTGCTGAGCAGCGAAGCTATTATGAGCGATACTATCACAACCGCTATGAAGATGATAGCGAAGCCAGCAATGTTAGCCTGGCTGGGGCTGTGGAGCCAGGTGGATAGCCAATCTGCTACGGACCCATAGAAGCGTCCTGCCAGGACTACACCCAGGATGATTCCTATCAGGGGGATGATGGTTTTTATCAATCCCTTGCTTAAGCCGGTGAACGTAGTGATGGCCAGGAAGACGATGATAACGATGTCAAGCCAATTCATGCTTGCCCCCCTGCCTCTAATAATTGAGCTTTGTTCTCCATTTTAACACATCGAAGGTTTTATGCAAATCGTGCCGCTACGTCTTCCCTCAGCTAAAAAGCTGGCGCACGATATCAAACTCTCTGGGAAGGATGTGGAGCACGAAAGGGAAGCTATTCAGGAGAAAGGAAGAAAGGCTGGAGTTTCGTATAGTTGCTTCTACGCTTGCGTAGTAGAAGTTGGCGATTATGGTGATAAGAGTGGCGGAGAGCACCCCCCCAATTGCTAAACCTAGGATTGTCCCGCCCAGGCTATTGAATTGGTTCACCAATGAGCCATAGGGAGCTTTTTCCACCATGGATGCTAATGATAGCAAAAGTTTGGTTATTACGGCTGCAGCCAGGACGAATATGATAAGGAAGGCAGCCATTGCGGCCTGACTGGGGCTGGCGAGCCATATGGATAGCCAGCCTGCTACGGATCCGTAGAAGTATCCAGCCAGGGCTATAGCAATTAGGATTCCCATAAGTGGGATAACGCTATTCGTCATCTCGGCTTTGCCTTTGAGCAGCATGTCCATCCCCTTGCGCAGCAGCAAAAAAAATAGCAGCGCTGCTACTATTACCAGGATGAAAATAATGACGAAGGCGGCAATCTTGGCCTGATTGGGGCTGCTCATCCAGGAGCCTGAATAATTTTCACCGGAAATGCAGTAATGTCCTGCCACGAAGATAGCTAGAACAACTACTGCCAGAGGGAAGAAGGTCCTTATCAGCCCCCTTCGTGCGCCTATGAACGCACAGATGCCCAGGAAGACGATGATAAGTCCATCCAGCCAGTTCATAGTTGTCTTATCTTAACACAACGATAATGCTATGCCAATCTGTGTGGGTGGGTATCGTCTGGAGCAGCCGGTGCCTTCAAAATGTAGGGGCGTTTGGCTGAACGCCCCCGACTGATTTGCCTTGACACTCGATTGGCTCTAGGTTATTATGTTAGACGGATTAATGCGGCTTTGCTCTAGTCTCCGGAGCAAAAGCCATTTTCATGCTTAGAAGGAGGGAAGAAGGTGCATTCAATTGTTTGTGTCAAGGAAATTCCCGACCCTGAAACCCCCGCTTCGGCTTTCGCTATCGACCCTGTAGCAAAGCGAGCAATTCCCGCTAAAGATAAACCCCCGGTGATAAGTCCCTTCGATGAGCAGGCTGTGGAAGCTGCTCTCCGTTTGAAAGATGCCAAGGGTGGCAAGGTAACGGTCATCAGCATGGGAACTCCCACAGCAGAGAAGATATTGAAGCACACTCTGGCTATGGGAGCTGATGAGGCGGTTTTGCTCAATGACCCTGCCTTCGAGGACTCAGACAGCTTCTCCACTGCCTATGTCCTGGCCCTAGCGATAAAGAAGATAGGACAATTCGACTTCATCTTCTGTGGCAGGCAAGCCGGTGACTTTGATATGGGGCAGGTGGGCTCCGGGGTCGCTGAGCTTCTGGGGATACCCAGCGTTACCTTAGCCAAGAAGATCGAGGCCCAGGATGGTAAGGCCAGGGTGGAGCGGGCGTTCCCCGATGGCTATGAAGTAGTTGAGGTATCGATGCCTGCTCTGATCACGGTTAGCAACGAGCTTGGTGAGCCCAGATACGCTCCTCTGAAGGGTATCATGGCTGCTGCCAAGAAGAAGGTCCCGGTATGGAACGCTACGGAAATCAATGCCGAAGCCTCTAAGATCGGCGGCGCTGGACGACATACCAGTATGCTGAAGCTATTCATCCCTGTTCGTGAGTCAAAGTGCGAGATTATTGCCGGCGAAAATGAGGAGGATACGGCCAACAAGCTGGCCCTCAAGCTAAGGGAAGTCAAACTTATATAAGCTGTTCCTCATGATGATAAGGAGGTAAATCGGATGGCTGATAATAAAGGCGTGATGATAGTCGGTGAGTGCGTGGACTGCGCTCCAGTTGCGATAACCTATGAACTTCTTGGATCTGGAAGAAGGCTTGCCGATGGCCTTGGTGAGCAGTTGTCGGCTGTGCTCCTTGCGGACAAGGTCGGCGATGCAGCCAAGGATGCTATCGCCTTCGGTGCGGACAAGGTGTATGTTATCGAAAGCCCTCTGCTCAAGGATTATGTCACTGATTCTTACGTAGGTGCGCTAGAGAAGCTTTGCCAGGAGGTCAAGCCCAATATCTTGCTAATTGGTCAGACTCCTATGGGGCGCGATTTGGCGCCGAGGCTGGCATTCAGATTGGGCACTGGTGTTACACTGGACTGCCTTGACCTGAAGATTGATCCGCAGACTAAGCTTATGGTACAGACGAAGCCGGTATATGGCGGCAGCGCCTTAGCTGAGATAGTCTGCGAGAAAACTCGGCCCCAGATGGCGACCGTCAGGCCGAAAACTATGGAGCCCCTGGCGCGCAACGATTCCCGCAAAGGCGAGACTATTAGCTTCGATCCCAAACTTGACGCTTCAAAGATAAGAGCCAGGTTTGTGGAGCGAGTGAAGGAAAAAGTAGAGGGCGTGAAGCTCGAAGACGCCAATGTGATTGTCTGTGGGGGCAGGGGAATGGGTGGGCCCGATAACTTCGCGCCGCTTAGAGAGCTGGCAAAGCTTCTGGGTGGAGCTTTGGGTGCAAGCCGACCACCTTGCGACAACGGATGGGTGCCGGCTACTCTGCAAATAGGGCTCACAGGCAAGATTGTCTCTCCCACCCTTTATATCGCTGTAGCAGTATCAGGGGCAAGCCAGCACCTCTCAGGGTGTTCTGGGGCGAAGAACATTGTAGCCATAAACAAAGACGCTGAGGCCAATATTTTCAAGGTAGCCCGCTATGGTGTGGTTGGCGATTACAAGAAGGTGCTGCCTCCCTTTATGAACAAGGTCAAAGAGCTGCTCAAAGGTTAGTCACTAAACAGAGGATTCAATCAGTAGGGGCGTTCAATCGAACGCCCCTACTTCTATGGATATTCTAGGCTTCTGGTGTAGAGCGGAGCGCCCTGAGCCGTCGCCAGACAAAGAAGGCTACCAATATTAAAAATACCGCGACGATGGGGTAATCGAAGGGCCGTATAGCTTCTCTGATTTTGTCCCAGTGTTGCCCTAACAGGTAACCCCCGTAGGCCAGACCTGTAGACCAGAGGAAGGCTCCGAGGAAGGCGTAGAGGACGAATTTTCCTATCTTCATTCTGGCAATCCCTGCGGGAAGGCTGATGAAGGTGCGTACCACCGGGAGCAGCCTTGATAAGAAGGTTATGCGGTCACCGTATCTGTCGAACCAGCGGTCGGCACGCTCGATATCGTGGGGTGTGATGAGGAGGTATTTGCCCCAACGGTAAAGGAAGGGGCGGCCGCCCCAGGCTCCGACCTCGTAGGCAACCAAAGAGCCAATGACATTGCCTACAGCCCCGCAGAATCCGGCCAGGACGAGATATTCAGGCCCTAACCCTTTGTCAGATATCAGCATCCAGCCCGCAAGGGGCATGATGATTTCGCTGGGCAAGGGGATACAGGCGCTCTCAATCGCCATCAAGAGCACCACGCCAGGCCAGACCAAAACCTGCGAAACGTGATGTATGAAATCCAGCATTATATTGCTCTAGTAGTTCAAGTTCTGACTTGTTGGAGGACAGTGTAACAGAATGGCATATCTAACGTCAAATGTGGGGTTGGGGTGGACAAGAGTAACATGAGGGCACTCGCGTAAATTCACCATGTCTCCCCCTGTACGTCAGCGTTAATGGTACTTTTGAGACGATGGTTAATGGACACTTTTGGACTTGCTCCTGATCCCTGAAAAAGTAGAGTTTCGCCAGAAGGGGGTGGCGGGTTTATGGTGCACCCATTGAAAACGCTTACTAGTAGAAGTACGCTTAGAGTCAGAGCCGTGAATGTGGTTGCCGTCTTTGTTATCTTCAAAGTTTCTCACTGCGCCACCAAGATTTCGAGTGGAGTATAGTTGTCAGATGGAAATGGAGAGGCCAGGCATCACGATTTGTCCGGCCTCTCTGCACCTCAAATTATCTAGTCTTCGACAGCCTCTTACTGCGACGTATTCTCAGCACCAGTTGTCTCGGCAGCATCGTTGCCAGCCTGTTCCGTGTAGAGAACTTTTCCAGTACCAGCGTCTACTTTGACGTCCATACCGTTGCTCAGTTCCACACTGTAAACCAGCACACCATTTTCATTGTCAAGTCCTGTCTTAACAACAGTGGTCCCTGGATTGACAGCAAGAGCAGCCGTTTCAGCCTGAGCGCTGGTGATGGTGGCTGTACTTTGTAGTGCAGCCGCCTCGTTAGCCTCACTCATGCCTTGGTATTGGCTGTCGTTTACCTGGATAGATCCAGTGTACATAGGCTGTTGCTCATCGACCTGAGCCTGTGCTTGGGGAGGGGGCGGTGTTGCAGGTGTCTGAGCAAAAACTGTTCCCAGGGCAAGGCTCCCCAGGAAGAACACAGCTGTAAGCGCCCCTGCTATCCCGGTCCCGATCAACACTTTCTTCAACATTGGCTTTCACCTCCTTTCCTCTTGGACTCTGGTATAAGTATACTAAAGCAAGGATGGGAAGAACGTGGGAATAGTATGGTATTTAGCTGTTAACTGTGGGAAGTAACACAGTAAACGTTGAGCCTTGCCCTAGAGCAGAGTGAACAGTTATCCTTCCGTGGTGCAGTTCGATGATTGATTTACAAATAGCAAGGCCCAGTCCGTATCCCTTGGTCTGCGAGCGGGATGAATCTACCCGATAAAAACGATTGAAAATCTTCTCTTGATTTTCCGGTGATATTCCAATTCCGGTATCTTTTACTTCAACCTGGGTATATTGCTTATTAGTCGATAAGGAAACCCAGATATTCCCTTCTGCTGGCGTATACAGGATTGCATTATGAATGAGGTTAAAGAAGAGGCGTCTGAGCATAGACATCTGACCCCAAACAAATGTTGGTTCGGTTTCCGTCTCGAAGTGTAAAGAGATTTTTTTGTTGCTGCTTTCGATCTGTAGGCTTGCGATAACGTTACCGATCAGGTCGGTTATATCCACTTTCTCAAACTCGATGGTCTGTCTTCCCTGGTCTCCTCTCGCCAGAAATAAGAGATTCTCTACAAGATTGATTAAACGGGCTGCTTCTTCCTTGTTACTGGTTAAAGCTTGTTTGTAATCAGGAACTGTACGGTCTCTACTAAGCGCCACTTCCAACTCACCGGCCATTATTGAAAGGGGAGTTCTCAGTTCGTGGGCTACATCGGAAATGAACTGCTTTTGCTGGTCATGGATGCGTTGCACAGGCGCAAGTGTGCGTCGGGTCATGAGCCAGGCAACAGCAGGGACTAAGATTACCATACCACCATTGAGAACGAGTAAAATGTTCTTTAAACGATCCAGCGCGATATCACCAGCAACAGTAGCAATGGCCGTATCCCTTTGATCAAAACTTCCCTCCACTTCCCGCTTTTGCTGGACCTCGCTGATATAACTTTCGCCAAAGGAATTTTCCATCCAAAAGTAGAGGCCAACACTAAATACCCAAAATGAAATAAGAAATAAGAGGGAATAGATAAGAGTGAGTTTGATGTTTGCTTTTTTGAACATCGATTTTACCTCAGTATGTATCCTGACCCTCTCATAGTATAAATAAGTTCTTTATCCTTTGGATGTACCTTAAGTTTCTTTCGTAAGTACTTTACGTAGGTTTCAAGGATATTGGAAAGTCCATCATAGCTATAATCCCATACATGTTCTAATAGTTCTGTTTTTGTCAAAACTCTGTTTGGGTTACGCATGAAATATTCAAGCAGGGCATATTCCCGCATCGTCAAAATAATAGTCGTATCCCCACGTTTGGCCGTTCTTGTTGACGGGTCTAGTGACAGATCATCAATCGTTAGAACTGTCGGGTCCGCTTTCTTTCCTCGCCGAATCAAGGCCCGGACTCTTGCGGAAAGTTCGGAAAAAGAGAAAGGCTTTGTCATATAGTCGTCCGCACCTGCATCGAGACCTTTGATTTTGTCTTCGATGGCATCTTTGGCTGTAAGTACCATGATAGGGATACTGGTATTGACCTCTCTAATCTTCCGGCATACGCTTATACCATTAATTTTCGGGATGAGAAGGTCCAGAATCACGAGGTCATACTCATTAATATTGAATTTGTAAAGGGCATCCTCACCGTCATTTGCAATGTCTACAGCATAGCTCTCCTCTAAAAGACCGCGTCTTAAGAAGTTAGCGATTTTTTCTTCGTCTTCCACAATGAGTATCTGCATGGTCATAATTATACTGGAATAAACATGAGAATAAAATGAGAGAATGCAAGGATTCCGGCAACAATCCCTACTGGCCCCATACAAAGGATTGACATCGGATAGCGCCATGCTATATCCTTGCCAGACAACATAGGGAGGAGGTGAAAGATAATGCCAAGCATGAGAGCTGTATTCACGAATATGTCAGCCCCGATGCCCCTGCGCAGAAAGCTGTATCTCGTGTTCCGCAACAACTTTATTAAGATACGGAAAAGGCAGAGCTGTTGCGGCCATTACGGTGAGCCCGGATGCTGAGAGGTATTAAAAGAACCTCCTGGTCAAGGAGTAGGAGAAGAGAAAAAGGCTGGTGATAAATAGCTGGGGCAATAGCTGCTAAAAGTTCAACCTATAACTGCCCGAAGCTGCGGAGCTCCTGGAAATCTATCATGCCGCTTTCAGATATATTATCAACCTCGATCCCTGCCTCTGCGGCGGCAGCCACAGGGTTCAGCCCGCCAAGCAGCACCATGCCAACCCGGTTAGGGCCTACTGCTATCTGGCAAACGGGCTCGCTGGTGCTGCCCAGGACATAGACGCCGCCAATGCCGGCATCTTTAAGTGCGGCAATGCATTTCTCTACAATAGACCTCGATGGTGCCGGTATCTCTCTGAAATTGGCTAGTATCCTGCCATTGCCGGTTTTCGCGGTTTCTCTTACGCTTGTCATTTTGGCGCGGATATATTGTTCTGAGGGGTCAAGTGACGTGCCACCGTAGTTGATTATTGCTGTGAAACGCCTTGGCTTCGAATCACTGACCTCGAGCACGCCACCAAACCTGGATTCTATAGGGACACCTGCTTTGAGTGTTACTCCGTTTATAGTAGCGCTGCATATTGTGGCGAAGCCTACTTTTCCCTTGGGGATAACCACATCTCCCAGCTTCTCGCCACCGGATGCTACTGCGACAAGAGAGCTAACGCTCAACCCTGCCTCGAATGCTTCACTCATGGGTGCCAGGGCTTTCTTGAACTGCTCTTTGTCAAAAAGGGAGGTGTTTATAGCAATCAGCCCGGTTCGTTTGACGGGGTCGAATGTAGTGCGAAAAGCCAGCAGTTCCAGCTTCTCCTGTATGAAACCGATTTGGTCCGGTGCCAGGGCCATACGCAGTTCCTCGAGCCCCTTTGGGGTAACCATCCTGCCGTCTCGCCCCATCCCCTCAGTATAGCCTCTCTCATCTGTGAACCTCAGGTGGTATCTGACTGCCCTCTCGCTCAGGAAAATTCCGTAGCGCTCGAGTTCGCGGGCGATTGTGATGGAACCGAGCGGTTCGGATGATTCGCTCAGGACCCTGAGGATAGCTATAATCTTCTTTTCGGCGTCCGAGTTGGCGCTTTGAAGCACATCGACCTCTTTTAACGCTCCAGAATCGACAACTCTAATTATAGCACTCCTGGACAATGTGTTAAAAGGGCATGCAGCCGAAAGCCCGTTTCTAACATCCTTTGAATCGGTTTGTGATGGGCAGCCTCCTGTCCCGACCGAAAGCCCTGGATGTTATCTTGACGCCTGGCGGCGCCTGGCGGCGTTTGTATTCACTTGAGTCCACCAATCGGGCAGCCCGTTTTACCACTTCTTCATCTATTCCCATAGCGATGATTTGCTCGACGCTTTTGTCCTCCTCGGCATAGGCTGTTAAGACAGGGTCGAGCAGGTCATACGGAGGCAGGGAGTCGATATCCTTCTGGTCCGGCCTCAGTTCCGCAGAGGGCGGCTTTTCAAACACGGTGGAAGGGATGAGTTCCTTTCCTGCCAGTGAATTTCTGTATTTAGCGATCTGGTAGACTATGGTTTTGGGCACATCCTTTATCACTGCGAAGCCGCCTGCCATATCACCGTACAACGTGGTATAGCCTGTAGCCATCTCGCTCTTGTTGCCTGTAGTGAGGACAAGCCACCCGAACTTGTTAGATAAAGCCATGAGCAGATTGCCTCTGATACGGGCTTGGAGGTTCTCCTCGGTGACGTCCGGTTTAACTCCTTTGAACGACTCTGCCAGCACTTCCAGGTAAGCTTTAAAGACATTTTCAATAGGGATGGTCAGGAGCCTTATGCCCAGATTCCGAGATAACAATTCAGCGTCCGATATGCTGCCTGGGGAGGAGTACCTCGAAGGCATCGCTACTCCTATTACGTTTGAAGGGCCTAAGGCGTCAACTGCAATAGTTGCCACAATGCTGGAGTCTATACCTCCGGAAAGCCCTATTGCTACTTTCTTGATCCCGTTCTTGAGGATGTAGTCACGCGTGCCCAGAACCAGCGCATCGTAAATCTCTCCGGGAAGCTCGCGCAACTTGATTTGCCTCTGCGGCAGCGGTGGTTTTGGTATGCTGCTTGGCGCTTCAGATACTACTATTCTTGGTGTATTCCATTGCTGATTTTCCGGCAGCAGCGTTGCCTTCCTCCAGCGGGGGTCGTGAAGACGCGTCCTGAAGACAGCCTCGACATCGAGGTCGGCAATTATCAAGTCTTCTTCGAACTGTTTGCCCCGCGCTATGAGCTTTCCCTTTTCATCCATAATTACGCTGTCGCCATCGAATACCAGCTCATCTTGCCCTCCCACCAGGTTGTTGTAAGCAACGATGGCAACATTGTCTGAGGCGCGGGTTCCCAGCATCTTTTCCCTGGAGTTTCGCTTGCCGAAGTGATAAGGCGATGCGCTTATATTCACTATAACCTCAGCTCCGGAGTAAGCTTGAGTGGTAGCCGGCCCAGCCTCGTACCAGATATCTTCGCAGATGTTTATCCCCACACCTATGCCTGCTATAACATATACCGGACACTCCCTTCCGGCCTGAAAGTAGCGGTTCTCATCGAAGACACCATAGTTGGGCAGGTAAATCTTGTGATAAACCCCGACTAACTTTCCATCATCTATCACGGCGGCAGCGTTAAAGATGTCGCCCTTGGCATCGACAAAGCCAACTACTGCCGTAAGCCCTAAGCAGCCATCGACCACCTTACCCAGAGAACGCAGATTCTCTTCGATGAACTTGGGCTTGAGCAACAGGTCCTCGGGCGGGTAGCCGCAGATGGCAAGCTCGGGGAATGTGAGAAGGTCAACACCGAGAGACTTGCCTTCGGCAATAGCCTCCAGAATCTTCTCGGTGTTGCCCTTGAAGTCGCCGACGGTAGTGTTAACCTGAGCCATGCCGATACGCAGTCGGCGCATATTAACTCCTCCAGATAATGTAAGCTGCACTCAACTTACAAAATCGGCAGGTATTTCTTTAACTCATAATCTGTTACCTGGGTCCTGTACTGGTCCCACTCTATCGTCTTGTTCTTGATGAAGGCATCGAAGACATGGTCGCCCAGGGCCTTGCGCACTACATCGCTTTTCTCAGTCAGTTGGATAGCATCCCAGAGGCTGGCGGGCAAGGTGCCTATGCCCTTCTTCTTTCTCTCCTCGTCGGTCATCTCATAGACGTTTTCTTCCACAGGAGGCGGTGGTTCGAGCCCCTTCTCGATTCCATCCAGTCCGGCAGCCAGCATTACGGCAAAGGTTAGGTACGGGTTGCAGGCAGGGTCAGGAGACCTGTACTCTATCCTGGTAGCGTTTTCCTTGCCTGGCTTATATTCCGGGACTCTGATCAGGTCTGAGCGGTTGCGCCGTGCCCAGGAAAGATAAACCGGAGCCTCATAGCCAGGGACCAGACGCTTGTATGAGTTGACCCACTGGCTGGTAACGGCTGTGATCTCAGGGGCATGCTTCAGCAGCCCGGCTATATAGCTCCTGGCTATCTTGGAAAGATGGTAAGAGTCCTTAGCATCGAAGAAGGCGTTCTTTCCCTCTTTGAATAAAGACTGGTGAACGTGCATTCCACTCCCGTTGATACCGAACACAGGCTTGGGCATGAAGGTGGCGTAAACCCCACTCTTTATAGCTATCTGCTTGACCACCAGGCGATAGGTCATCACACTGTCGGCCATGGTCAGGGCGTCTGTGTATCTCATGTCTATCTCATGCTGGCTGGTTGCCACCTCGTGATGGGAATACTCAATGCCTATGCCCATCTCCTCCAGAGTGAGAACCGTCTCCCTCCTTAAATCGGTGGCTACGTCCAGTGGAATCATATCGAAATATCCGCCCTGGTCCAGGGCCTCGGTTGTCGGCTCCCTTGTGTCCTTTCCATGGGCGTCCTTTTTATACGCAAAGTAGAAATACTCCAGCTCCGGGCCTACGTAGTAAGTGTACCCCATGTCCGCTGCCCGCTTCAAGTTCCTCTTTAAGACATACCTGGGGTCTCCCTCGAATGGCTCGCCGCCTGGCATCTTTATGTCGCAGAACATCCTGGCTACTGCGTGGTGTTCCTTGGGCCGCCACGGCAGCAACTGGAAAGTGTCCGGGTCGGGCAAAGCCATCATATCACTTTCGTCAATACGGGCAAACCCCTGTATGGAAGAACCGTCGAAACCCATCCCTTCCTCCAGCGCACCCTCCAGTTCCTCCACGGTTATGGCAAAGCTTTTGAGCATACCCAGGATGTCTGTGAACCACATCCTGATGAATTTTACATCGTGCTCCTTTGCCATCTTGAGAACATACTCCTTGCTCTCCTTCCTGCTTTTGGTTGCCATTTAAAACCTCCTTCTTATCTCCTTATTATTATTTAGATGGCGCTCTCGCCTTCATCTCCGGTTCTGATTCGTATTGCATTGTCCACTGGCAAAACGAATATTTTGCCATCTCCCCTATCGCCTGTCCTGGCTTTTCTGACTATGACGTTCAGCGTTTTCCCTACATCTTCGTCGAGTACCACGGCCTCGATTTTTACCTTGGGCAGAAATTCCACCCTGTACTCTCCCACCCGCCACTGCAACGTGATGCCCATCTGACGGCCGCGTCCACTGACTTCACTCACTGTCATACCGAATACGCCAATCTCAGCCAGGGCAGTTCTGACAGGTTCCAGTTTCTCGGGTCTGATGATTGCCTCTATCTTTTTCATGGTGATACGCCTCCGTACGCTCTCTCTCCATGCTGTGAAATGTCCAGACCTACTACCTCCTCATCTTCCTTAACCCTTAATCCAATGGTGCGGTCTACTATCTTGCCCAGCACCCAGGTGGCGGCGAAGGCGAAGGCCGCTACAGAAGCGACGCCAACGAGCTGCTTTGCGAGCAATATGCCGCTGCCATGAATCAAGCCGTTAGCACCTGCCGAGTTGACTGCAACGCTGGCGAATATACCGACTGCAAGAGTGCCCCAGATGCCTCCCATACCGTGTACTGCCCATACGTCCAGAGACTCGTCAATACCTCCCTTTGCTCTGAGAACCATGCAGTAGTAGCAGATCAGGGCGGCTACTATGCCAATAGGTATCCCTGCAAGCGGTGGTATGAAGCCTGCGGCAGGAGTGACTGCAGCTAACCCTGCTACAGCGCCTGTAGCTACACCGAGTACAGAGGGGCGGCGCTGAATCCATCCCAGAACCATCCAGGTCAAGGCTGCTGCTCCGGCAGAAGCATTGGTAGCTACAAAAGCGCTGGATGCTAATCCCCCCGAGGTGAGTGCGCTTCCAGCGTTGAAGCCGAACCAGCCGAACCAGAGCAAGCCGGTACCCATTATTACCATGGGTATATTATGTGGCTCCATCGGTTCCTTTTCTTTAAATCCCTTTCGTGGCCGAAGTAATAGTGCCAAAGCCAATGCCGACATGCCTGCGCTTATATGTACTACGATGCCGCCGGCAAAATCAAGAACTCCCAGCTTAGCCAGCCAGCCTCCTTGTCCCCATACCCAGTGCGCCACGGGACAGTATACCACAGTGAACCACAAGACTGCCAGAACCAGGAAAGCGCTGAACTTTGTCCTCTCTACCACGCCTCCGGTCCAGAGAGCCACAGTAATAACAGCAAACATGGCCTGGAATATCATGAAGGCGAGCTGGGGCACCGTGGTAGCATATACGTCAGAGGGACTCTGCCCCACGCCTCTGAGGCCAACAAAGTCCAGCTTGCCGATGATGCCCCCAAGGTTGGGCCCGAAGCCCAGGCTGTATCCGTAAAGCAGCCAGAGCGTACCGATCAACCCCAGTAGGACAAAGCTCATCATGATGGTGGACAAAACATTCTTCCGTCTCACCATCCCGCCATAGAACAGGGCTAGGCCCGGTGTCATCAGCATTACCAGGGCAGCAGAGACCAAGAGCCATGCAGTATCTCCATTATTCACCATCTCAGGTAATTCCCTTTCTTCGTTTAATTTTGCTTTGTTAGGGACAATATTACCTGAGAATTGTTTCAAACATGTTACAAAACAACTCGATTTTGCCAAAAACAAAGTAAAATGACGTCAAGTAAGTGAACTATCTCATGGCAGTGTGCCTCCATACGCTCTTTCTCCATGCTGCGATATATCGAGCCCCACTACCTCTTCTTCCTCTTTGACCCGGAGCCCGATGGTGAGGTCTACTATCTTGCCCAGCACCCAGGTGGCGACGAAGGCAAAAACAGCTACGGCAGCGACACCGGCGAGCTGTTTAGCGAGCTGCATAGGGTTGCCGTGGATTAAGCCGTTGGCTCCTGCTGAGTTAACCGCGATATTGGCGAAGATGCCGGTCGCCAGCGCGCCCCAGATACCCCCCATGCCATGCACTGCCCAAACATCCAGTGACTCGTCTATGCCTCCCTTCGCTCTTAGAATCATGCAGTAGTAGCAAATCACTGAGACTCCGACTCCTATAGGTATGGCAGCGATCGGGCTCACGAAGCCAGCCGCAGGCGTGATTGCCACCAGCCCTGCTACAGCCCCGGTTGCAACGCCGAGCGCAGAGGGGCGGCGATATATCCAGGCCAGCATCATCCAGGTAAAGGCAGCAGTCGCAGCAGCGATGTTGGTAGCTACAAAAGCGCTGGATGCCAGCCCGCCTGAGGTGAGGGCGCTCCCGCCATTGAAGCCGAACCAGCCGAACCAGAGCAGGCCGGCGCCCAGCATCACCATGGGGATGTTGTTGGGCTCCATGGGCTCCTTTTCCTTGAATCCTTTGCGGGGACGGAGCAGCAGCGCTAGAGCTAATGCTGACATACCGGCATTGATATGCACTACGGTGCCGCCGGCGAAGTCAAGGACTCCCAGCTTGGCCAGCCAGCCGCCTTGTCCCCATACCCAGTGCGCCACGGGACAGTAGACTACGGTAAACCATAATATCGCCAGAACCAGGAAGGCGCTGAACTTTGTCCTCTCCACCACGCCTCCGGTCCAGAGGGCGACAGTGATAATAGCAAACATAGCCTGGAATATCATGTAAGCTAGTTGGGGCACCGTGGTAGCATATACGGCAGAGGGACTCTGCCCCACATTTCTGAGGCCGATAAAGTCCAGATTGCCGATGATGCCGCCCACGTTGGGCCCGAAGCCCAAGCTGTAGCCATAAAGAACCCACAGGACGCCGATCAATCCGAGGAGGGCGAAGCTCATCATTATGGTGGACAGCACATTCTTGCGCCTCACCATCCCGCCATAGAAGAGGGCCAGGCCCGGTGTCATCAGCATCACCAGGGCTGATGAGGTCAAAAGCCAGGCTGTATCACCGGTGTTTATCATTTCCCAGAAACCCCTTTCTAGGGATTAAGGTTGCTTCTGGGAAATATAATAGAGGGACATTGTTTCTAATAGATTTCACTGAGGTTAAGTTTATGTTACGGGGATTGAAAGAGGATAAGTGCTCTACGCAGGTTCTTTGAACTTGTAGCCTATGTTCCTCACCGTCTCGATGAAGGTGTGGGTGGAGTCCTCGATCTTGCTCCTGAGTCTCGTGATGTGGACATCAACTGTCCTATCGCCACCATAGTAATCGTAGCCCCAGACTTCGCTGAGCAGAGCCTCGCGGCTGAAAACTCTCCCCTTGTTGCTCGCCAGAAATCTGAGCAACTCGTATTCCTTGAAGGTTAATTCTATAAGCCTGTTGTTGACATAAACCTCATACTTTGCCAGGTCTATGGTCAGGTCGCCACACTCGATTAGCTCCTGTTTGGCAGCGCTTTCAGTCTTCTTTAATATTCGTTTGGCTCTTAGCACTATTTCGGCTGCATCCCAGGGTTCAACCACGAAATCGTCGACAATCAGACCGGAATCAAGCCTATCAAGGGCATCTTTAGAAAGAAGGGCTATTACAGGCAGATGGCTTTCCTGCTTAATGCCCTGTGCCAGATTTATCATCTCTAAACTGTCAGGCTTGCCATCTATAGCTATGAATACCAGATCCAAATCTCGTGCGGAGACCTTCTGGGCTGTTTTCTTACCGTCGGTGTCAATCGAGCAAAGCAAACCCTTGCTGGCAAGCTCGGAACCAAGTCTTGCTATTTGCCCTTTTCCCTCGCCTATTATGGATACTCTGAACAAGGTGGACCAGCCTCCGCTGTCACTTTCTATAATAAGTCCTCAAATTTTCTCAGCTTGCTATAGTCGATTACACCGCTCATGGCACGATTTGTTACTTCTACACCTGCTTCCACTGCGGCTGCTATTGGGTTGAGCCCGCTTTGAAGTACCATTCCGATCTTATTGAAAGCTACTGGTATCTCGCATACCGTCTCATTTGGCTTACCTATCATAACGACGCCGCCGATGCCTGCCGCATTTAGTTTCCCGATGATGGTCTCCACCGCCGGTCTACAGGGGGACGGAAGTTCGCGGAAATGAGCCAGTATCTTGCCTTCTTCTGTATTTGCTACCTCCCGGACACTGGTCATTCTGCTGGCGAGGAATATCTCGGCGGGAGATAGTGAGCAGCCTGAACACTCTATCAGTTCGACGAACCTGAGCGGTTTGTGGTTACGAAATTGGAGTACGCCCCCGAACCTGGAATCCAGTGGTACGCCTGCCTTTAGCAGAACTCCGTTTACTGTTACATTCGATACGGTAGCCAGTCCTATTTTGCGTGGCGGCACTGGTATCTCGCCAAGCGCCTCTCCCTCGAATGCCACAGCTACCAGGTCGCTGACACAGAGCCCGGCTTTAAAAGAATCTTTCATCGCAGAAAGGGCTTTTCTGAATTGTTCCTTGGGAAACAGTGATGTATTGATGGGAACCTCACCTGTACGTTTCTCCGGGTTGAAAGAGGTTCGATAGGCCAGCAGTTCGATCCTGGCGGCTATAGAGGCCACCCGGTCACGGACCAGAGCACCGCCTAGCTCCTCAATCCCTCTCTCAGTAATAGACCTGCCATCCCTCAGTCCCACTGGTCTGGTGAGACCTCGACCATCCATTAGCTTGAGGTGGTATCTGACTGCTCTCTCACCCAACTCGATCCCGAAATCGCTTAAACGACGGGCGATAACCCTGCCGCCCAGCGGCTCCTGGGAATCGCTGAGCACTTTTAAGATTGCTACTATCTTTCTTTCTATATCTGGAGCCTCTTGGCCTATCATATCTCACCCCCCAATTTAATAGGCATAGAGCCTGCCGTAAGGTCTGAGCCAGCGCGGGAATAGCTTGCTGAACTTTTGCTTCAGTATCTCTTCAGCGTTGAAGTCGAAATGGGAGGCAAACTCACCGACAAGTTCCTTAAGAGTCTGGCAGTCCTTCTCTTCCAGTTCGGCAACCCCCACCTCTTTGCCCAGTTGATAATTATCCACGCTGCCTCGAAGGTAAATAACACCGCCGTGCATGCCGGTGCCGATGAATTTGGCTTTATGATGTTCGCCCTCTTTCAGATTGAGGCCAAGTAAGATTACAACCCCCCCAGCCATGTACTCACCGAAAAAGTCCTGGGCTGTGCCTCCTATGACCAGCACCGGCTTCTTGTCCTGGTACTCCTTTATGTGGATGCCGGCCCTGTAGCCCACGTCGTCGCGGACAAAAATCTTTCCGCCTCTGGCCGAGAGGCCGATAATATCTCCCGCGTGGCCATGAACAATTATCTCGCCGTTGTTCATAGTATTCCCGCAGCCATCCTGGGCATTGCCGCGAACAATAATCCTGGGCCCGTTCATGAACGCACCCAGGTCATTTCCTGGAACGCCGAATATCTCAATCTCAACCGCTTTATCTAAGTCTGTCCCGATATATCTCTGGCCGTAAACATTCCGAAGCTCAATCTTCTGGCTCCCATTCGAGACTGCTTCCCTCAGCTTTGCGTTGAGCTCCCGATGGGAAAGCCCATAGGCATCTATCTTCACTACTGTGTTAGCTTTCTCGCTGTGAACTTTCTCTGTCATCTTAGCTGCCTGCCATTCTTACTCCCAGGATTTCTAGCTCGGTGTCAGTTAGCCCAACACCTCTCAAGTGCAATCGGTTACCTCTCAGACTCTCCAGGGCATTGACTCCCATGCCACCCAAAATGTCCTTCAGTTCTAGGCTCCAGCCGCGGAGCAGGTTGGCCAGCCTTCTGGCCCCGATGTCGGGGTTGATTCTCTTGGTCAGGGCAAGGTCTGTCGTGCAGATGCCCCAGGCGCATTTGCCTGTGTGGCATTGCTGGCAGAGGCAGCAGCCCAAAGCAACCAGGGCTGCGGTGCCGATATAGACAGCATCTGCACCTAAAGCGATCGCCTTCGCCACGTCTCCGCTGTTCCTGATGCCGCCCGAAATTACGAGGGAGGCCTGGTTGCGTATGCCTTCCTGTCTCAGCCTGCTATCAACAGATGCGAGGGCCATCTCAATGGGTATGCCCACATTGTCGCGGATAATCTTGGGCGCAGCTCCAGTAGAGCCCCGCAATCCATCGAGTACTATGATATCCGCTCCGGCTCGTACCATCCCGCTGGCGATGGCTGCCGAGTTATGGACGGCAGCTATCTTGACTGAAATAGGCTTGCTATAGTTGGTAGCCTCTTTCAAGGCATGGACGAGCTGTGCCAGGTCCTCGATAGAATATATGTCGTGCTGCGGTGCTGGGGACAGCGCATCCGTGCCCCGAGGGATCATCCTGGTCATGGATACCTCGGCGCTCACTTTTTCCCCGGGGAGATGGCCACCGATGCCGGGCTTAGCCCCCTGGCCGATCTTTATCTCGACCACCGCGGCAGCATCGAGGTAATCCTGGTGGACGCCGAACCTGCCTGATGCCACCTGCACTATTGTGTTGGCACCGTACTTATACAGGCTTGGATGAAGTCCGCCTTCTCCAGTGTTCCATAAAGTGCCTGCCTCAGTGGCTGCGCGTGCCAGGGACTCATGCACATTCAGGCTCACTGCCCCGTAGGACATGGCAGCGAACATTACGGGCACCTCGATTTTGACCTGAGGACCAACGTTGGTCTTCAGGCTCAGACTGTTTGGCTCTATCTCTACCTTATCTGGCTTGCTACCCAGATAAGTAGTGAGCTCCATAGGCTCCCGCAACGGGTCAATGGAGGGATTCGTCACCTGGCTGGCGTTGAGAACCAGGTGGTCCCAGTAGACGCGGTAACCCTTATCGTTGCCCATCCCTGTGAGAAGCACTCCGCCGGTCTCAGCCTGCTTGATAATATCCTCGATTACCTCGGGGCGCCAGTTGAAGTTCTCCCTGTAGTCCAGTGGGTTCGCTCTTACGGTTAAGGCATTAGTAGGGCAGAACACGACGCAGCGGTGACAGCCGACGCACGTTCCTTCGCGGCTTCTCACAACATCGTCCTCAGCATCATAGTAATGAGTGTCAAAGGAGCATTGATTAACACACACCTGACACTGGATGCAGCGCTCAGGGTCGCGCTCAACTATAAATTTCGGTGGCAAATATGTCTTCACGTTATCCCCCTGCTATCTCCTGACGGGAATCCCTCTTTCAGCCAGATAGTCCTTTGCCTGGCGAATCGAATAAGTGCGATAGTGAAAGATGCTGGCAGCAAGAGCGGCATCAGCCTTGCCGACCACAAGCGCTTGATAGAGATGTTCGAGATTGCCTGCGCCGCCGCTTGCTATTACTGGCACGGGCAGCGACTCGCTCATGACACGGGTTAGCTCCAGGTCATATCCGCTGCGGTGGCCATCGGCATCCCAACTGGTAAGGAGCACCTCACCGGCACCAAGCTCGATAGCTTTCCTGGCCCACGCTACAGCATCGATACCTGTCGACTTGCGCCCTCCGTGGGTGCAGACCTCCCATCTGGGCGCTCCGTTGCTATTTACCCTCTTGGCATCTATAGCTAAAACTATGCACTGAGAGCCGAACTTTTTTGCCCCCTCGCTGATGAGCTTGGGGTTGAGGACAGCCGCTGTATTGATTGTTATCTTGTCCGCGCCTGATTCCAGCATAAGTCTCATGTCGCGCGTGCTGCGCAATCCCCCACCCACAGTGAGCGGGATGAAAACCTGTTCTGCCACCTTTTCAATCACTTCCACCATAGTTTTACGTCCCTCAGGTGTGGCACCGATGTCCAGGAAAACCAGCTCATCGGCGTCCTGCTGGTAGTAGAACGCAGCCAACTCTACAGGGTCACCGGCGTCGCGAAGCTCGGTGAAGCTCGTCCCCTTAACTACGCGGCCCCCTGTTACATCCAGACACGGGATAATTCTCTTAGTTAACATAGTTGAGTCCTACTTAGCGATCTTCGGCTCTGCTCTGTTTGCCTTGCGTTTCTCAGAACCCTTAAGCACAGCATGCTCGACCACACGCTCAACGCAGTTCGGGCACCAACCCTCGAAAACGTGATCAAATCTCCTTAGCTCCTTGCTCAAGTACTGGCCGTATTCTGTCAGAGCCACTGGATTTCCGCATTTAGGGCAGAACCCTTTAACTGTTTTCACTTATCATCCCTCCCTACCTGGCAACACTTCTTTTGCCCAGCATCTCTGTTCTTGCACTTACCGAAGCACCTGTTGGCTTCAGCCTGCCTATAATAGGTTCGCCACCCATAGGAATCCAGGTACGGTCCGGCTCCGAGCAGATCAGGCGAATAGCTGATTCCTCGGAAGAAAGATAAAGCTTCTGGTCTTTCACCCCGACTGTGAGCGGACGCAGCCTTATCCTGTCGGTGAGCCCGATCATTTCGCCGTGATGAGCCACTATTATGGTAAAAGGCCCGTTCATCAGCAGGCTGCCATATACCTGACGCAACGTGCGAAACAGCTTCTGTTGTCCTTCGGGAAGTCGCTCTATGTCGCTCCAGAAGGGAGGTGCCAGTATCTTGGCCACTATCTCTATTGGAAGGCCGTGCCTTCGCACCAAGAGGTCTACGGCGTAGGCTATCACCTCGGTATCAGTCTGCAAGGTGCAATGATAGCCGAACTCCTCGAGGTAGCGCCTGTTTGTCCCGTAGGAGGAGATCTCGCCATTATGAACGACCGTCCAGTCCAGGATGTTGAAAGGATGCGCCCCGCCCCACCAGCCCGGCGTGTTAGTGGGGAACCTGCCGTGAGCTGTCCATATATAACCCTTGTATTGCTCCAGGCAGAAATATTCGGCTATCTCCTCAGGGTAGCCTACCCCTTTGAATACCGCCATGTTTTTGCCACTGGAGAAAACGAAGGCATCTCTTATTCCGGTGTTGATTCTCATTACCATTTCCACAACATAGTCATCCTCTGAAAGCCCACCTCCGTTTTGTGCTTCGACCTGGAGGAAATATCGCCATACTATCGGCGGATCCGATATGGCGGGAGTAGGCTGTGTGGGTACCTCTTCGGCAGCTACAATACAGAACCCCTGCTTGAGAAAAGCCTCTACTTCTGATTTCGCTTCCGGGCACAGGTACATTATGTGAAAGGCGTAGTAATCGGGATATTCCGGATATAACCCATAGATAGCGAACCCGCCCCCCAATCCGTTACCGCGGAAATGCATGTTGGCTATGGCTTTGATCACGCCTTTGCCGGAAAATGGCTTTCCTGTAGTGTCCATCATGCCAAAGATGGAGCAGGCGTCTATCACCTTGTCGTCAGAGTAGGGGTTGTTTATCTTGCTAAAGTCTTTCATCTTTTGAGCCCTCCTATAATAGTGGCATCTTTCTTCAATCGCCTCTGCCACAGCTCCTTGGGCAAAGATATTAGGCCGAAGTTATCGCTCAAAAGCATCTTCTTGAAGTTGCTCACTTTGACTCTGTCCCTCATCAGGCTGAAGAGTATGCCTGCTTTTTCGATAGCACCCACAAAGACTATTCCCACAATAAGGTCATCCTTCAGAACTATCCTCTGGTAAATACCATCCTTTTGTTTGTGAATAAGCTCATAGCCGTCGCCCTCTGGGGGGACTGCTATACCTGCTGCGGCGATGTCCAGCCCGAAGTAATTGAGTGAGTTCATTCCCGTGCCGCCGGGATATTCAGCTTTAACTCCGGCCATGTTGTAGCCGGCAACCCTGCCTCCGATATAGGCATTGGGCCAGATTGGCGTCAGCCTGTTGGTGCAGTAGACGAAATCGTATGCCTCGGCTGCGTCACCGCAGGAGTAAACATCCGAATAGTTCGTGGCCATGTGACTATCTACCGCTATGCCGCGGTTTACCTTTATCTCTGTACCTCTGGCAAGCTCGGTGCGCGGAGATACCCCGATAGCGACCACCACCATGCTACAGGGTATGTCCTCTCCGCTGTCCAGCACTACTCCCCTGACCCACTCCTTCCCCGTAATCTCAGCCACAGTGTGCCCTGTAATGATTCTGATACCAGCCCTCTTTAAAGCTTCCTCTGCGATCGAGGATGCTTGCTCATCGAGGATGGTATTCAGGATTCTATCCTTCATTTCCACTACCGTGACCTTAACCCCGCGCTTTTTCAGGGCTTCGGTTACGCTTATGCCGATAAGTCCGCCGCCGATGACTACTGCGGTGTGAGCGTTCTCGATGAATTCGTCGATGGCCTTGGCGTCGTCGAGTGTAGTGAAGGTGAAAATGCCTCTTTTACCGGCTCCTTCCATCTTCGGGACTATGGGCACTCCGCCGCTGGCTATTAGCAGCTTCTCCCAGGAGATATGCTCACCGTTTTCAAGCTCAGCGGTGTGGTCACCGAGGCCCAGGCTTCTGACCTTCTTTCCCAGAATTGATGTGATATTGTTCTGACTGTAGAACTCAAGTGGACGGAAGAGCATACTCTCAAGGCTGCGCTCCCTGGTCAGATACTTCGAGATGAGCGGGCGGGAGTAGCTGGGATAGGGCTCGTCAGAAATCATGATAATAGAGCCTTCCTTATCCACCTCGCGTATCGCCTCAACAGCCCCTATGCCTCCGGCCGAGTTTCCGATAATCAGGTATCTTGTTGTCAGCGACTTTGTCTTTGACACGGTATCTACTCCTTGGCCCCGGCCATCTTCAAGAAGTTGTCATACATCTTCAATCCGATAGTGGCGCTTTTCTCGGGATGAAATTGAGTTGCCACCAGGTTATCCTTGATGAGCACGCTGCATAGGGTTACCCCGTATTCAGTGGTCCCGGCCACAACAGTGCTATCTTCCGGCTCGGCGTAATAGCTGTGTACGAAATAGAAATTCGATTCATCGGGAATATCATCGAAAATAGGATGCCGGACTAACTGTTTCACCTGATTCCAGCCTATGTGTGGCACCTTAAGCCCTGCGGGCAATCTCCTGACTGTCCCGGGAATTATCCCCAGACACTCATTCCATCCCCCTTCCTCAGTTGAGGACAGCAGGACTTGCATCCCTACGCAAACAGCGAAGAGCGGCTGGCCCTCGCGTATTACTTCCCGAATAGCTTCATCCAGGCCGGAATCTTTCAGGCTCTGCATAGCATCTGCGGCCGCACCGACGCCGGGGAAAATCACTGCGGCAGCGTTGCAAACATCCTCCGGTTCCCGGGTCACTTTTGGCCGGTAGCCCAGTTTCACCAGAGCATTGGCGACACTGCGCAGATTTCCAGCCCCGTAGTCGATTATGGCGATCAACTGACTTCACTCCCATCCGTGCTCAGCACCAGCGCTTCGTTGGGACAATTAGCAACGCAAACCGGTACATCCTTATCAGCGCAGAGGTCGCACTTAGCGATAACCTTGTTATCCGAATCTTTGACCAGGGCCCCATTGGGGCATGCTAATATGCAGGTCCAGCATCCGGCGCACTTCTCAGCATCAACTGTAACTATGCCGGTCGCCGGGTCCTTGCGCATGGCACCTGTCAGGCAGGAATAGACACACCAGGGCTCGGCGCAGTGACGGCATTGGATTGAGAAGCAGACCTCCCCATCTCTCTCTACACGGATGCGAGGCAGGGGATGGGGGCTTTCTTTCTTAAATGCCTTGATTATGTCTTTGGAACGGGAGTGCTCTGTCTGACAATAGACCCGGCACAGGCCGCAGCCGATGCAGACTTCCTCTTTTATCAGTATCTTCTTCACCTTATCTCCCTCATTATGGGCAAGCGGTTAGCGGCAACCGCTTGCCGCTTGTCTAGAGAATATCACCTTTATTCTAATTTGTCAATAGTACTTATCCCTGAAATAATTACGAAAATCTGTCAAAATATTGCCGTATCGATGAAATACCGTATAAAGGCAGGGCCTTTGGCCCGATTGACGAAAAGACAAAGAATGACAGACTTGTCGATATTATCTGGTCTACGTGTTTGCTCAGACAACCTGTTACGAAGTTATTTAATAAGGGGGAGTGCAGAGGGGGTTCACCCCCTTTGCCAGGGGTTTGGGGGTGTCCCCCAAATCTAAAATCCCCCAAGATTGGGGGATAAAGGGGGTTGAAAAGAGTAGCTAAGCGACCTCCTTGTTGCCGGGATAGACACTCGACGTATTTTTGTAGTATAATCCCGCACACGATTAAGCTCAGGAGATGGACATGGAGAAAAGGCTTTATCGAAGTCGGACAGATAGAATGATTTGGGGGGTGTGCGGCGGCCTGGCGAAGTATTTTGACATCAATCCAGTTATCGTAAGAATAGTAGCGGTGTTGCTGATATTTGCCGACGGTCTGGGCATCCTCGCTTATATCATAATGGCAATCATCGTCCCCCCGGAGGGCTCAAAAGTCGCCACACCGCGGGAAGCGATAAAAGAGAATATAGAGGACATCAAAGCCTCCGCCAGCGAGATTCGTTCTACTTTTGAGCGGAAAGAAGGTGAGTCGACGGATGTCGCCAGCTTTCACCATGGGCGCAGAACTTTCTTAGGGATATTAATTGTCGTTATCGGCATAGTTATACTCTTGAGTAACTTCGGTTTATTCTGGTGGTTCCACTGGGGTGTTTTCATCGCCCTGGTTATTTTGGTCATAGGCCTGGTTATCATATTCGGTGCTAGCCGGAGGTAGCATGTCTGAGATGAGACCCCGGCGGGCGCATGGTGCTCCTATCTGGGGCATAATACTGCTTTTTCTGGGCATAGTGTTCCTCCTGCAGGCTCTTGATGTTCTTCCCTGGGGAGTCTGGGGGACGCTGTGGCGCTTCTGGCCGGTATTGATAATCATAATCGGCCTCAATATTCTTCTCAGCCGCTACAGTCGCTGGGCAACGAGCATACTGGTATTTGCGCTGCTGTGGGCCTGCCTGGGCATAGCTTACTGGCAGTATCAACCGGCCGCAGTCGCTGAGAGCTACTCTGAACCTCTGGCGAATCTCGAACGAGCCAGTATTGCCATAGACTTCAATGGAGGGAGTCTCTCCCTGGGAAGCCTGGGGAATGACTCAGCGAACCTTGTGGAGGTAGATTCAAGTTCCAGAGGTGGAGATGGAGGCATTGAAGCTGATTTCCAGCAGCAGGATGGGAATGGCAGCCTTCATTTGACTGCCAGAAGTATTAACCGGTTCTTCTGGAGCGGGCCTTACCTTGACTGGCAGGCCATGTTCACTCCAAAAATACCGCTGACATTGGATATCAAGTCGGCCGCAAGCAGTATCTCCCTCAATCTGAGCAAGCTGCTGACGCCTGACGTCATCGTAGAATTGAACGCTGGCAGTTGTCAGGTCACCGCCCCGTCATCGGCAGGCACTACCCATATCAAGATAACCGCAAACGCTTCTAATGTTGAGGTGACTGTTCCCGCGGGGGTCGCCGCCAGAATACTTCTGGATACCAATGTAACCGGCATAGATATAGATAAGAGTCGCTTTCCCCAGAGCGGCGATTACTATATGTCTGAAGATTTCGGCACCAGTGGCAAGCAGGTGGAGCTGGAAATCAAATGCAACGTGGGCAGGGTGCAGGTCAAATAAACCTGTATAGTTCGAGCAGCTTGCCCGAGTCAGGGGGTGACAGCAATGGCAATAGTCCAGGTAAGTATCGTTCCCCTGGGAACCAAAACAACTTCCCTCAGCAAGTACGTTGCCCGGTCTCTCAAGGTTTTGCAGAGTCAGAAGTCTGTGGCCTTCCGGTTGACCCCGATGGGCACCGTGCTCGAAGGCGATCTGGATAAAGTGCTGAACATGGTCAGGCAAATGCACGAGAGTGTGTTCGGAGAAGGCGTGCAGAGAGTCGTTACCATCGTTAACATAGATGACCGCAGAGACAAGAGAGCTACGATGGAAAGCAAGATTAGTTCAGTTGAGAGCAAGCTGCGCCGGGGCTAGCGGAAGCCAGGGTTTATTTGCCTGTCATTCTGAGCGGCAGCGAAGAATCTCAGTACTTAAATCCTGGGCCTGGAGCGGGTGCTCCAGGCTACCCTGAAAAGGCTTGCTTGGAAGATAGAATAAAAAATGTGGAGGGCACTTTTGCAGCGCCCTCCACCACTGATTACCTTCTGTTTTAGCTTCTCGAGCCCAACTCTTTTTCAGTGATCACCACCGAACGAGGCTCTATTTATGAGACTAACCTCTCGACCTCTTTTCCTCGAATTGAACTCGAGGGTCCGCTTGCCCTACCCCATGGCAGGGCATCAACAATCCACCTGCCTGACTCCATACATTGCGTGAAGCCTCACGGCGCACCTCCTGAACCTGGATTCGGAAGCACCTCTTGGCTCCGTGTACTACATATAACATACTCAGCTTCATTTGTCAAGTTTATCCCACGGGAGTATATGTAAACCCTCTTTTCCCACCTTGGTTTTCCGGGGTGGGAGGAAATCTGCGTACTCTCGATAATTATATATAGGTGAAGGGTAAACTATGCTATAAGATTGTCAAGTCGAATTCCAATCAAGGATTAGCTAGGTAAATCATAAAGATTTACGAACTCGCGATGCTATCAGTTCCCCATAACGGTGTCAAGGACTAACAGGGGGTCGCGAAATCCAATTTGGATTACCGTTAATTGGCTAGGTGACAGACGTTTGGCTAAGTCATTATTAATCCTCGACTTTAGAATCGGAACAATCTATAATGCCGGAAGTTGGGGAGGTGAATATGGCAGAGGGAAAATATGTAGAGGAAAAATATTTTGCGAAATATAGGGACTCAGTTAGTCGAGAGTTTGTTGAACAGCTGCTTGAAAAATATACGTCATGTCATATTGCGTTTGAATCGGTTGAGAGTAAGCTTACGGTAGCAGAAAGAGAAGATTTGTATGAGATGATAGATAAATCGAGTTTTTTATCTCCTAAGCAAAAACTGGAAGCTGTCGTGGGTTTAATGATGATTATGGCGGGTGCCTTTCCTGAACCGATAATGGTTTCACATTTGGAAAAAGTTTTTGGCAAAGAATTTGTTAGGGTAATTCAAGGAAAACGAAAGGAGTTGGGTTCGGGGAAGACCGGGAGTAGGGAAAGTGATGCGAAATGGATGATGGTGTTCCCTAAAGGGGTTGATTACTCGCCAAAAACGGTCTTGATTGGGTTCTCTGTACCTGGTAAGAAGATGACGGCAATGCTTGAGCCGTATCTGGGTCTTAAAACGCTTGGGCGTGGTGAATTCTTAATAAAGCTATACAAAGACGCTCCGAACAGAGCCTTACTGTATGTTGCACTAGCGTTGAGTATATTGCCGTTGAGGGGGATTAGGTTCGGCGCTGCAAATAGGGAGGTGCTGAAGGGGAAGTGGAAGCAGGATTTGTCAGCGTATGGAGGTATCCTGATGGATTTACGTGATTTCCTTAAGTTGCGTTTTAGGGCGAGCGGTCTGCCGGATAGAGCTTACCAAGCAGTTTTGGAGTCGCTTAGAACTGGGACGCTTCCCATGGGTATGGATGTTAAGGACCCGGACCATGTAATACAATATACAATAAGCGCCTTGTATGTGCTATCAAAGGAAGTAGAATTTAGCTCGCCAGGACGTATGAGCGAGCAAGTGGATAAGTTAATAGCTATGCTGAAAGCAATGGGTGAACTGGTAACGGATGACTGGGAAAAGAAGTGGTGGGACGATATGTTTAGTCGTTGCCAAGCGCAGTTATGACAGAGTGTAAATCGGCTTCGCAAATGAAAAAACCTAGCAAGAAACATCACTACCTACCCCAGTTCTATTTGAAGGGGTTTACGAATAGCCAGAATACTTTCTTTGTCTACGACAAACGGAAAGACAATATCTTTCTAACCAATCCAAGCGGCGCCTTCTTTGAAAACAATTTGAATGCAGTATTGTTTCCAGGTGGCGATTCATCAGATTTGTTGGAGGAAGGGTACACAGCGATCGAAAATCAATGTTGGGGTTCGTTAAACAAGATTAGAGAATCTAATGAAAAAACACCTATTAAAGTCTCAGATGCAATGAACCTTTTTCTCTTCTTATTGTTTCTTCATTGGAGATTGCCAAGCAATGTTGAAGTTGTAGAGAAATTATCAGAAAAAGCGTTCGAGGAGATAGGTGAGTTTGATTGGTTGAAACTCTTAAATAAGAGTGGCGAAAAAGCGCCTAAGGAAGTTAGAGAAATAATAAGACAATCTCAAGCATTTAAGAAAGCTTTCAAACATATAATTCCGTTCGTTCCATTTTTTAAAGATGATTGGGTTGCGAGATTAGTTAATTGGCGGTTCTTCTATACGAAAG
The DNA here is from genome assembly GCA_014874385.1 of Dehalococcoidia bacterium. Taxonomy (GTDB): domain Bacteria; phylum Chloroflexota; class Dehalococcoidia; order SZUA-161; family SZUA-161; genus JACWAE01. The sequence goes on along the minus strand of JACWAE010000048.1, from coordinate 38,955 downwards.
ATAATAAGAGCTGGAATATTGTGGGAGATAGCCCAATTATTAGTATGGGAGATAGCGACAATGATCCTGTAAACTGTCTAAAAGAATTTGTTTTCCCTGTCTCTGGAAAAATATTGTTGGTTAGTCTTAACAAACCCCCAAATAGAGTGCTCCCTCCAGCATTCTCAATTGAATTCAATGCGGCAATGATGGAGAGGTCACAAAGATTTGTCGCTTGTAAGAGTCTAGAATTTCTAGAAGCACTCGTAAAATATTATAAAGTTTACGCCTATTTTGGCAAAACTGACACGATAATTCCGGAAATGTTCAAGATGTTAGACCCTATTTAGACTAACAAAATTTCCTCCGCGTACACGCGTCACATATGTTGCGCTCGCGCTCAACTCAATTAAAAATCACACTCCATTATCGTCGCGCGAACGTGCAAGGGCGCACTACAAACATTGTGTCATGACTAAAATAGGTATTAATCTGTGCTATAATAGCTCAAAAAAGGTAGGGCTATGCTCCTCTGGAATCTAGGGCTGCTGAGGCGAGACTGGCTAGGTGGAGAAAGTAAGTGTACTTAAGCAACTACGGGTGAGGAGTAATCGCGAAAATAGTCATTTCCCCCTTTGAGGGGCCATAATACCAAAACACTCTATATGCTGCTGATGTCTTCTGTTGTGCATATGCTTCAAAAACCTTTTCCCCATTCGGTCCATTTAGACTCAGAAATGGGTGGGTTTGTAGGCCGGGGTGCCGTGGATTCTCTGCTAGAAGTTTTATGGTTTTCTTGACAGCCCTGTAGCGGGCTTTCTCCGACGGATTGTCCCTGAGTAACTTATAAGCTGCCTTTGCCTCATCTGTCCATTGTAGCTCAAACAAAGCTTAGACCTTATAAAGTACTAAGGTTGACCCTTGAGACTTTGCCCTTTGCAGCATCAGCAAGACCCCGCCGAACCGCTGCAATAGCAACGGGATTCTTGAATAGCCAGGCTTCTGAGGCAGGAATTGTTACTTGAGGGTCTAACACGATTTGCCCCGCGCTGTTGCTGTAGATATGGTAGATAATATCTTCCCTCACTAAGAAGCTGGGTAAAACTACCCTCTTTTTGGAATCCGGTTTTACACTCCCGGGTATTCTTGTTAAGTCCTCGTCCTTTATTATAGTTGCGATGAATCTGTCCCCCTGCTACCTACATACACATATTATATCGTGGTGGGATTATTTGTCAAGTGGGTTTATCCCACCTTGGGGATATTTTGGCAAGATACTATTTCCCCTAACTTCAAACTGAACCACTGCCAACTTATATATTTATATGAGTGAAGAGTAAACTATGCTATAATAACTCAAAAAAGGTAGGGTAATGCTCCTCTGGAATCTAGGGCTGCTGAGAGCAGACCCGGCAGCATTCTTCTTGCTGGTAGTAATAGTCGGGTTCTCTCTGCTCATCGCGATAACCGCCCATGAGTTCAGTCACGCCTTGATGGCGTACCGGCTCGGCGATCCTACTGCGAAGAGGCTGGGTAGGCTATCTTTAAATCCGGTTAAGCACCTCGACCCTTTAGGTACTTTGATGCTGTTTCTGGTCGGCTTCGGCTGGGGCAAGCCCGTGCCTATTAATCCCAACTATTTCCGTATGAACCCCAGGAGAGGGATGGCATTATCGGCTTTCGGCGGGCCGTTGGCTAACTTTACCCTGGTTGCGCTGCTGGGGATACTGGTGAGGGTAGGAGTAGTGGCCTGGCATTCGCCCTGGTCGTGGGCCTATCCGCCTTTTTACAGTTGGAATCCGGGCTGGGTCGCTGCTGATATAATAGGCTACGTTATTCTGCTCAACCTCATCCTGGGGGTGTTCAATCTGATCCCTATCCCGCCTCTGGATGGGTTCAATATCGCTGTTGGTATCTTGCCCCGGCAGCAGGCTGCTGCTATGCTGAGAATGGAGCCATATGGCCCGATGATTCTGCTTGTGGTAGTCTTCTTAGGCTATTTTACCGGCTTCTTGTGGGATTTCTTGCTGCGTGCCGTAGACCTGTTTGCTCGCCTCTTTGTAGGGCAGCCACTCTGATTTTTGAGGTGCTTTGTGAAAAGGATTGCCATAATAGGTCTGGGCCTGATTGGAGGCTCATTAGCTCTGGCGTTGAAGAAGTCAAGAGCCAGAGGGATTGAGATTGTAGGATTCAGCAGGAGCGCCGAAACGATCGCTGCGGCGAAGAAGTGTGGCGCCATAGACGGGGCTGCGAAGAATCTGGCGTCGGCTGTATCGGGAGCGGATATGGTTATCATTGCCACGCCGGTGATGGCTACCAAAGAGGTGCTGGCATCAATATCGGAACATTTATCCCCCAAGTGTGTGGTCACGGATACCGGCAGCACCAAGGTGCAGGTTATGCAATGGGCTGGAGAGTACTTATCTCCCAAAATAAGCTTTATCGGCGGCCACCCTATGGCTGGCAAAGAGACCTCCGGCATAAGTGAGGCTGAGGCCGACCTATTTCGGGGATGTGTCTATTGCCTTACCTCTTCTGTATGTGCAACTCCACAGGCGGTGAGAAAGTTGAAAAGATTGGTGGAGTCAATTGGCGCTAAGCCTTTCTTTATCGATGCCGAGACACATGATAACCTGGTGGCGGGTGTCAGCCATCTCCCCATGCTGCTTTCGGCTGCATTTGTTACTGCCACGACGAAAAGTCGATTGTGGCCTGAGATGGCTAAGCTTGCGGCTGGAGGCTATCGGGATCTCTCACGCCTGGCCTCGGGGAATCCGGAGATGAACCGCGATATCTGTCTTACCAATCGGGAGAAGATTGCAGATTGGCTGGACCGCTATATTGAAGTGCTGAAAGGATATCGGGACATGGTAGCTGATGAGAGCGACGAGCTGGCTGAGATGCTGGCTCAGGCGCGGGAGGCGCGGGAGAACTGGCTGCGGGGGCAGGGCCTATGAAACAGGTCGTGCAGGCTCCTCCTGCTCTCGATGGCAAGGTCAGTCCTCCGGGCGACAAGTCTATCTCTCACCGCGCTGTTATTCTCAACGGCATTGCCCGGGGCGATTCCAGGGTCAGCAATTTCGCTCAGGCCGCTGACTGTCTTGCCACTGTAGCGTGTATGCGGTCTCTGGGAGTGGCAATCGAGTCATCTAAAGGTGGCGGTCTGGTTGTCGGGGGGGTAGGGGACAAGGGACTGAAGGAAGCTGACGATGTGCTTTGCGCGGAGAACAGCGGCACGACCATGCGGCTTCTGGCGGGGCTGCTCGCGGCTCAACCTTTCTTCTCCATTATCACAGGTGACCGGTCGCTGCGCTCCCGCCCTATGGACCGTGTTATTCAGCCTCTCAGACTTATGGGTGCTCAGATTTGGGGACGGAGCAGTGATTCCAGGGCTCCTCTGGTGATCAAAGGTGGACAGCTCCACGGGATTCGCTATACGCTCCCTGTCCCCAGCGCTCAGCTCAAATCAGCGCTGCTGCTGGCGGCGCTCTATGCCCGGGGGGATACTATCATAAAGGAGCCCGTAGCTTCTCGTGACCATACGGAAAGAATGCTCAAAGCGATGGGGGCTAAGATTGAGGTGAAGGGGGATGCCATCACTGTCTCACCAAGCCGTCTAAAAGCTATAGATATTACTGTGCCGGGCGACATAAGCTCCGCTGCCTTCTGGCTGGTGGCAGGCGTTATCCACCACCGGGCGAACATCCGGTTAAGCAATGTAGGCATTAATCCCACCAGGAGCGGGATAATCGATGTCCTGAATGCTATGGGAGCTAATTTAACTGTGACCAACGAGCGGACAGTGAGCGGCGAGCCTGTCGCTGACCTGAGAGTGCAGTCAAGCCAACTGTCTGGAATAGAGATTAGCGGCGAGCTTATTCCCAGAGTGATAGACGAGATACCGCTGATAGCGTTAGCTGCCTCTGTAGCTCAGGGGAAGACTGTGATAAGGGATGCTGGTGAGCTCAGAGTGAAGGAGACTGACAGGATAAGCAACACGGCGAAGGAGCTGTTAAAGCTGGGCGCTGATGTACAGGAACTGCCCGACGGCATGGTCATTCAGGGAAGAAAGAAGCTGCGCGGTGCTGCCTGTGAGAGCCACGGAGACCACCGCCTGGCGATGATGATTGGGGTAGCTGCACTTGTTGCTGAAGGGAAAACTGAGATTGACAACGCTGAGGCTGTGAATATATCATATCCCAGATTCTGGCAGGATTTAAAGCGGCTGAGCGCTGCGAAGTCGTGAATCTAGGTCAGGGAGAGAGAGTGATGAGCACGGAATTGGTTCATGTGGGTTTCGGCAATATATTAGCGATAGATAAAGTCCTTGCCATTGTTTCCCCGGGCTCGGCACCGATAAAGCGCATGATACAGGCGGGTAAAGGCAAGAGTCTTTTAATCGACCTGACCAGTGGCCGAAAGACAAAGGCAGTCATAATCATGGACAGCGGTCATATTGTGCTTGTCGCTCTTAATGCGGAGACTATCGCCAGCAGAGTGGCGGCAAGCAGAGGCGGTGGAGTTAAGCCGGATTGAAGAAGGAGCAGGTGAATAAGTGACAGGTTCAAGTGAAAGTCCACTGCTTATCGTCCTGTCCGGGCCCTCGGGGGTGGGCAAGGATGCGGTACTGGAAGGAATTAAAAGGAGAGGCTATCCCCTGCACTACGCGGTGACGGCAACAACCCGGCCTCGGCGTAAGAGAGAAACCGAGGGGGTTGACTATCACTTTGTCTCCAAAGCCCAATTCGAAAAGATGATTGAAAAGGGTGAGCTTCTGGAATGGGCTAATGTCTATGGCAATCTCTACGGTGTGCCCAAAAGCGAGTTGCAGCAAGCTATGGACAAGGGAAGGGATGTGATTGTTAAGGTGGATATTCAGGGGGCAGCTACTATTAAGAAGACTATTCCACAGGCTGTGTTCATTTTCCTGGTGCCGCCATCGAGGGAGGATTTGGAAAAGAGACTCAAACAGCGCAAGACTGAATCCAGTATTGATTTGGAAGTAAGGATGAAGGCTGCCGAAAAGGAAATGAACAGCATTTCTATGTTTGATTACGTAGTGGTCAATCACAAGGGTGGGATTGAGCAGGCTATTTCTCAAATCGAGTCCATCATTACTGCCGAGAAATGCCGGGTAAGACCGAGGGCGATCGAAATCAGGAGTGATTCCGGAACAGCGCAATAAATGGACAGGCAGGATAGTAATAAGTTCAAAGAGAGAGCGATCCGAGAGATGTTTGCCAGGATCGCTCCTTACTATGACCTCATTAATTGCTTAATGAGCTGGGGGCAGGATAGTCGGTGGCGCCGGGTTGCAGTGAAGCTGGCACGACCGGCGCGGGGACGGGTGCTTGATGTGGCTACTGGAACCGGCGATATGGCTCTGGAGCTTGCCAGGTATACTGATTCGGTGGTGGGGTTGGATTTGTGCCAGGAAATGATGAGACGGGGCCAGGTGAAGACGGAGAAGAAGGGAATGGAGAAGAGGGTTGATTTTATTATGGGGGATGCCTTAGCTTTGCCCTTTAGCGATAATAGCTTTGACTGTGCTCTGAACGGATTCGCCCTGCGCAACGTGGCCGATATCAATCTTTTCCTCGCAGAATTGCGTCGGGTAGTCAAACCCGGGGGCAGAGTCGTCTGTCTGGAGCTGGTGAGGCCAGCATCTGGCATTATCGGCGCTTTTTATCAATTCTATCTATATAAAATAGTCCCTGTTTTGGGTCGCTGGTTAAGTGGTGATGGTAAGGCTTATCGTTATCTCCCGGACTCAGTCGGCTGCTTTCTGAGCGTAATTGAGTTTCAGAAAATTATGGAGGAGGTCGGGTTCCGCCAGGTTGACCATAGAAGCCTAAACCTGGGGACAATTGCCGTACATGTTGGAGTCAAGTAGTGATAACCGGACATATGAGGAGAGGGCCGTGCAGAGACAGATTCCAGAAGTAGTTATCTCGCGGCTGCCGATGTATCTGCGTGCGCTGGCTCTTTTGAAGTCCGAGGGTGTAGAGTTTATCAGTTCAAAGGGCTTGGGGGCCAGACTGCGCATGACACCAGCTCAGATTAGGAAAGACTTGTCCTTTTTCGGGAAGTTCGGCAGACAGGGCAGGGGATACAATGTGAGCCGACTGCGCAGTGAACTGCAGCAGATACTGGGACTGGGAAAAAAATGGTCAATGGCGCTTATCGGCGTGGGCCGGTTAGGGCGGGCTATATTGGACTACAAGGGTTTTGCGCCGGAGGGTTTCAAGATAGTTGCTGCCTTCGAAAGTGATCCAAATTTGATCGGCAAAATAGTCAGCGGAGTGCTGGTTGAGGATATCGCAGACCTTGAGACTTCGCTTAAGGACAAGAAGGTTGATATAGCTATTGTTGCGGTGCCCTCATCTGATGCCCAGGTGGTTATTGATAAGCTGGTAAAAAGCGGGATTAGAGCTATTATTAATTATGCGCCAATCTGCGTCAAGGTGCCCCGAGGGGTACGATTACAGGGGATAGACCCGGTTCTGGCGTTACAAAGCATGACTTTCTATTTGAGCAGAGATTCGTATGACACCGAGGGTGGGCTAAAGGGTTAGACTGGCCGCTGCCTCCGTTTTCTACTCTTTTCTGCCACCTTGAGTCGCATCATTGAGCGGCGCAACGCTGCCTCGGCACGAGCATGGTCTATCTGGGCAGGAGGCTGGGCCATTCTCTCCTCGGCGCGGTGCTTGGCTGCCTCAGCGCGGGCGACATCTATCTCATCGGCCCGTTCGGCAACGTTAGCAAGTACCACCACCTTGTCTCCTCGCACCTCGAGGAAACCGCCGCTTACGAACATCGACTCTTCGACGTTATCCCTCCTGACCCTCAGCTCTCCCGGTTGGATCATTGTCATCAGGGGAGCGTGGTGGGGTAGCACACCCAGTTCACCCTCGATGCCCGGCGCTACTACAATATCGACATCCTCGGAATACACTACCCGTTCTGCGGTTATGATCTCAAGCCTTGTTTTAACCATTATCCCGGCTATCCTATAATTTTTTTGCCTGCTCTACTGCTTCGTCTATAGTGCCTACCATTAAGAATGCCTGCTCAGGCAGGGCGTCATGCTTGCCTTCCAGTATTTCTTTGAAGCCGCGCACTGTTTCTTTTACGGGAACATATTTGCCAGGCCTGCTGGTGAAAGCCTCGGCGACAAACATGGGCTGAGAGAGGAAACGCTGTATCTTGCGGGCGCGGGAAACAGTGAGCTTATCTTCCTCGCTTAGCTCCTCTATGCCCAGTATGGCGATGATATCCTGCAGGTCTCTATATCGCTGCAGCACACGCTGTATCCCTCGTGCTACCTGGTAATGCTCTTCGCCTACGATGTGCGGGTCCAGGATACGTGAAGTGGATGACAGGGGATCGACGGCAGGGAAGAGCCCTTGCTCGGCGATGGAGCGCTCCAGGGCGACAACGGCATCCAAATGCCCGAAGGTGGTGACGATGCCCGGGTCTGTATAGTCGTCAGCAGGTACATATATTGCCTGGAACGAGGTGATGGAGCCCTTCTTGGTCGACGTAATCCGCTCCTCCAGCTCACCCATCTCTGTGGCCAGGGTGGGCTGATAGCCTACTGCCGAGGGCATTCTGCCTAAGAGAGCCGACACTTCCATCCCTGCCAGGATATAGCGATATATGTTATCGATGAACAGAAGCACGTCCTGTCCCTCTACGTCACGGAAATACTCAGCCATGGTCAGCCCGGTGAGGCCGATACGCAGTCTCACACCAGGCGGCTCGTTCATCTGGCCGAAGACCAGCACTGTCTTATCGATAACTCCTGAGGCCTTCATCTCGTTCCAGAGGTCGTTGCCTTCCCTCGACCTCTCTCCGATGCCGGCAAAGACGGAGAAGCCGCCATGCTCGGTGGCGATGTTGCGTATCAACTCCTGGATAACAACTGTTTTACCGACGCCAGCGCCTCCGTAGGCTCCAATTTTGCCCCCTCTGGTGAATGGAGTAATCAGGTCCATTACCTTGATACCGGTCTCCAGTATCTCGATCTTTGTCTCTTGCTCGGTAAATGGAGGAGGGGGACGGTGGATTGGCCAGCGCTCCTTAGTGTTCACAGGGCCCAGGTTATCCAGGGGCTGCCCTTCTATATTAAACAAGCGGCCCAGCGTTTCACGCCCTACTGGCACTGCGATTGCGGCACCGGTATCAACAGCTTCAGCACCGCGCTTGATGCCATCGGTGGGCGCAAGGGCGATGCAGCGAGCCCAGTTGTTTCCTACATGATGCTGTACTTCCAGGACCAGCTTGCCGCCATTTTGGGGGATTTCCACGGCGTTATTCAAGGTCGGCAGCTCATCGGGAGGAAACTCTATATCTACCACTGTGCCGATTACTTGGGCTACTCTACCTTTTGCCATTATTTTCTCCTGGTTATCTAGTTATGTTGATGTCACTACCCCACCGGCGATGTCTAAGAGTTCCTTAGTAATTAACTCCTGGCGCGCCTTATTATAGGTTAAAGTGAGGTCATCGATCATTTCATTGGCGTTATCGGTAGCGTTACGCATAGCTACCATCCTGGCTGATTGTTCGCTGGCTATGGACTCCAGTATAGCGTGGTAAATTTGCATCTCTACGTAGCGTGGCAGGAGTTCTCCCAGAACCACTGCCGGCGAGGGCTCGTAGATATAATCTATGTTCTCTGTGCGTTCGAACTTAGTTGGCTCGATTGGCAAAAGCTTCCAGAGCACCGGTCTCTGGATGACGGTGCTGATGAATTGGGTATAACCCAGATAGATCTCGTCGGTGAGCTTGTTGGTGTAGTCATCGATGACCACGCGGGAGATAGACGTGGTGTCTACCAGAGAGGGCTTGTCGCCGAGTTGGGTAAACTCGGCATGTATATCCCGACCGTATCTTGACATAAAGTCTCTGCCCTTGCGTCCTACGGTGACGAGGTTGAGAGGCACCTTCTGCTCCAGGATGAAGGAGCTTGTTCTCCGGTTCATGTTGGCATTAAGCCCTCCACAGAGGCCTCTGTCAGCGGTGACGTGGATCACTGTTAGTTGTTTCACTTCTCTGTGCTGAAGGAGAGGGTGACTTTCAGCTTCTGCTCTTGGTTGGGCGGCAAGGTTAGACAGCACCTCGCCCATCTTCTCTGAATAGGGACGTGCTGCAAGAACGCGGAGCTGTGCCTGCCTCATTTTGGAGGCGGCTATCATCTCCATAGCCTTGGTAATTTTAGCTGTGCTCTTGATGGAGCGGATACGGCGGCGGATTATTCGTATAGGGATCATTTTTCAATCTTCCAATTTAAAAGGACGCAGTTTGCATGAACTGGGTGATGGCGTTCTTAAGTGCCTCCTCGGTTTTATCGCTCAGCGCTTTTTCCGCAGCTATAGTTTTGCCCACATCAGGGTGATTGGCCTCCATGAAGCGGTGGAAGGCTTCCTCGAAGGGGCTTATTTTGTCTACAGGGGTATTATCAAGGTATCCGTTGGTCACGGCGTAAAGAATCATAATCTGTTTCTCAAGTGGCATGGGCACATATTGGGGTTGCTTCAGCACCTCAGTGATTCTTTGACCACGGTCGAGCTGGGCTCTGGTCGTCTTGTCTAGATCGGAGGTGCCGAACTGGGCAAAAGTTGCCATCTCTCGGAACTGGGCGAGTTCAATGCGCAGCCTGCCTGCCACCTTTTTCATGGCCTTGGTCTGTGCGGAACCGCCAACACGTGATACCGAGAGGCCGACGTTCATAGCGGGCCTGATTCCAGCGTTGAACAGGTCGGTTTCCAGATATATCTGTCCGTCGGTGATGGAGATGACGTTAGTTGGGATGTAGGCTGAGAAATCGGCAGCCTGGGTCTCAATGATGGGTAGGGCGGTCAGGGAACCGCCTCCATGTTCCTTATCATATTTTGCCGCTCTCTCCAGAAGGCGTGAATGGAGGTAAAAGACATCTCCCGGATATGCTTCTCTACCTGCAGGACGGCGCAGGAGCAGCGATATTTGCCTATAAGCCCAGGCGTGTTTGGAAAGGTCGTCGTAGATAATCAGGGCATCGCGCCCTTTTTCCATAAAGTACTCGCCCATGGCGCAGCCGGCATAAGGCGCCAGATATTGCAGGGCTGCGGAGTCTGAGGCGTTCGCTGAAACTATGATGGTGTGCTCCATGGCACCATAGCTCTCTAAGGTGGCCACTAACTGGGCTACCTTGGATGATTTCTGCCCGACGGCTACATATATGCAGATAAGGTCGCCGCCTTTTTGGTTTATAATCGTGTCTATGGCGATGGCGGTTTTCCCGGTTGAGCGGTCACCGATGATAAGCTCTCTCTGTCCTCTGCCGATGGGGATAATGCTATCGATAGCCTTAATGCCTGTTTGCACAGGAGTGTCCACCGACATACGTGTAACCACGTTGGGAGCGATTCGTTCCACGGGGAGGGTCTTGGTGTAATTGATGGGACCCTTGCCGTCGACGGGCTGTCCCAGCGCGTTTACTACTCTCCCGATAAGTTCCTCGCCCACCGGCACCTCTACTATTCGGCCGGTGCATTTAACCTCATCCCCCTCTTTGATGTCAGAATATCCGCCCAGGACGATGGCACCGACGCTGTCTTCCTCAAGGTTCAGCGCCAGACCTATTACGCCGTTGGGGAACTCGAGTAGTTCGTTGTATTTGACTCCGGAGAGCCCGTGAATGCGGGCAATGCCATCGCCGACCTCGACTACGGTGCCTACATTAACGGCGGTGACTGTAGTCCCGAACTGCTCTATCTGCTGCCTGATAACTGAAGCTATGTCTTGAGCTCGAGCCATCTGTCCAACTCCTTTTCCCTTGTTTTAACGAGTTCTTCGGCCCTTAGAGTGCCCGAACCCGATTGGGTTTCATTGGTATAATTATAGCGCTGTCTGGATTAACCTTCTCTTGAGAGCCTCGAGTTTTGCCCTTGAGCTGCCGTCTATGAGTTGGTCTCCGATACGGGCGACAAAACCACCTATGATAGCGGGATCGACCTCCGTCTCGAGCAATATCTTTTTCCCCGTAAGCGTCGCCAGGCGCCCGGACAGCTTTTCTCGGTCTTGTTCATCTAGGGGCACGGCAGTAATCACCTTGGCATGTTCCAGACCCTGATAAGCATCTGCCATGCGTTCGTATTCTGATACTATCTGTTTCAGTATGCCCAGCATTTGTTTTGCTACCAGAATATAGCTGAAGTTCAGCGCAAGCTGCCTGATATCGGGCAGGCACTTACTGACCAGCTTTTCCTTCTCGGTCAGGTGAACTTTAGGGTCTTCCAGGATCGCCCGAAGCTGAGGGTCGCTTAATGTTTCAGCGATAGTCCTCAACTCGAAGCGCCATCTCTCTACCTCGTTCTTCTCTCGAGCGAGTTGGAACACTGCCTGTGCATATCGCTTAGCAGAGCCGGCTCTAGCCACTAGGCCCCCTTCTTCAGCTTGGTGCTCTCTTCCAGAGTCTGCTGGATAATCTGCCTGTGGGTTTCTTTATCTAAGGCCTTATTGATTACCTTCTCAGCAGCCTGGATTGCTATATCAACGAACTCCCCGCGCAGTTTATCGACAATCTCTTCTCTTTCGGCCCGGATTTCGGTCTGTGCCCTGGCAACGATCGCCTCGGCGTCCTGCCTTGCCTGCTGACGTGCTTCTTCTCTGAGCCGCTCGCCTATCTGTGTCGCCTGCGCTATCAGGTCCTGTCCTTGTTTGCGTGCCTGTGTCAGTTGCTCTTGCACCATCTGCTCTGTTTTCGCCACCTGTTGCTTGACAAACTCAGCCTGCTCAATGCTCTCTTTAATTTTATTGGAACGCTCGTCAAGCATCTTGGTGATAGGCTTGTAAGCTACATACAAGAGAAGCGCCACCAGTATCCCGAAGCTGACAAACTGTGCGAGAAGGCCATGCCAGTTTATTCCCAGGTTCCCTGTGCTGCTACAGCTGCTGAGCAACAGTGTCAACACGATAAGTGCAACGGCAAGGCCTATACGGTACCTCATGGTATAACTCCCTTTATATGTCTTAGGAAACGGTTGTCTATCTTACCAATCCTCCATTTAGAAGATGATAGGTCGTCGCCTCGCGTAACGGCGCTTTACTTGCGAAATATTTTATTTTGCGACAAAGAGGAGTATGATGGCCACGACCAGAGCATAAATGCTGATGGCTTCGGCAAAAGCAATGCCGATCATCATATTGGTCAGGATTGGCCCTCTGGCCTCAGGGTTACGGCCCAAAGCCTGCATAGCTCCGTTGCACAGCAAGCCGACCCCAATCCCGGGTCCTATGGCGCCAAAACCCATCGCCAGTCCTGCGCCAAGCAATCTTGCCACATCTGAATTCATTTCTCCTAATCCCCCCTTTTTGATATTTCTAGTGTTCGTGTTCAGATTCCGGTTTACTGACAGCCATAACTGCGAATACCAGTGTTAGCACGGCAAAGATAACAGCCTGAATCAGGCCCAGAAACGTCTCGAGCCCGTAAACCACCGAAGCAACTACCCAGGGAATAAGAAATGGTATGGTCAGAAGCAGCACCTCACCACCCATCATGTTGCCAAAAAGTCGGAAGGTGAAGCTTATGATACGCACAAATTCGCTGAGCAGCTCAAGTGCGCCAACAAAGGCATCGATTACCCCGTAAAGCATAGTAGCTATGGCAGCCTTGACCTTGCCCTTGACGAGTTGCCCCAGTCCCTGTAGCAACTGCCCGAACCTGAAGAATTTTCCCAGGTAAGTCCGCACACCTAATGATGTAGTCCCCCAGTATTCTACACAGAGGAAGGATACCAAAGCTAGCATAAGTGGCACATTGATATCTGTATTAGCAGAACGCAATATAGGCACAGTTACTTCAAAGCCTTGATAATTTGGGAATAATGAAGGCGCAAAGGTATGAAGAAGATTATTGGAGACTTCGGTCGTAACGGCTCCTCTGCCTATGACATTGAATACAGGCAAGAGAGCTATCCAGGCGTTCATGAGTACAAATAGAAAAATAGAAGCTACTATGGGAAAGAATCTACGCCCGTTCTCTTTTCCTGCTACTCCTTCAACAAAGTTGAGCAGTACCTCGATAACGGTCTCCGCGAAATTCTGTATGCCCTTGGGAATGAGCTTTAGCTTGCGGGTGGCGAGATAGAAGAAAATCACCAGTGTTAGAATACTGATCCATGCAGAGATAAATGTGTTAGTGATATAAAAGGGGCCAAGCGTTGCGAATGGAGCAGGTTGGTCGCCGCCGTAGTTGGGGGAAAGCTCTATCCCTGGTTTCGGAACCGGGAAAAATATACCGCTTATAACCATTAAGAGGACCAGAACGACGCCAACAATTATCAGTTTGCCCTTTAGCCCCAATTTCGGCATTAGCTATTTTCCCCCATCTTTTTTATCCGTTAAGGTGGGTTTAAGCATGCGATAGACTCCGAAAAAAGCTACTACCAATCCTAGTAACAGTCCAACGATGGTCCCGATAATTTCGCCGGCATTACCACCCAGTTTCTGACCTACCCAGCGCCCTCCCAGCGTACCCAGAAATATACAAGCGGCGATGTACCATCCAATTCCGGCGAACCTGATAACCGCCGCCCATCTCTGACCCATAAATTGCACACTTTTGCGATTATAACAGAAACCTGAGATGATGGTCAATTCGAGAAAACCTGAACTCAGCGGGAGAGGTATCAGCTATCAGATTGAACCATCTTTGCAAAATGGAGTTTTTATTTTGCGTCAGAAGTTTTTCGTAGCCATTGTTGGACAGTGACATAGTAATTCGAAAGCCTTGGAAAATAGTACTCTAAAGCTAGGGAGTATACATCGGCTAATCGGCTTATTCTAGCGTAGGCAATAATGCCTAGAAAAGTTTAAGGATTTCTAGGCACATGTTCGAAGCGGTTAGGGATGTAGGCAAATCGCCTTGAGCATAATGAGCAGTCGTACCTAAGGGGCAGCCGGTTGAACTATCGGTCTCAGCCGCCTGTCGAATTGAAGCTTCACCGCTTCATGAGCCTTCTCACCCATTGGGTTCCTCCAGCCCGCTTCTCTTTTGAAGCTATTTTACCATAGCAACTCTACCTAAGCCCCTGTTTTGATAAGGGAAATCCGGGTCAATACCTTGTCCATAAAGATGTCTAATTTGAGAAAAGCCCCCGGAAATCTATTGACAAGGTAATGAAGATATGCTAAAAGTGGTGCAAAGTGGCTAAAAGTGGGTAAAAGTGGATGTTACTCGGTGAATATGAGCTAAAGATTGACCATAAGGGAAGGTTAGCCATCCCGGTGCGGTTCAGAGAGGTATTCCGTGGGGGCTTGGTGCTTTCCCGCGGGTTCGATAAGTGCCTCATCGCTTATACGGAGGTGGAGTGGTCAAAGGTGGCGGAAAAGCTCGCTGCTTTGCCTTTGACTCAGCTCAACCCGAGGAGAATCTCTCGATTTACTTTCTCCGGCGCCTTTGATCTCGAGCCAGACCGTCAGGGGAGAGTGATTATACCATTAACTCTACGCCAGTATGCTGAGCTCAACGATGAGGCGATTGTGGTCGGGGCATACAGCCACCTTCAGATATGGTCTAAGAAACTCTGGACAGCAGAAAAGGAATTTATGTCTGAGCACGCCGCCGAGATAGCGGAGGCAGTGCAGATGTAACGATGATTACTTTAACCATGAGTGCTGCGTATAGCCATGAGCCGGTTTTACTAGAAGAGAGCATCAAAGCGCTGCTGATTCAACGTGGCGGCAGGTATATCGATTGCACAGTCAATGGCGGAGGGCATGCTGCGGCGATTCTTGAGGAGAGTTCCCCTGGGGGACAACTCCTGGGCATAGATGCCGACCCCGAGGCAATCAAGGTGGCTAAAGAGAGATTTAGGTCCTTTGGCAGTAATGCAATTCTGGTTAACGAGAATTTCAGGTATCTCGAGAACATTTGTAATAGATATGGCTTCCGGCCGGTGCACGGCATCATATTTGATCTCGGCATGTCGTCGCTCCAGCTTGAGGCGTCAGGCCGTGGCTTTAGCTTTCAACAGGACGCGCCGCTGGACATGAGGTTCAGTCCCAGGCAGTCCCTTACGGCAGCGGATATCGTCAATACCTACTCTGAACAAGAGCTGGCCGGGCTTTTGCAGAGATACGGCGAGGAACACCGAGGTAAACAAATAGCAAGGCGTATTGTGGAGAGGCGTCCTCTGAGGAGCACACTGGAGCTCAGCAGGGTGGTTGAGGAGGCTGTTGGTGGGCGACGGGGCAAGATTCACCCGGCAACGAAAACTTTTCAGGCGTTGCGTATTGTGGTAAATGAGGAGTTGGAGAGCCTACAGCTTGCGCTGGAACAGGCACTCAATCTGTTGGGAAGTGGTGGCAGGGTTGTCGTTATCAGCTTCCACTCTTTAGAGGACAGATTGGTTAAGGAATTCTTGCGCCGTGAGTCGCAGGGATGCCTCTGCCCTCCTTCCGTGCCTGTCTGTGTCTGCGGGCATAAACCCAATCTCAAAATAGTAACCAAGAAGGCAGTCAGGCCCTCACGGAGCGAAATACAGGCTAATCCGAGAAGTCGCAGTGCGAAAATGAGGGTTGGCGAGCGAATTTAGCCCTTTGGTAAAGGGGGGATTATGGTTACTGACGCTGCTATTGAGAAATCAGTTCATACACCTGAAACCAGCGTTGGGAGTCTGACCCGGATTAAGGTTATTGGGTTGGGTGGTGGGGGTTCCAACGCTGTCGATAACATGGTCGAGCAGAAAATAGAAGGGGCGAAATTCATTGCAGTAAACACCGATGCTTATGCATTGTCGCGGTCTGCAGCTCCGGTACGTCTTCGCATCGGGGATAAATTGACCAGAGGACTGGGTGTGGGTGGTGACCACAAGCTGGGTATGATGGCTGCTCAGGAAAGCCGAGACGAGATAACCAAAGCTGTCCAGGGAGCCGATATATTGTTCGTAACGGCTGGTATGGGTGGTGGCACTGGCACCGGCGCGGCACCGGTAGTAGCTGAGGTTGCCAAAGAACTCGGCATCCTCACTGTTGCTGTAGTAACCAGGCCTTTTAGCTTTGAAGGGTCGCAGCGGGCGAAGGTAGCAGAGGAAGGCATTAATATGCTCAAAGAGAAGGTAGATACTATGGTAGTTATCTGTAACGACCGCCTTCTCAGCATGTGCGATATGAAGGTCTCTATCGAAACGGCGTTCAAGATGGTTGATGATGTGCTGTTTCAAAGTGTTCAGGGTATTCACGAGGTTGTGACGACGATAGGACACATAAACCTCGATTTCAATGATGTGAAAACTATTATGAGAGGGGCCGGTCTTGGCTGGATAGCTATCGGACGCGGTGGCGGGTCGACACGGGCTGTTGATGCTGCGAGGGCTGTTATCGGTGCCCCCATATTCGATTTCTCCATAGATAAAGCGAAAAGAATACTGTTCAATATCATTGGTAACGAACTCACGCTGGCCGAGATAAATGAGGCCGCCGGTATTATCAAACAGGTGGCAGACCCCGAAGCGCAGATAATCTTCGGCTTCGGTGCAGACCCGTTAATGGATCGTACGATGAAAATCACCCTGATAGCCACCGATTTTTCGGAGAAAAAAAGAAAGCCGGCTGTAAACAATGACGAGTCGTTTGAATCGGCGATGGCTGGCGAGCGCCGGCCCTTTTTTCGCCGGATGATGTAAGTAGCGCCCTATTTTGAATTCCTGCGGGGCAGGAACAGCGTAAGGTCGCAGGAGCGGCCGCTCCTGCGACCTTCTTGTGTCCGTTAAATCAGTCAACATCGCACCGCATCAGGTCGTCGTAGCTCTCGCGGCGGCGAATGAGGCGCGTTTTACCATCCCTGGTCATGACGATGGCAGGTTTCAGCGAGGCATTGTAGTTGGAGGCCATGGAGAGACAGTAAGCGCCGGATACGGGAATCGCTATTATATCCCCGGGGACAACCTTGGGTATATCCTCGTCCTTGACCAGTATATCCCCTGACTCGCAGAACTTGCCCACAATGCTTACTCGCTCGGAGTCGCTCTTGTCCGCCTTGTTCGCGATGAGCGCTTCATACTTGGAACCGTACAGGGCGGGCCGGATATTGTCTGCCATACCGCCATCGATGGCAACATACTTGCGTACGCCGGGGATTTCTTTGATTGCCCCTGCCCGGTAAATAGCCACACCGGCGCGGCCCACAATAGCCCGCCCCGGTTCCACGATAAGGCGCGGTAGCTTCAACCCAAGCTCCTTGCTTTTAGAATAGATGGAGTCAACGATGGCCTTGGCATAATAAGCAGCATTCGGAGCAGGGGTACCCTGCGTGTACTGGACTGCAAACCCCCCGCCCGGGCTGAACTCGTGCCAAGTGAAGTTGTGCTTCTTCTTCATCTCGGCAGCAAATTGGAATACAATCTCGATCGCCTTCTGATAAGGCTCGATGGAGAAGATGAGCGAGCCCAGGTGCACATGCAATCCGATGAGCCTGAGATTGGATGCCGATATCGCCTCAGCCACTGCTTCCTCGGCTTGCCCCGTAGCGATAGGCAGGCCGAACTTGCTGTCTATGATGCCGGTGGTGATGTACTGATGGGTATGGGCATCTATCCCGGGGGTGAGCCGGAGCAGGATATCCTGGATAACTCCGGACTTCCTGGCGACCTCGTTAACCAGAGACAGCTCGTAAAGATTATCCACAACGATGCGACCTATACCCCAGCCTATCGCCAGCTCTATCTCGTCACGAAGCTTATTGTTGCCATGGAAGTACACCTTATCCATGGGGAAATCTGCCGATTTGGCAATGGTCAGCTCTCCTCCCGAGACCACATCCAGCCCCAGGCCTTCTTCTTTGAATATGCATGCCAGAGCTCGATTGATAAATGCCTTAGCGGCATAGATTACCAGCGTATCCGCGTAACGCTGCCCGAACTCTTTGCGGAACTCGGCGCAGGTGCGGCGTAGAGTAGCTTCATCGAAGATGTAAAGCGGCGTGCCAAACTCAGCAGCGAGCTTTACTACGTCGCAGTCTCCCAGGGTGAGGTGCCCCTTTTCGTTCACTCCTGCGGTATCGGGAAGTAAAGTGGCCATTCTCTCCAGAACTGACATGCTTACCTCGTTTTCGGCAGTTAGTGATGCGATTATACTTCACCCTGTAGACAAAATCCACAGGATAGTGTAATATGAGCATTCGGAGGTTGAGGAGTTGGCACATACAAGATCAGCAAAAAAAATGATACATGTCATAGGGGAACAGCGAAGCCACAACAGGGCTATTAAGAGTGCCGTGAAGACCTATATCGACAAGGCTGAAGAGCTTCTCTCGGGCAAAGAACCGGAACCGGCTAAAGAGGCAGTCCAGAAGGCATCGGTTGCCCTGGACAAGGCAGCGCATAAGGGCATTATTCATCCTAATAATGCCGCCCGCCACAAGTCCCGCCTGATGAAGAAGTACAACGTGGCTTTCCCTCCTGCTAAGGCTCAGAGTTAGCCCTGTCAGGTCGCTTGAAACCTTCAGTAATATCGATTTGAAGCTGCTCGCAAGAGCAGCTTTTCTTTCCCTCAAGAGATTGTTTACTAATTCCTCAATCCCATTGACAACAGGATTTTGCCGTGGTAAGCTTTGCCTCAGTAGAACAAGAGTTCGATAAAAGCCGAGAGGTGAGATATGAAAACACTTTCCTCAAAACAGAAGGAAATCCTCGCTTTCCTGCGGCGCTTTCGGGAAGAGAAGGATTACCCGCCCTCTATCAGGGATATAGTCAAGGCGTGCAGCATTAGCTCGACCTCGGTGGTGGACTACAATCTGAAGATACTGGAGAAAGAGGGCTACATACGCCGCGACCGCGAGGTATCGAGGGGCATCGAGCTGCTGGGTGGGGCAAAAAACCGCCTGGTGCGTGTGCCGGTCCTGGGTTATATCGCTGCCGGTGAGCCAATCCCGGTGCCGTCATCTGATACCTGGGAGATGGAGCCGCTGGATACTGTGGAGGTGAGCGGCGAGCTTGTCAAGGGCAGGAGCGATGTGTATGCACTGAAAGTAAAGGGGAACTCGATGGTTGACGCCTTGATCAGCGATGGTGATATTGTACTGATGCAGCAGGCGGAGACTGCCGATAATGGCGACATGGTTGCTGCCTGGCTCAAGTCAGAGGGCGAGACAACCCTGAAGAAGCTCTACCGGGAGCCTAACCGAATCCGACTCCAGCCTGCTAACTCTCAGATGAAGCCCATCTATGTCAAGCCGAAGAATGTGGAGGTTCAAGGTAAGGTCATCGGGGTTATCAGACAGCTTGCAGCGGCTTAACGTGTCTTGACTAACCAGAGCGGCATCCGTAGACTAAGAACAGCATGGTAAATGAGGAGGATTTCTAATATGGAATGGGGAATGGCAAACCGCCTGGCGCAGCTCATCCAGTCTGACGGCCATTGCTTGTTTTTGCCGGTCGACCACGGGTATTTTCAGGGGCCTACCAGAAAGCTGGAGGAGCCTCGTAAGACGCTGGAGCCTCTTCTTCCCTATGCCGACGCAGTATTTATCACCCGGGGCGTTTTACGCTCATCGGTGGACCCTGACAAAGCCAAGCCGATCATTCTCAGGGTGTCTGGCGGCTCTAGCGTGGTAGGCAAGGACCTGGCCAACGAGGGTATCACCACTTCTATGGAGGAGGCTATACGCCTCAATGTGGCAGCGGTGGGCATTTCTATCTTTGTGGGCACCGAGTACGAGAAAGAATCGCTGTTGAATCTGTCTAAGCTTGTAGATGACGGCGAGAGATATGGTATCCCCGTGATGGCGGTCACCGCAGTAGGCAAGGAGTTGGAAAAGCGGGAGGCCCGCTATCTTGCTCTGGCCAGTCGAATTGCGGCTGAGTTGGGCGCGCGTGTGGTGAAAACATATTGGTGTGAGAATTTCGACAAGGTAACGAAAGGCTGTCCCGTGCCGGTGGTCATGGCAGGTGGGCCCAAGGTAGACACTCAGCGCCAGGTGTTCGATTTTGTCTATGATGGCATGCAAAAGGGCGCAGTAGGGGTGAACCTGGGGAGAAATATCTGGCAGGACGAGCACCCCGTGGCCATGATTAAAGCCCTGCGCGCCGTGATCCACAAGAACGCTACTCCCAAAGAGGCTGAGGAGATATACAACAGCGAAAAGAGCAAGAAGAAGTAACAGTTAAGCCGTGTAAAACTAAGCCAGCTAATATGGCTGTTATTTGCCATTGCCATTTTTAGGATATAAGGAGACTTGATGCCCCCTAGGCGTCTTACTTTCCCTGAAGGCTTCCTCTGGGGTGCGGCCACGTCTGCGTATCAGATTGAGGGTGCCTGGAACGAGGACGACAAAGGCGAATCGATCTGGGACCGCTTCTCCCATACTCCAGGCAATATCTTGGATAACAGCACCGGCGACATAGCCTGCGACCATTATCATCGCTGGCATGAAGATGTCGCGCTAATGAAAGGGCTTGGACTCGAGGCCTATCGCTTCTCAGTGTCCTGGCCCCGCATCCTGCCTACCGGGCACGGCAGAGTGAACCAGGTAGGGCTGGATTTTTACAGCCGTCTTGTGGATGGCTTGCTGGAAGCTGGCATTGAGCCTTTTCCAACTTTATACCATTGGGACTTGCCACAGAGCCTGCAAGATAAGGGCGGCTGGTCGGAACGTTCTACAGCCGAGGCCTTCGTTGAGTATGCCGATATCGTCAGCCGCAAACTGGGAGACCGTGTCAAGCACTGGATCACTCACAACGAGCCCTGGTCGACAGTGGTTATGGGCCATAAGCTCGGCATGCATGCTCCCGGACAGAAAGATTTCCCTGCTGCACTTAAAGTCAGCCACCATCTGCTGCTCTCTCACGGTTGGGCTGTGCCGGTGTTGCGCCGCAACAGCCCTGACGCTGAAGTTGGCATTACACTGGTCCTGTTTCCCATTGTGCCCGGCCCATCGAATACCGCCGCTCTTCCGGTTTTTCGCAAGTGCGACGGCTACTTCAATCGCTGGTTTCTCGATCCACTGTATGGTCGCCACTATCCCGCCGATATGGTGGCTGAGTATATTAATGCTGGTTATCTGCCAGCGGAAGGCTTGAATTTTGTCAGGCCGGGTGATTTGGAAGCTATCGCCGCCCAGACAGATTTCCTGGGCGTTAACTATTACACCCCGGTGATAACACGCAGAAGAGTCACACCTGAAAACGAGAACGAGCCTCTGACTCTCCTCTACAATGGGCCCGAATACGATTACACCGATATCGGCATGATGGCCTATCCAGATGGTCTTCGCCACTTGTTGAACCGATTGTATTTTGATTACCAGCCCGGCAAGATGTACATCACCGAAAACGGTGCCAGCTATTCCGACGGCCCTGACGGGAAAGGACGTGTTCGGGACCAAAGGCGGCTGAACTTTCTACGCGACCATCTTCTGGCTGCCCATCGAGCCCTTGAATGTGGTGTGCCCCTGGCGGGCTATTTCGTTTGGTCTTTAATGGACAACTTCGAATGGAGCTTCGGCTACGGGCAGCGCTTTGGCCTCCTCTGGATAGATTATGAAAACCAGCGGCGTATTCTTAAGGACAGCGCTCTCTGGTACAAGCAAGTGATAGACGAAAACGGGTTCGCGGTGCCGGCCCGCTCGCCTTGAAAAAACCTACGTTCAGATTCTGTGTCTTCACATAGGGGCGACCCGCCTCTGGCGGGTCGCCCCTCTACGCATAGCCACCCAATGCAGATTCCGAGTTTATGATTATGCGAACCTGTGGTATAATATAAGCTTGCCGGAGTAAGATGGGGGTATTTTCTTCGACTTCTTTCTGTAATTGCCGAGTCATCTCTCTTTTCTCCACCAGACTTGGCCAATGCTGATTCTGATGCTCTTTCTTTAAAATATAATAAGAATTTCTTTTCACTGAGCATATTTCAGTTTCAACAGAGGAGATAAAATGACCATTTGGAACGCAGAGAAGCAAGCGGTGCTTGAAGCCGGACGGCGAATGTCCGAAAAAGGCTTTGTGGTGGGCACGGCGGGGAATATTAGCATGCGTCTCAAAGAGTCTGGTGGAAGGAAATTCATGGCTATCACCCCTACCAGCCGCTATTACGACACAATCGGCGTGGACGATATAGCAGTCGTTGACTTCGATGGAAAGCATGTTGAGGGAGAGTTCAGTCCCTCTGTCGAGACAATGCTGCATATAGGGGTCTATAAAGCACGTAAAAGGGTTAATGCTGTCATTCACAGCCACCCTGTTTTCAGCAGTGCCTTTGCGGTTTCCGGCATGGAAATTCCTCCGATCATTGAAGACCAGGTCACTTATCTCGGCGGCGGCATAAAGGTAGCAGAGTACGCTCTTTCCGGCAGCGAGGACCTGGTCAAGAATGCGCTTGCTGCTCTGGGGCCTAGGAACGCGGTTCTCCTGGCAAACCATGGTGCAGTCTGTGTGGGGAGAGACCTGCGGGAAGCATTCACTAACCTTGAGATGCTGGAGAAGACAGCCAAGATATACATCTGCGTCTTGAGCATTGGCAGGCCTACCCCGATTCCTGCTGAGTCTCTAGAAGCGATGAGCGCTTACTTTATTTACATGCATGGCGATAGTGAATAGGAGCATAGCTGGCAACGAGTTAGGCTAGAGGGGCAAAATGGCAGACCGAGACAAACTTTATATGGGGATAGACGTAGGTTCGGTTAGCCTGAACATAGCTATAATAGACGAACAAGTGCGCCTGCTTGCCAGCGTATACGAACGTACTAAGGGGCAGCCGGTCCCGGTGTTGCTCGATACTTTAAACAGGCTTGTCGGGGATTTCCCTAGGGTAAGAGGAGTGTTAGCCACCGGAAGCGGACGCGACCTCCTAGCCGATATTTTGGGAGTAAATAAAGAGAACGAAATCATAACCCAGGCAAGGGCAGTAACCTATTACCATCCAGAGGTGAGGACAGTTATCGAGATTGGGGGGCAAGATTCTAAGCTGATTTTCCTGGATTTTGATGAGAAAAAAGGGAAGCCGGTCATCATCGACCATGCCCTGAATGAGATATGTGCTGCCGGCACAGGTTCTTTCCTTGATCAACAGGCATATCGCTTGGGTATTTCCATTGACAAGGAGTTTGGCGACCTCGCTGTGAAATCCCAAAGGCCAGCGACTATCGCTGGCAGATGCAGCGTTTTTGCCAAATCAGATATGGTTCACCTCCAGCAGGAGGGGAGTCCTAAAGAGGATATAGTGGCAGGTCTCTGCCACGCCCTGGCGAGAAACTACATAAGCAACCTGGGCAAAGGAAGGAAGTTCAGGAAGCCCATAGCATTCCAGGGTGGTGTGGCTGCCAATAAGGGCGTGGTTAGAGCCTTCGAAGACCTGCTGGGGCTTGGGCCGGGAGAGCTGGTTATCCCTGAGCGTTTCCTTATCATGGGCGCTCTCGGCTCCGCAATAATGGCTCTGGAAAAGGGCGTCGATGCCCCGCTGGAGATTCGCAAAGCGATAGAAGTTCTAAGGCAGTATTTGTTTGAGACAGCTAGCGAGTCGAAGCAAGGCTATTTAAAGAGATTGGTCTGGGGAGGTAACGGCCTTAAGCCTACCCCTGACAATATCCAGAGCCCTGAGAGACAGAAGGAAAAGGCATATCTGGGAATCGATGTCGGAGCAGCGAGCACCAACATAGTTATCCTGGATGAGAATAAGAACCTGTTGCGCAAAATATACCTGATGACCGAGGGCGAACCAATCGAGTCGGTCAAGAAGGGACTTCTGGATATAGCCAAGGGCCTGGAAGACCTTGTGGAAGTTCAGGGGGTGGGGGTCACCGGCAGCGGACGCTATTTTGTGGGCGATTTCGTCGGAGCTGATGTGGTGATCAATGAGATTACAGCTCAGGCCAGGGCTACTATAGAAATTGACGACACTGTTGATACCATATTTGAGATAGGAGGCCAGGATTCAAAATTTATCCGCCTGAAGAACGGGTCGGTGGTAGATTTTGAGATGAACAAAGTTTGTGCTGCTGGTACCGGCTCTTTTCTTCAGGAACAAGCTGCCAGGCTGGGCATAAAGATTGAAGAGTTCAGCGGCCTTGCTTTTGACTCGAAGAAACCCGCTGACCTGGGCACACGTTGTACTGTTTTCATGGAGTCGGATCTGATACATCATCAACAGGTAGGTTTGCCTAAGGTCGACCTCGTCGCCGGGCTGTCCTATTCAGTAGCCAATAACTACATAGAAAAAGTTATAGGAAACAAGAAAATAGGGAAAAGGATATATTTCCAGGGTGGGGTGGCATCAAACAAGAGTGTAGCTGCTGCTTTTGAAAATATCCTGGGTACACAGATCATCGTCCCCGAGAATCACAATGTTACCGGTGCCATAGGAGCTGCCCTGATTGCCCGGGAAAAGAGAGGGGAAATCCGGCAAAAAAGCAACTTTGTCGGCTTCGACCTGAGAAACAGGACATATCAAGTCAAAATGTTTGAATGTCAACATTGTGCCAATCACTGTGAGGTGAAGAGGGTACTGATAGGGGCTAAACAGGAATCGTTTTACGGCGGTATCTGCGATAGATACGAAATCAAGCGGGGAGAGAACGCTGGTAAGGAGCTGCCCGATCTCTTCAAAGAGCGAGAAGAAATGTTTATGCACTATTATAAGGAGGATGAGTTCGATACAGATTCTCCTGTGATCGGGATTCCCCGCATACTGATGTTCTTCGAGCAATTTCCGCTCTGGGCAACATTCTTTAAAGAACTCAAGGTTCGCGTGGTGCTCTCGGACAAAACCAGCAGCAAGCTGATTTATCGAGGGCTCCAGGAGGTCTTAGCCGAGACGTGCTATCCCGTAAAGGTTGCCTATGGTCATATGGTCAATCTTATAGAGAAAGGTGTAGATTGCGTATTTTTGCCCTGCGTAATCGATCTGGAGAAGGATAGGGATGATGTAAACAGAAGCTACAACTGCCCCTACATTCAGGCGATACCCTTCATACTCAAAGCGGCCTTTGAAAACAGGGTGAAAATCATGAGTCCTACTCTTTTCATGGCAAAAGAAAAGAGAAACCTCGAGTCGCAAATGATGGAGATAGGCAGAGCGTTTGGGAAAGATAAAAAGGCTATTGCTTCAGCTATAACGGCAGCACTCAAATTGGAAGAAGAGTTCGAAGGTATGCGTTTGAAGAGGGGCAGGGAGATATTGGATAGCCTCCGGGAGAATGATCGAGCGGTAGTGGTGATAGGCAAGCCCTATAACGTTCACGATACAGGGTTGAATCTCAATATCTCCAAGAAGCTACGAAAGTTAGGAGTAATAGCTATACCTTATGATATGCTGCCTTTAGATACAGTTGAGTTGCTGACTTACTATTCTAACTTGGTTTGGAAGAATGAACAGAATCTTTTGAGATCAGCGATGTTGGCAAAGGCCAGCAGGAATCTGCATCCCATAATGATTACCAATTATGGCTGCGGTCCTGATGCCTTCTTTGCCAAGTATCTTGAGGATACGATGGGCGAAGACCCCTATCTGGTTCTTGAGGTAGATGAGCATAGCGGTGATGCTGGAATGGTAACCAGGATCGAGGCTTTCCTCGACACTATTAATAGAACTAGAGTGAAGGAGCCTGAGAAGGCTGTTGAAGACATGAGTGTGGTTGGGTCTGGTGGAGTGATAAGTATCTTTAAGCCATCGAAGAAAATAAAGGAGTTGGACAGGACATTCTATATTTACAATGCTTCAGGCCACTCTAATATTTGGGCTGCCTCCTTCCAATTGATAGGTATAGATGCCAGAGTGCTGCCAATGCCTGATGAACAATCCGAGGAGCTGGGAAGAAAATACGCTTCTTCCAGAGAGTGTCATCCCTATCTGGTTACTACCGGGGACCTGGTCAAGAAGGTGCAGTCTAACGACTTTGATCCTGATAGGTCAGCATTTGTAACGCTAAACTTCGATGGCTCCTGCCGTATGAGCCAATATGGCCTGTCACAGAAATTGGTTCTGAAGAGGCTAGGTTTAAGTCACGTGCCTGTAATCGCTCCCATTACCTCTATCCGTCACGATGATGCGAGTCGAATGTTCGGCATCGAATGGGCCAAGGCTATCTGGAAAGGCTGGCTGGCTACGGATGTGTTGTTAAAGAAGTTGCTCCATACACGTCCCTATGAGATAAACAAGGGAGAAAGCGATAGGGTTTACGAAAAGGCAATACAGGACATATCCGCCGGAATCATAAAAGGTGACTTTGATAAGGCTTTGAAAAATTCGATAGCTGCGATGGATGCAATCCTGGTAAAGAGAGAGAGCAGGCCAGTTATAGGAATTGTGGGTGAGTTCTATAGCTGCATGAACCCGTGGGCCAATAATGACATAATCAGAGTGCTGGAGTCACTGGGGGCCGAAGTGAGATATGGACCGAGCACCACGGATTACCTGGTATATTTCAATGAATCGTATCCTGGCATTCACTTATCAAGGGGAGAATATCTTGCTGCTCTCTATTACTATGTCAGAAGATTATGGTTCATGGGTTGGAAAGGGAGAATTGAGGGAATGCTGGGCGAAGACTTGTATGAGGATTGCAAGGTTCCCAAGGTGGCAGAGCGGGTGGAAACTGCATCTCCGTATGTCACTGATGCCATAGACCCTGTGGTAACCGTGAACTTATCTAAAGCGGAGAACTATGCAGTGAGGGGTTGCAGTGGCATAGCTAACCTCATCGTGCTTAATTGTCTCTACGGGACTTTGGCAACTGCTATATACAAAAAGGTACAAAGAGAGCATAATCAGGTTCCTATGATTACCATGATATATGAAGGGTTGAAACCAACCAACGAGAAAACGAGGATTGAGGCTTTTGTGCATCAGGTAAAGTCTTATTACGAACGATATGTTAATAGTGGGTAGAGAGTTTGTTCACCTAATAAAATGTAAGCTAATGAATTTAGGATAATGTAGGAAAAGTTAAGTGCAGTTAAGCTATTTGCTCTTGACAAAAATGCCCTAAAGTGTGATAGTTATATGTATAAAATGGGATAATATTTGTATCAATCCGGACCAAATTAGCGCGGGAGGTATAGGAATGCCGTCAAAGGCAAAAAGGTCTATTTTGGAACCACCAGCTAAGTTTGTCTCCGAGAAAGTACTCTCTCTTGAGGTAAAGGCAGTTGAGAAATATGTGCCGGATAGACTGCTGCTTCTTTTCATAAATGCATTGGATAAACGGGCTTCACCTAAAAGGATCAATTCCATTATTGATAAGATAGAAAAATATATTTCTGCGAACGTGCGTGCTTCTCTTCTTGCTGTAGCAGATGAATACGTGCCAGACACTGTAGCTAATTCGAGAAAGGTTTCCACAGTTATTGCTGGAGTGGGGAAATATATTCCGGATAGGTTAATACCTGCTGAGTCCGCTGACAAGTGGTCAAGTCTCAAAATTAAGTTCAGCATCCCGACATTATTAATAAAAGAGGGCAAGGATACCCCCCCGGGGGGTTGATACAATTATTGCTATGCAGCTTATAAGAATGTGGCGTGCCAGTCATCTTATTGTAAGCTGCGGTGGAAATAGAAAGCTCCAAGCTTTCTACTCATGATTCTATTTACTGTTTAGTTGCGGGGCAGAGCTTTCGTTAGGATGAATTGAGATGTTGTATAAAAAAGTCTGTATAGAGGCATTCGGGTACGAACTGCCAGAAACCATTGTCACCTCTCTTAGCTTGGAAGAGAGGCTAGCCCCAGTCTATGAGAAAGTCAACCGCAATTATGGACGCCTAGAGATGATGACTGGGATTCGTGAGCGGCGATTCTGGGACGAGGATACACCACCGAGTAAGTTCAGTGTGAAAGCGGCGGAAAAGGCTATTGCTAAGTCGGGAATCGATAAGAATCAGATTGAGTGTCTTCTTTCTACTTCCGTGAGTCGTGATTTTCTCGAGCCAGCGACAGCTTTTGTAGTCCATGACTCTTTGGGACTTCCGCCCACCGCCGTTATTTTTGATATCTCAAACGCATGTTTGGGTTTCATCAATGGTATGGTAACTCTGGCGAATATGATCGAATTGGGTCAAGTAAAAGCAGGTATTATAGTTGGCAGCGAGAGCAGCAGGCGTCTTACTGAGGCAACAATCGACTCGCTGCTGAAGGACCCGCAAGTTAACCGGGCTAAGCTAAAACAGGGTTTTGCTTCTCTTACTATGGGCTCCGGAGCAGTGGCAGCGATATTAACTCACTCGTCACTGTCTAAGTCCGGTCATAAACTCTTGGGTGGCGTGGTGCGAGCTGCTTCACAACATAATGGCCTCTGCCGCGTAGATAACGACACTTGTTTCTTCGATGACTCGAGTTACCCCAGTATGCATGCAAACTTTGAAGGAATTTTGAGAAATGGCCTGGGTTTGGCATCCGATACATGGCATGCCTTCCAGCGGGAGCTGGAATGGTACAATGGAACAGTGGACAAGATTTTCAACCATCAGGTTAGCGTTATCCATCAAGAGATGCTGTTTCGTACCTTGGAGCTAGAGGAATCAAGAGGCTTTTCCACCGTGGAACACCTGGGGAACATCGGGTCATGTTCCTTGCCCATTTCGTTTGCCATAGGGGTTGAGCAAGGCCATGTTAAGCCCGGCGATAAAATTGTGATGATGGCAGCAGGCAGTGGCTTAGCCTGCATTATGTTGGGCTTGGAGTGGTAGTCTAAGGAGATGATATAGGGTATGATATAACGGTTAAAATGAATAATGAAACGCGAATCGTTATCACGGGGATCGGTCTAACTGCGCCAAACGGGAACAATCTTACAGAATTTCGACAGAACTTGCTCGCTGGTAAATCCGGGGTTGGAAAGATCGAGACCCATTATATGGGCGAGGTCATAGCGGGTATCTGCCATTTTGATCCGCTGAAATATCAGAAAAAAAAAGAAGTTCGTCGTGGAACACGAGCGGGTTCTATTGCGATTTATTGCGCTAATGAAGCAATAGCTGATTCGAAACTGGCCCTTACTTCTGTTGATAAATCGAGAATCGGCATTTATCTCGGGGTTACCGAACATGGTAACGTGGAAACCGAGAATGAGATCTACAACATCAAGCAATTTGACTATAATGTAGATTTTTGGTCCCACCACCATAACCCAAGAACTGTGGCCAATAATCCAGCCGGCGAAGTCACCTTAAATATGGGTATTACCGGTCCGCATTACACTCTGGGAGCCGCTTGCGCTGCTGGCAGTATCGGAATTATACAAGGGTTACAAATGCTGCTGCTTGGTGAAATAGATTTGGCCCTGGCTGGCGGGGTTTCAGAGACACCTAATACGTTCGGTGTTTTCGCTGCTTTTAAAAATGAAGGAGCGTTGGCGAGCCACCCTGACCCTACTAAAGCAAGTCGACCTTTTGATAAGAACAGAAACGGTATTGTTGTCTCGGAAGGTGGCTGCATTTGTGTTCTGGAAAAGTTGAGCGCTGCCCTTGAAAGAGGCGCAAGGATTTACGGCGAGATCGTTGGGTATGCTATCAACTCGGATGCATTTGATTTTATTCTTCCAAACCCGCAGAGGCAAATTGAATGTATGAGGCTTGCTCTTAGAAAAGCAGGCATATCCGCAGGCGATATCGATGTTCTTAATACTCACGCAACCGGGACCCGCGAAGGGGACAAGGCTGAATGCCAGGCAATCAGAGGGGCCTTCGGTGCCGACTCGGATGTATATATAAACAACACCAAAAGTTTCATCGGTCATACTATGGGTGCTGCCGGTGCTTTAGAATTAGTGGGGAATCTGCCATCATTCGAGGATAATGTAGTTCACCAGACTATCAATATAGACGATTTAGACCCGGAGTGTACTTTTAAGAACCTGGTAATAAACGAACCCAGAAAGGTCGATAAAGTTAATTACATTTTGGACAACTCTTTCGGCATGTTGGGCATCAACTCCGCTCTTATCGTAAAAAGATATGAAGAATGAGCACAAAGGAACAATTTCAGCTAGTCCACTAGAAGGGAACATATGAAAGCAGAAGACATTCGAGCCATGATTCTAGAGGTCATTCATCAGATTGTTCCGGATGAAGACCTGAGTAATATCAAAGGTGATGTCCGCATACGGGACCAGATTGAAATGGACTCAATGGATTTTCTGGACATCATGATGGAGCTGCGGAAACGCTATGGTATCAAGGTGCCGGAAGAAGATTATATGAAATTAGCGACGCTGGATGGCTCTGTGGCTTATTTAGAGCCGCTAATGAAGCAGTTTTAGCCAACAGGTGACAGAGAACCGGGAATATATCATTCGATCCCACTAAGTCAAAATATCAGATTCAGGAATTTTCTCCCCTCGAGGAAAGGGGAGAAAGTTATCTTTAGGGCAAGGCTATGAGTTACGATGTACTCATTATAGGCGCAGGGATGTCTGGTCTCGCCGCCGGCATTAGATTGGCCTACTATGGTAAAAAGGTCTGCATTCTGGAAAAACATCATCGCGTCGGGGGACTAAATTCATTTTACAATCGTGACGGGCATAGATTTGATGTTGGTCTTCATGCCATGACAAATTATGTCCCCAGGGGAACTAAATCAACGCCCCTGCCGAAGCTGTTACGGCAGCTCAAGCTAAAAGCTGAAGATTTCGCTCTCTGCCAGCAGATTGGGTCGGCAATTAAATTTCCAGGGAAAACACTGAGGTTTAATAATGACTTAAACTTCCTTGTCCAGGAAGTGGTCGAAAATTTTCCGGCTCAAGCCGATAATTTCCAGAAGCTGCTCAAGACTATCTCTGAATATGACGCTTTGTCTCTGGATGCGAAACCCTTGTCGGCTCGCGAAGTCCTGAGCTCGATTATTTCTGACCCACTCCTTATAGATATGATTTTTTGTCCGCTCATGTTCTACGGTAATGCTCAGGAAAATGACATGGAATTCGGGCAGTTCGTTATCATGTTCAATAGTATCTTCTACGAAGGTTTCGCCAGGCCTCAAGATGGGGTAAGACACATCCTTAACATATTGGTCAAGCAATATGAGGAGCATGGTGGTGAATTGAGGCTGAAATGCGGGGTGAAGAGCATTCAGGTTGCTAATGACAGGGTCGAATCAATATTGCTCAATGACGGTGAAGTGCTGAGCGCTGATAATACAATATCGTCAGCCGGTTATGTTGAAACCATGAGACTTCTGTCCGATTATAACCCTGCGAGATTAGACTATGAAGTGGGGCAACTTTCATTCATAGAGTTTATCATGGTTCTGGACAAAGAACCTACTGAGATGGGTTATGACACAACAATCACCTTTTTCAATAACTCTGACAAATTCAATTACAGGAAACCAGATAAATTAGTTGATGTCTCAAGTGGCGTTATATGCTGCCCAAACAATTTTCAGTTCGAAACCACATTGCCTGAACCTATAATCAGAGTAACCAATATGGCAAACTTCGACCTCTGGAACAGGCTGGATAAAGAGGAATATAGAGCCCAAAAAGCTGCCTGGCTTGAAACCACACTTAAAGAGGTAGTAAAATTTGTGCCAGATATTCGTGATTCAATCGTTTATACTGATATATTCACTCCTAAAACAATTTACAGATATACGGGTCATTTAAACGGCGCAGTGTATGGAACCCCCAATAAAATCAAGACAGGCAGAACCCATTTAGAGAACCTGTTTATCTGTGGCACAGACCAGGGATTTTTAGGAATCGTGGGAGCAATGCTCAGTGGTATATCTATGGCAAATCTTCACATACTACAAAAAGGGTAAAGAAAGAAGAGGTTATCGTTGAGTGATTGGGCGAAGGATATAAAACCTGAATATGATGTCGCAGTTATAGGCAGCGGATTGGCGGGGCTTACCTGTGCCAATATGCTGGCTAGAAGCGGTCACTCAGTTATACTTCTGGAGCAGCACCATAAGCTCGGTGGATTAGCTGCCTGGTTCAAACGGAAGGGGGGGCACATCTTCGATGTCTCCTTACATGGTTTTCCTGTCGGCATGATTAAGACCTGCCGTAAATATTGGACGCCTGAAATCGCTAACATGATTGTCCAGCTCAAGGGGATCAGGTTCGATAACCCTCAGTTCTCCTTCACCACAACTTTTGATCGTGAGGACTTTACCCGCATACTTCAAGAGGGATTCAAAATACCTCGGGAGAATATCGAGGCGTTTTTCAACACAGCTAGAGATATGAACTTCTATGACGACCAGACCATGACCACCAGGGAACTTTTTGAAAAGTTCTTTCCTGGTCATGACGATGTCGTCCGCATGTTAATGGAGCCAATAGCTTATGCGAACGGGTCTACCCTGGATGACCCGGCAATAACCTACGGGATTGTGTTCTCCAACTTCATGAGCAAAGGTGTTTATACTGTTCGAGGCGGGACAGATAAGTTTATTGGTGCTATGGAGGTTGAGCTTAAGAAAAATGGCGTGGATATTTGCACCAGTTGCCCGGTGGAAAGGATTATCATTGAGGGAAAGAAGGTTGCTGGGGTAGTGGCAAAGGGCAAGACCATCAAGTGCAGGGCTGTAGTCTCCAACGGCAATCTGAAATCAACCATTCACAGGCTCGTAGGTGACGGGCAGTTTTCTGAAAGCTTTATGGAAAAGGCAAGAAAGGTACGTCTAAATAACAGCAGTTGCCAGGTCTATATGGGTATCAAGAAGGGTGAGAAAATCGACTATATAGGGGATTTGCTTTTCACCTCAGTTGCAGAGAAGTTCGATTCCGTAAAACTTCGCAGCAGAAATATTACTAGCCGTACTTTCTCTGTCTATTACCCCGAGACGCGTCCAGGCTCTGATATGTACTCAATTGTATCTTCCACCAATGCAAACTACGAAGACTGGGCGAATCTGTCTGAGGAGGAATATCGCTCCTCTAAGAAAGAGCTAACCGAATCGACACTCGATACTTTAGAAAAATATATTCCCGGAGTCCGAGGGAAAATCGATTGGGTAGAAGCTGCTACCCCCAAAACATTTCAGCGATATACTCTTCATGAGGGTGGTGCCTCTTTCGGCACCAAGTTCGAGGGATTGAAGATCAGTATGGGGCTTCCCGAGGAGATACCCGGCCTTTTCCATACTGGGTCAGTGGGGATTATTATGTCGGGGTGGTTGGGTGCGGCCAACTATGGGGTAATTGTTGCGAATAATGTTGACAAATTTTTAACGCCTTGATTTCGTTTTGGGGGGCAGTAAATGTATGATTTCAAAGGGCAGACTGCCATTATCACCGGCGGCACGCGAGGAATAGGCAAGAGCATTGCCGAGGGTTTCCTGAAAGCCGGGGCTCGAGTTATCGTCACCTACTCCTCAAACGAAGCTGCTGCGGCAAGATTTAAGCAAGAGAACAGTCAGTATGCTGAGAATATAGACGTCCAAAAATGTGATGTGGCTAAGTATAAAGAGGTCGAGAACTTTTTCGAATACATAGACAAGAAATATGAAGGCTTTGAAGTCCTCGTCAATAACGCAGGCATCCGGAAGGACGCTGTCCTGGCTATGATGAAAGAGTCGGAGTGGCACGATGTGGTGGAAGTCAATCTCAGCGGGGTCTTCTACATGTGCAAATTTGCTGTGATGAGCCTGATGAGAAAGAGGTATGGACGAATTATCAATATAACCTCTCCTTCTGGTAAGTACGGATTTGAAGGCCAGGCAAACTATGCCGCCTCGAAGGCAGGCCTGATTGCTTTGACCAAAACATTGTCCAAGGAAGTCGCCCGACGGGGCATTACGGTCAACTGTGTTTCACCGGGATTCATCGCAACCGAGTTAATCAATGACCTTTCTAAAGAGCTACACGATTCTTATATAGCCCAGATTCCATCAAGGAGATTTGGAAAGCCTGAGGAGGTCGCTGCTTGCGTTCTTTTCCTGGCTTCCAGAGAGGCGTCTTATGTTAATGGTTCTACACTCGAGGTGACTGGAGGTCTATAGAATGGAGCAGATATTAAAGGCTATCCCCCATCGTCCACCGTTTCTATTCGTCGACAAGGTCGTAGAGTTGACAGATACGAAGATTAGGGCGGTAAAAAATATAAGTCCGGATGAGCCATTTTTCAAAGGGCATTATCCCGGGAATCCCATTATGCCCGGAGTTCTCATCTGTGAGTCCATTTTCCAAACGGCGGCGATTCTGCTCTCCAGCATCGTCGGAGGCGCCGGTGATAGCGTCCCCGTGCTAACCAGAATCAGCAATGCCAAGTTTAAGAAAATGGTCAAACCGGGTTCTGTCCTGGAGATGGAAACTGAGTTGGTGGAAAAAGTAAGCAATGCATTTTTTTTGAAGGGCAGAGCATCGGTTCAAGGTAACACGGTAGCCACAGTTGAATTCGCCTGCAGCTTGGCTAAGCGCGAGGGCTAAAGTTCAAAAGTAAAGGAAATGATATGGATTTTTTAGGTATTGCGGGGAAAACGTTTCTTATCTTCGGTGTGGCAAATAAAAAGAGTGTTGCCTTCTCTATCAGCCAGGTTCTTTCTGAGGCAGGGGCGAAGGTTGTATATGTCGTTCAGTCTCAGGAAATAAAGGAGAGTGTTTCCAGGATTCTTCCCGGTGCAGATATATACATATGTAATGTCGAACATGAGCAGGAAATCACAAAGCTGGCTGAGGATGTCTCAAAGACGTATCTCAAGCTTCATGGCATCATCCATTCCATCGCTTTTGCCAATTATGGAACGCGGCTTAAACCGTTTCATGAGACAAAAAAAGATGACTTCCTGCAATCTGTAGATATTTCCTGTTACTCATTAATCAGTATCGCTAATGCATTCAAAGACCTGCTCGATAAGAATGCATCTGTGGTAACTATATCGATTTCAACTACTAGAATGGCGGCAGAACCCTATGGGTGGATGGCGCCTGTAAAGGCTGCTCTGGATTCAACTATATGCTTCCTGGCCAAATCCTTTAGTGCGTTCTCTCAAGTCAGATTCAACTCGGTTAACGCTAGTTTGTTGAAAACCTCGGCATCCGCGGGGATACCTGGATACCTGGATTATTATCTTTTTGGAGAGCAGTTGACACTGCGCAAGAAGGCTCTGGAAACCAGAGAAGTGGCTAATACCGTAGCATTCCTGTTGAGCGATAGGTCCAGTGGCATTAATGCCCAGGGCATCGTGGTGGATTGTGGGATGTCGGTCAACTACTTTGATAAAAATATTATTGATAAGGCAATGAGGGTTTGATGATAGCGATGGCTCTATTCCCTGTAATATTGCCAGTTGCTGAAGTCGGGCATAAGCTCTTCGGGAAAGAGAAGGTGGCTGAGCTGAGCAGAATTTCGAGAGAGGCATTAAGATTGAGTGCGGAAAAGAGTGGAGTAATGCTCGGGGAGCTCATGAAAAACGAAGACGATGTTCCGTGTCCATTCGACGGTAATTATTGGTCTCTCTCCCATAAGCCAAAGTACGTGACAGCAGTTGTCAGCAAAGAGATGATAGGCATTGACATCGAAGAGGTCAGGCCTCGGTCTGAGTCCATTTTCAGCCTTGTGGCGAGCGACGAAGAATGGGAGCTAAGCCAGGACAGGTCTTGGCATACTTTTTTCCGTTATTGGACGGCGAAGGAGGCAGCTCTGAAGGCCGTCGGTATCGGCATCGGAGGGTTAAAGGTCTGCCGTATAATCGCGGTTCCGGATGAGAATCATATTGTTTTGAACTATCGAGATCGCCTGTTTCGAGTCGAGCAGCTTGACTATAAGAATCATATCGTTTCTGTGCTTAAAAACGACAAAGAGGTTGAGTGGGTTATTGCCTAGATAATGGCCTTTCCTGAGCGGGTTTTGTATTATAGGAGCCTTATCTTGTACAATAGATAGGCAGCAATAAAACAACTCACGAGAATTTCTCGTGAAAACAATATTATCATCTTATCCCGGAGCTAATAGTGACGGTATCAATTGTCAAATTCGATGGCTCTCTTGAATCCATCGGCCGCGCTATCGAACTATGCGGCGGCTTCGACAAACTTGACAAGAACGACAGGGTCCTGATAAAGCCCAACATTACCTTCGGTGGGTGGATCGCAATCCCGCCTTACGGCATGGTAACTACCTCTAAGATGGTAGAGGGCATTCTTTGGAAGTTGGCAGAGCATGGGTGTAATGATATCTCTATCGGTGAAGGTACCATCCTCGGCGTGCTTGGCTCTAATACCAGAAGAGGTTTTAGTCAGACAGGGATCAACAGGGTAGCCAAGAGATACGGTGCCAAGTTAATCGATCTCAACGATGGGCCATTTGATTATAAAAATTTGGGAGGTATTAAGGTCGGCATCTCAAAGATTGCACTAGATGCTGACTTCCTGATTAACGTGCCAGTGCTGAAGACACACGCTCAGGTGAAAGTATCCCTGGGCTTCAAGAATCTAAAAGGCTGCCTTGAAGTAGCCTCAAGGAAAGCCTTTCACATGAAAGGCTTAGAGCATCTGATATGTCTCCTAAACCAATCTCTAGAGAGTGACCTAACGATAATAGATGGCATCTATATGTTGGAAAAAGGGCCCGATGCTATGATAGGCGTGGCACGCCGCAAAAACTTGATAATAGCCAGCCGCGATGCATTCGCTTGTGATTGTGTGGGGGCCACAATCCTTGGATTTGAGCCTTCGCAGATTGCTTACCTGAGAGAATATGCTCAACTTAATAATAGACCCATGGATGTAAACGCGTTTCAAATTGAAGGAGAGCGCCTTGAACTGCTGAAAGAGAAACTGATGTGGGAAGTGAACTCAGGGGAAGAGTTATTTGAGTTTGCCGGTATAACCGGCCTATCGGTTCCCCATCCAGGACAACATATCTGCTCTGGATGCTATGCTAACCTTGCTTACTCCTTGGGTCTATTCGGCAAAGTCAATCCTAACCTGAACCTCGGCGATACCAGGATTTACAGCGGGAGAAATGGGGTGTCACAAGTAACAGGACAGAGAATAATTCTCTATGGTAACTGTGCCATCCAGAGTAATAATAAGACGAACCATACTGTCAGCATCGCTGGCTGTCCTCCCAAAACGATGAGTACGCTGTTCTTCGTGATGAGAACGCTACTTTCAAAACCGAGGATGTTCAAAGCGATACTCTTCGGAAGCCCCCAATTGCTTGCTTTGAGAGCAGGAATTTATTCGGGAAATCTTCCCAAGTGGAGACTCTATAGGCTGCCAGAATTCGATAAAAGCCACTTCCGTGAGCCGAGATACCAGGGTATTTCAAGGGTGTTCTCAAAATGGCGGGAGTGAGCCTTTTTCACCCAATGCATTGATGAATGCGCTGGTTTACTTCGGAAGTTTGCTTGTTCAAGATGGCCCACTGTTTTTTATGGCGGGAAAGGTCACCCCAATCCAAGTCTAACATTTTACTTGGGCTGATTTTCGGGAGGCAGGTAAACCCGAGGCTAAGAACTCCTCCCTTTTTTACCTACCTGTTTGGCTCGTTTCAACACGGCATCCTTATAAACGCGGACCAGACTGCGCCCATGTTGAGCTATTTTCTCGCGTCTCTTCTGTTGCTTCTTCTCGCGGCGTTCCTGTTTGGTCTCTTCCGTCTCCAAGCTATCGTCCTTTAGAAGATATCGGTTCTCCCACCAGCTCTTTTCTCAGCTCTACA
This sequence comes from Dehalococcoidia bacterium, assembly GCA_014874385.1. Classification (GTDB taxonomy): domain Bacteria; phylum Chloroflexota; class Dehalococcoidia; order SZUA-161; family SZUA-161; genus JACWAE01. The sequence continues at coordinate 1,393 of JACWAE010000048.1, read as the reverse complement.
ATCTGGTCTCTGAGCAGCGCTGCCTTCTCGAACTCGAGGTTCTTGGCTGCGGCTTTCATCTGGGACTCCAGGTTCTTTACCAGGCGGGCGATCTCGTCCTTGGGTATGCCGGTGGCCACGGTATACGTGGCGCGGGTCTCGGCGACTGCCTTGAGCTGGTCGGTAATGCCCTTAATCGCTTTCTTGATGCCCTGCGGGGTGATGCCGTGCTCCTGGTTATATGCCATCTGTATCTTGCGCCTGCGGTCAGTCTCATCTATAGCGCGGCGCATGGACTCGGTTATGGTGTCGGCGTACATAATGACGTGCCCCTCGATATGGCGGGCGGCGCGTCCCATGGTCTGGATGAGCGCGCCTTCCGACCTCAGGTAGCCCTCCTTGTCCGCATCCAGGATGGCAACCAGGCTCACCTCGGGCAGGTCCAACCCCTCGCGCAGCAGGTTGATGCCCACTACCACATCGTAGACTCCAAGCCTGAGGTCGCGCAGAATCTCTACACGCTCCAGAGTCTCAATCTCCGAGTGCAGGTAATGTGTCTTTATCCCCATCTCCAGGAGGTAGTCGGCGAGCTGCTCGGCCATTCGTTTGGTGAGGGTGGTGACCAGGCAGCGCTCTCCGCGCCCTGTGCGCGTCTTTATCTGGTCGAGCAGGTCGTCTACCTGGCCCTTGGTGGGCTTGACCTCAATGGTGGGGTCGAGCAGGCCGGTGGGGCGGATGATTTGTTCCGCTATTTGGGCGCTGTGTTCATATTCATATGGTCCCGGAGTTGCCGAGACGTATATCACCTGATTTATGTGTTTTTCGAATTCATCGAAGTTCAGCGGGCGGTTGTCCAGCGCCGAGGGGAGGCGGAAGCCGTAGTCCACCAGTGTCTGCTTGCGGGAGATGTCTCCGTGGTACATGCCCCGAATCTGGGGCAGGCTCATATGGGACTCGTCTATGAAGAGCAGGAAACCTTCAGGGAAATAGTCCAGCAGCGTCCAGGGCGGGCTTCCGGCGGGACGGTGGGCGAGGTGGCGCGAGTAGTTCTCGACACCGGAGCAGTATCCCGTCTCGCGCAGCATCTCGATGTCATAGTTGGTGCGAGCCTCGAGCCTTTGCGCCTCCAGCAGCTTACCGTGGCTTTTTAGTTCTTCGAGCCTGTGCCCAAGCTCGGCCTGTATATCGACGATAGCGGACATCAGCTTATCGTATGACGTTACGAAGTGCTTGGCAGGGTATATATCAATCTGCTCTCTCTCGGCAAGCAGTTCGCCGGTGAGGGGGTCAATTTCCTGAATTCGCTCTATCTCGTCGCCCCAGAACAGGATGCGAATGGCTATATCCTCGTAGGCTGGCTGTATTTCCAGGGTATCGCCCCGGATGCGGAAGCGGCCCCGGGTGAAATCTATAT
>JACWAE010000047.1 GCA_014874385.1 Dehalococcoidia bacterium | reverse complement strand
TAGCCAACAACTTACTGGGGCAGCAGTTTAAGGTGTATGAACCGAATACGGTGTGGGTGAGCGACATCACCTATGTGCCTACTGATGAAGGCTGGTTGTATCTGGCAGGGCACAAGGACTTATTTACCAGTGAGATAGTGGGCTATGCGATGGGAGAGCGGCTGAGCCAGAGTCTGGTCAGTCAGTCCCTACTGCAGGCGGTAGCCACCAAACGACCGGGGAAGGGTTTACTGCACCACTCTGACCGTGGCAGCCAATACTGCAGTCATGAATACAGGAATCTTCTGATTGAGTATGGACTGCAAGCCTCCATGAGTGGGACGGGGAACTGCTTCGATAATGCGCCGATGGAAAGCTTCTGGGGGACGCTCAAGCAGGAGCTCATTCATCACCGTCATTACAGGAGCCGTCAGGAGGCGATGGAGGATATTACGGAGTATATCGAGATTTTCTATAACCGGCAACGGCTGCAGGCCAAACTGGGATACCTGTCGCCGGCCACTTATGCCCAAAAATACTATGCCGGGTTACTGGCAGCATGAAAGGTTTGGTGTCCACTATTGACATCCGACCCCAAACCATGCCTTGCTAAACAGTCCTTGGCTGTATGCCTTATTGTAATTAAAACTGCTCACTTAATGTCTTCTCCCGATAAGAATGCTTCTATTAATTCTGAAATTCTTGAATTTATTTCACTGATAATGTTATCACTAGCGGGCTTAAAGAAAGGCAGTAACGTCTTGAACTGCGAAGGCATTTTGTCAGGTAGACCAAAATATGAGAGATTGGCTATGGCGGCTGATATGAGAATATGCCCATCTATTTCTTGATGAATTTTGTCGGGTAATCCTATTTTTAACTCTGCTATTTTTGGCAATAAATCTTTACATGCGCCTTGGTCAGCATACATCAATTTCAAAGCTCCAAATCCCTCAGCATCAATAGCACCCTGTATGCTCAATAGTGTTTTTTTAACACCACTCTCCATACTTTTAAGTTTCTTAGATTTTAGTTCAGGAACCTTGCCTGCCAATGGGTTCTGAAAGGATTGGGCAAACTTCTGCATTTCTATGAGAGAAACATTGCTCGGCGAAAAATAGCCTGAGTTCGTCAATGTTTTGTCCATATCTGGTATTTTGGCAATGACTAGGTCTTTTCTGTCGTCTGCCATTACTAATTCTTCGGCACGTTCGTAGACCTGCCACAGCAATTTAGGTAGTTCACGGCTACCAGCGTAATGTTCCCTTAATTGCTTTCGTTGTTCGACTTTTCTGTCTTGGGAAGCCGTCTTAATAATGCCATATATAATCATGCCAACACCAATTATTAGCCCGATAAGGTATAGATAAGCGCGATGGGTCATCTCGCCAAAGCCCCCTTGGGCGAAAAAGATGACCAATGTAACAATGAGTGTTCCGAAACCAGTAATGACAGCAGGATTACGTAAATATTTCTGCATCGTTTCAACCCCCCTACCTTTCGTACGGGGGAATTATATACTAAAATAGAAATGTCTGAATATCGTCCTGTGTCGAATAACCGAAGGAGATTACTCATTGGTTGCTCTCTTCGGTTGATATGCAACCGACTTTTGGAGCAGATAAGCTCGTTGCTCAAAAAGTGGCTCTGGAATAGGACTTTTCGAGCAAAGCCCAAAGGGGGATAGAGGGGGATTTACGGATTAGAAAGAGGGCAATAAGCAACCTCAGCCCAGCTTAACTTTGTCCTGATAGCTTGGCACTGATATCTGCCAGCCTGTTTTCTCCTTCACGAAGTTGGCAAAGTATTGGGCGACATCAGGCTCGCCGTGGGTTACGAACAGGTGTAGAGGGGGTCTGCGCAATCCGGACAGCCATCTGAATAACTCGTCTCTATCGGCATGGGCCGAGAATCCGTTTATCTTAACAATTCTCGCCTTGACAGGGTACATCTGCCCCAGTATTCTCACCTCTTTGGCACCGTCAACGATCTGCCTCCCCAGCGTCCCCATTGCCTGGTATCCGGGAAAAAGTATGGTGCTCTCAGGTCTGGAGATGTTGTTCACCAGGTGATGCTTTATCCTGCCGCCGGTGCACATACCTGAGCCAGCTATGATTATAACCGTGCCGCTTATATGATTTATCACCTTGGACTCATCGGTCGTCCTGGTCATTTTCAAGCCTGTGAAATCGAAAGGCGACTTTTTCCGGCGCATAAGCTCGACCATATCCTCATCGAGCAGGTTCGGGTAATGCTCGAAAACCTCTGTGATGCTTGTCGCCATAGGGCTATCCAGGAAGACCATCAGATGCGGTATGCGGCTCCCGAGGAGTAATTCATTCAGGTAATATAATACTTCCTGGGCACGCTCGAAGGCGAAGCTGGGGATAACTATGTTCCCCCCCTTTTTTCGAGTGGAGTTTATGATTTCGGCAAGCGCTGTTTCTATGCCTTTCTGGTCCTCATGCAGCCTGTCCCCGTATGTGGATTCCACCATGATGTAATCTGCCTCTGCGAAGATTGTGGGGTCTCGCAGCATTGGTTTGTCCCACCTGCCCACATCCCCGGAGAACACCAGCGTCCTTTGCTCTCCGTTCTGGCTTATCTTGACCTTTATCATAGATGAGCCGAGCACATGACCCGCGTCGTGGAACGTCGCTTTGATGCCATCGCCCAGCTCGACGGGCTCCTCGTATCCCACGGGCGAGAATTGGGGGAAAGAAGCTGCGGCATCATTCGCTGTGTAGAGCGGGACCTCGGGATACGGCCCTTTTCTACCCTCCCGCTCATGCCTCTTTCGCTTGAACTCTGCGTCCTGCTCCTGCAGGTGAGCGGCATCCAGGAGAATGATCTGGACAATATCGTAGGTGGCATGAGTGCAATATATCTTGCCCGCGAACCCCTCTCGGACCAGCTTGGGCAACAGCCCACTGTGGTCGAGATGGGCATGGGTTAGGAGAACAGCGTCTATGGTGTGAGGAGGAATAGGGAAGGGGGCCCAGTTCCTCGCTATCAATTCCCGTTCCTGGTAAAGCCCGCAATCCACCAGAAGCCTGACGCCGTTGGCTTCCAGACAGTATGCCGAGCCGGTCACATTCTGGGCTGCGCCCAGAAAATTCAATTTAATCTGAATGCTTGCGCCCCTTACTATCTGATATGTGAGGATTTACCCCGTGATATGTAATATACCTAACAGTGTGAAACCCTTGATAACCATGCTCACTGCAATAGCTGCGAGCAATAGGCTGAATATCCTGGATACCGCTTTGATCCCGCCCTGCCCCAGGAATCCCGCAATCCGGTTGCCTGCCATACAGACGATCCAGACTATGAACAGGTTCAAAGCAAAGGATATCAGAACCCAGTACAACGGGTATTGCTTCACCAGCAGCAACAGGGTAGTTATCGTAGCCGGACCTACTGTCAGGGGTGTGCCGATGGGGACAACAGCTACCATTTCTTCTTTCTTGGCTTCTTTGTCCGACTCTACCATTTGGCCGGTTATCATATATCTCACGGAGAGTGCCAGCAGGATAAGACCTCCTGCTATGGCGAAAGAGCCGAACGAAATACCCATAGCATTTAGCAGGAGCTGGCCCAGGAACAGAAAGGCGAGACCGACAACGGCCGCTGTAATGACGACTATGTTTATCATTCCGCGCCGCTGCCTGGTTGACATCCCCGTGCTTGCGGTGATGACGAAGGGCAAGTTACCGATAGCGTCGATGACTATGAAAAGTGGCACAAAGGTAAATACAAAGGAGTTATGCACTGAGTTCTCACCTTATCGTAAATGGCCTGAACTAGCCTTCGATGGTAAAGCAACAGCAGTAGATTGTCAACGACCGTGCTGAGTGGGCATAATCGGAGTGGAATGGTGGTTTTAAACATGCTCTATATCTTCGATTCCGGCTTTTTCCAGGATGTCCTCGATGCGGTCAACGTGCTCGAAAAAGAGGCTGCTCCGGACATATTCAAAGCGGGGCCGGGGTATGTCGATTTTTACCTCGCCGATCATCCTTCCGGGTCGGGGAGCCATGACCAGCACCCTGTCAGCCATGAGCACAGCCTCTTCGACCAGGTGGGTGACTATGACAAAAGTATCAGGATGTGCGGTGCGGTCGTTCCAGATGCGCAATGTCTCCTTTCGCAGTTCTCTGGCGGTCACCTCATCCAGCGAGGAGAACGGCTCGTCCAGCAGCAGGACATCGGGAGCTACCGCCAGTGCCCGGGCGATGCCCACCCGCTGCTTCATCCCTCCGGAAAGCTCGCTGGGATAGTTATTTTCGAAACCGTCCAACCCCAGCTTTTTTAGCAATGCCTGTGCAGTCTCCTCTTTCTCCTGTCGGCTCATCGCCTTGGTGTCCAGAGCAATGAGGACATTGTCCTTGGCTGTCTTCCAGGGGAGCAGGGCAAAGTTCTGGAAAACCATACTGACCCCCGGGATAGGTCCCTTGATAGGCTTATCCTGGAAATAGATATGGCCTTTGGTGGGGAATTCGAGCCCTGCGATCATCCGCAGGATAGTGCTCTTGCCGCAACCGCTGGGACCGATAATGGCCAGAAATTCGGTATCCTCTATGCCGAAAGAGACATTATCCAGGCTTAGCAGGTTTCCCTTTGCTTCGTAGAATATCTTGCTAACCTGCTCAATCCTTATCAGAGGCAAGATTTATTCCTCCTCGAGCACATGGGTGCTGGCACGGCTGAGAAGCCTTCTCCAGATCAGGCTGTTCATGACAATGACTATAGCGCTCATCACAACCAGAAGCACTACCAATTGGTGGTTATTGCCGGCCTGGGAGGCCTCGTCCAGGGCGGAGCCTAACCCGGGTATGGTGTGCACCTTATTCCCGATATTCACGTATTCCGAAACAATAGTGGCGTTCCATCCTCCTCCCCATGCCAGTATACTGCCGGTGACCAGGGCAGGCAATAAGGCCGGGATCGCCATATGGCGAAGGTATCTGGTTCCCCGCACACTGAATATCTCTGACAGGTCCTTTATCTCCTTGGGCCAGTGCTCCACCGCCTCGATGACATTGAATATCAGGTACCAGAGCATCCCGGTAAGCATCAGCAGCACAGCAGCAATCTCCAGACCTATTTGTTCCGGGAAGATACTGGTGAAGATAAGCCAGAGCAGGGGGAAATATGCTAGTGCCGGGATGGATTGCGCTACATCGGTGAAGATAACAATAGCGTTCTTGGTAGCAGGTCGCTGCAGAATGAGATAACCTACCCCTATCGCCAGGGCAAGGCTTATAAAATAAGCTATAGCCAGCCTGCTCATAGAATAGCCTGTGTCTCTGGCCAGGTGTTCCAGGTCGAGGGACGTGATAGGCAGCCGTATCCATCCGTAGAAGACGCCGATGACCACTAGGAGCAAGCCCATGGCAACCAGCAGGTAATTCAGCCTTCTGATGCGGAAACGGAGCAGAAACCAGGATGGCAGATGTACCCCTTGGACGGCGTCCAACCTTGAGTCGATGTAGTTGACCTGTTTTGCCCAGAAGCCTTGCCCTGTAGATTCCCTGGGAGTGAAACCATGGATCAATAGAAACCGGTGCTCTTTGGCCCTCTCATTCAGACGGTGCCAGATGAGCCTGTTCATCGAAAAGACGATGATGCCTATGGTAACAAGTCCGGCCAGGGACATCCAGACGCTGCTATATTGGAAGGAGGCCGTCTGAAGATAATATCCCAGACCAGGCAGCGAGTAGGTCTTACCCCCGTAGTTGATAAACTCAGTTACTATGACGAAATACCAGCCGCTGCCCCAGGCCAGGATGCTTCCTGCGATTACGTAGGGGTAGATAGAGGGGAACAAGATATGCTTCAGATAGTCCCATCCCTCGATATGGAAGACCCGGCTCATATCCTTCAAATATGGCGGCATGGATTTAATACCGGCAATCACCCCGAAGACAATGCTCCACTCCATGCTGGTGAAGAGGAGGAACATGGAAGACAACTCCAGGCCGAAGGTGCTCCCATGAAAAGCACGGATAATGACCGCCAGTGCCAGAGGGAAAAAACCGAGCACGGGGACCGATTGCAGGATATCCAGAAGGGGTATCAGCAGGTTGCCCACCCTCTCTTTGGTAGCAGCCAGGATGCCTATTCCCAGGCCAAAAGCCAGGCATATGATATAAGTGATGCTCAATCTAAGGAGGGTGCGCAGTGCGTAATAGGGGAGAAGGCGAGTCTCGGGGAAGGCAGATGCCTTCAGGAATATTATCCCCAGTAAGGCGGTAAAGCCCAGGATGGCCAGGCCTATTACGAGTTTTTGCAGAATTTTTCGAGAGAACGTAGCTACATCCCAGACCTTTAGAAATTTATTTTCGCCATATCCTAACCCCCCGACTGTCGGTAGTCAATACTCCCTTGTGGCAAAATGGGCGCCAGGGTAGAATTATAGTGGCACTAAGATCAGAGGTATCGAGATGAAGAGAGTTGAGTTAGAGAAACTCCCTAAGAAGACTTTGATAGAGCTGGCGAAGATGTACTCTCGAAACTGGCAGACCCTCGACGGGCTCTGGTTCGGAAATGTTGAAGCTGAATTTGGGCTCGATGCAGCGGTCAAGCTCGACCTGAAGAACTGGGAGAGGCAGGCTGTGATAGAAGCGGAGAGGATAAAGAAAGTCTTCAAGCTGGATGAAGGCGGGCTATCGTCGGTTCTGACTGTGCTCAGCTTTATGAGCTGGCAGCTTACCTCACCTCTATTTGAAATCGAGGAGGAGAGCCCTCGGAGGATCGTCTTTTATTATCCACATTGCGCCGTTCATGAGAGCAGAAATAGGCAGAATAAGCCGGTGTTCCCCTGCAAGACCATGAAGCTGGGATTACTTTCCAGCATCGCCAGGGTGGTTGAGCCGAGGGCGAAGGTGAGATGCCTTACCTGCCCCCCGGACCCGCACCACGAGGGTGTCTGGTGTAAATGGGAGTTTAAGCTTAGATAACGGGGGTGTATCACACGCCCTTGAGGTAATTCGCTAAATCCTTCTCGTCTTTGGGGACAAAGGCATTGTATTTCAGGGCGAATCTCTGTTTAAGCCCATCCGGAGCCAGGAATGCTGCTACTGGATACCCTACAATTTCAAAGCAGCCCTCATCGTCCTCGCTGTCCCCCAGATATGCCACTCTTCTTGTATCTATTTTCTTGTCCTGAAGCAACTTCAGCAGAAACTGGGGCTTTCTCTTATAGATATCAAGCCCGAATGCTATAGCTTCTCCGCGGTTCTCCTTGAGTTTGTCGGCCTCAATAAAATCAAAGCATTTGGCATACCCGGCAGCCGCCAGAATTCTTTCGATCCCATACCCGTATCCGGCGGAGAAGATGCCCGTGGTCTTCCCGGCCTGATGGCACTCCCTGACCGGCCTCAGCACTCTATGCTCCAGCTTATCCTGGGTTTGCGGCTTGCGGGCATACTTTTCAATAGAGCGCAGTATCAGCGAGACTGACACGCCTTCTATTATCCGCTCGTTATAGATTCGGAACAGCTCTCTGATGAAGTCGGTTTCAGCATTGCTGTGTCCTTTTCTATATAGCTCCTCCAATTCCCTTCTCGCTTTCAGGATACGGGCCATCCTCAAGGGATGAAAAGGGAAGGAAGCCCTGAACATATCCCTTGCCGTGTTCTCCAGCACGGGCCTCTCATCGCGGTACTCGATCAGCGTACCGTTCCAGTCGCATATTATGACATCAGGGGGCATAGCAAACGTTCCCATGGCTACGGTGACATATTAGTATGAGCATCGAGATGCATATTATACCATTTTCACTCCGTGACCCAGATATATATCTGGTAAGACCTTGTACTGTTCGGCAGGATGGGAGGAAAAGTGAAGAGAAGGTGTTTATAGTTAGCCGACCGGGCTCGGCGCAGGCATTATGCAGAGTCTTCTTCCTGGCTTGCCGTACCATTTTCGCATGAGTATTAACCGAAATTACTATTTATACCGGGTAGCAGTCATGCTAACGTTGAATTGGGGCAGTGCGCTGATAATGTCCGGCCCTGAGGGAGTTGATATGGAACAGCCCAGGGGAACGATACTGATAGTAGACGACGAAGAGCCCAGTAGAGCTACCCTTTACCGCAAGTTGCAGGCAGATGGCTACAATTGTGCCGTAACGATCGATGGCGAGGGGGCTTTGTGGAGGATCTCCGAACAGGAATTTGACCTGGTGCTTCTGGATTTGGACATGCCCGGGCTGTCGGGGATGGAGGTATTGCCTCGGGTAGTTGCTGCACACCCTGATACCTGTGTCCTCATGATGACTACTATAGAGAACATCCCCAGTGCTGTCGAAGCGATGAAGCTAGGGGCTTATGATTACGTGTTTAAGCCCCTGAATATGGATGACCTGGGTATGAGGATAGAGAGAGCACTTGAAAGAAAGAAGCTGGTGCTGGAAAACAGGGAGTATCAACTCCATCTGGAGCAAAAGGTCGAGCTTCAGGTGTCTCAGATACGGAAGTATCTATATGAAGCTGTTGAAGCGCTGGGGCTCGAGCAGATGTCGCTGGATACTCCCGACGCTCTGCGCCAGACGCAGCGATATGCCAAAAGGATGTTTCAGATAAGCGGCACCATGGATGAGGCGGATATGCAGGAGGCTTATCTGCAGATGGCTCGGACGCTGGCTTCGATAGCTGAGGCACGTGAGCTTTACGCCAGTGGTCATGCGGACAGGGTGGGTTTGCTGGCCAACGAAATCGCCATCCGGCTCGGCTGCTCCGACGAGATGAAAAGGCAGATAAAGTTCGCCGCCATACTCCAGGACATCGGCAAGATTGTGATACCGGACCGTATTCTCTCTAAACAGGGCAATTTGACGCCGGCTGAATATAAGGAGATAAACAGGCATCCTACGGCATCAGTAGAGATCATTCAGCATGTTGGGTACTTCAAAGACATTCTCCCCCTGGTGGAGAGCCACCACGAATGGTACGATGGCAGCGGAGGCTACCCTAAAAAGCTGAAGGGAGAGCGGATCCCGCTGGGTGCACGCATTCTGGCTGTGGCCGATGCCTATGATGCCTTGACCTGTCAGCGGCCTCACCGCCCCTCCCTAACCCCCGCTCAGGCAGCTCAGGTGCTCAAGAGGGGGGCGGGAAAGCAGTGGGACCCGGTTATCGTGGAGACATTCCTCAAAAAACTGGGCGTGCCAGTTTAGATACCGCGGTATCTGTTGGCTGAGATTTAGCGAACTATCCTTCCCATCACATCAGACCTGCTGAACGATTCCAAGCAACCCCGTTCCAACTTCCTTGCTGAACAAATAGCAAACTATATCCCTCGTAATCGGTGTGCTATACTTATGTTTATCAGGAAAACAAACCTAAGCTATTATGTAGGGGCAATTCATGAATTGCCCCTACAAGTACAGGCCACCTATAGTGGATTCCGGTAGACACAGCGAATTGAAAGACAATTCAAAAATGAAATTCAAGTCTGATATTACCATCATCGGGGCCGGTGTGGTCGGCCTGGCCATAGCTGCACAGGTTGCAAGCCGTAACAGGTTGGTCTATGTACTGGAAAAAAACGAGCGTTTCGGACAGGAGACAAGCAGCAGGCACAGCGGAGTTATTCACTCCGGCATATACTATCCAGAGGGTTCGCTGAAGGCGAAGCTGTGCGTTGAGGGCAACCGCCTTCTTTGTGAGCTCTGCCGGAAGCATGGCATAGGCTACCAGAAACTGGGCAAGCTCATAGTAGCTACCAGTGATGAGGAGATCACGCAGTTGGAAGAATTGCAGGGGAGGGGACAGGGAAACGGAGCGCAGGGACTGAAGATAATTTCGAGACACGAGCTGAATAAGCTGGAGCCGAATGTAAATGGCGTGGCTGCGCTGTTCTCCCCCTCGACCGGTATTATAGATTCCCCCGCCTTGATGGAATATTTCGCTGCCAGGGCCGGAGATGGCGGCATCCAGATAGCCTGTCACAAGAAAGTGGTGGGCATAGAGAAGGTATCGGATGGCTATAAAGTCACCGTGGCAGAAGGCGATAGAGGTAAGTTCTCTTTCACCACTCGCATTCTGATAAACTGCGCTGGCCTTTACTGTGATGAAATAGCGGAGCTTGCCGGAATAGACGCGGACAGGGCAGGGTACAGGCTGCATTACTGCAAAGGGGAATACTTTACAGTAGGCAATGGCAAGAGCAAGCTGGTCAGGCGATTGATATATCCGGTGCCTGAGGTCAAGGGTACCGGGCTCGGTGTCCACGTTACCCTTGACCTGGAAGGCAGGATGCGGCTTGGCCCCAATACTGAGTATGTTGACAGCATTGATTACGCCGTGGATAGTAGACATAAAGATTACTTTTATAAATCGGCAAAAAAGATGCTTCCCTTTATAGAGTATGAAGACCTGGAGCCCGAAATGGCGGGCATCAGGCCCAAGCTTCAAGGGCCAGGGGAGGACGTTAGAGATTTCGTCATCAGGGATGAAAGCGACAAAGGCTTTCCCGGATTGATTAATCTCATCGGCATTGAGTCACCCGGCCTGACCTCCTCACCAGCCATAGCCCGATATGTTGCAAGGTTGGTTGAGAATATACTCAGGTAAGGTAGTCCACCGGGTAGCCTGGAGCACCTGCTCCAGGCACGGTTGGAGTAGGGGCGAGGTTGCCTCGCCCGTTCGCCTTGTCGAAGGGCCGTTCATGGTTCGACAGGCTCACCACGAACGGCTTATTAGAAAGAGATTGAATGAAATCACGAAGAGATAGAAGCGACCTGAAAGCTTTCTTTGAGCCCGGTTCCGTAGCTGTATTTGGCTCGTTGAAAGAGGGGATGGGGCTGGGCTACGGCATGGTGCGCAATCTGCTTCAATTCGGCTACTCAGGGAAGATTTATCCTATCAGCCCCTCTTGTAGTGGCGAAGTCCTGGGATTCAGAGCCTACCCCGCTGTAACTGATGTAGCTGAACCTATTGAGGCAGCTATAGTGATTACTCCTCCCCGGACGGTACCGGGGATTATCGAACAGTGCGCCCGCAAAGGGGTAAAGGCTGCTGTTATAGTCTCCGAGAATTTCGCCGAGGCTGGCGGGGATGGCGTCAAATACCAGCAGCAGCTCGTAGATATAGTCCACCGCACCGGAATCCGCATCATCGGGCCCAATACCATCGGCGTGTTCAATCCTGCAAGCGGCTTCGTCACCAATCCTTATCTCATCATTCAAGATAAAATTCGCAAAGGGGGCATAGCCTATTGCAGCCAGACTGGCTACGTTGGCCTCGCAGCACGGCCCTGGGAAGAACGCAACGTCCCTATTAGCAAGCTGTGCGACATCGGCAACAAATGCGATGTCGATGAGTCCGACGTTCTGAACTATCTTGCAGACGACCCGCAGACGAAGGTAGTTGCCATGCACATAGAAAACGCTAAAGATGGCCGCAGTTTCATGGAGGCCGCCCGCCGTGTGGTGGTACGCAAGCCTTTGCTGATTCTGAAAGCGGGGAGAAGCGAAGCCGGTGCCGAAGCTATGGTTTCTCACACAGCATCGCTGGCGGGGAACGAGCAGGTTTATGATGCCGCTATAAAACAGGTGGGAGCGCTTCGTCTCAGCTCATGGGAGGAGTACTGGGAGATACCAAGAGTGTTTGACAGCCAGCCATTACCCAAAGGAAACCGTATAGCTATCATCACGGGTGCAGGTGGCCTGGGGGTGGTGGTTGTCGATGTGGCAGTGGAGTCCGGCTTGACCATAGCAAAGTTCTCGCCTGCTACTAAAAAGAGGCTGAGGAAGCTGTCTCCCAGGCTTGGAAGCAACCCTATAGACCTGGGGCCAGTCCTAACTGTAAAAGAAGACCCTTTCTCCGTGCAGAGAGAGATTATTGAGGCAGTGCTCGAGGATGATAATGTGGATTGCATTGCGGTTTCTGTTTACACTGGTTTCGATGCGCTCATAGCTCCCATCGCCCGGATGTTCGATAGTTTGAAGAACAATAAGTCGAAACCTATGGCCATCTGGATTTATGGGATGAAGCTTCGTGTCCTGGACGAGATGCTGCGTCAGTTGGAAGAACGGGGTTTACCGACTTATCTGGATTTTGAGCTGGCAGTCAAGGCGCTGGGCATGTCTGCCGCTTATTCGGGGGTGCATAAATGAGTTCAAAGCGAACAGATGAACAGGTAATAATGACTACCTGCGCCAGCCACTGCGGCGGGTTTTGTGGCCTTAAGGTGTATGTAAAGGATGGCGTGATCACCAGAATCGAGACCGACGATGGTGAGGAGCCTCAGGCCAGAGCTTGCCTCAAGGGGCGGTCGTGTCGGCAGAGGGCCTATCATCCCGACCGCCTGCTCTATCCCCTGAAAAGGGTGGGAGAGCGTGGCGAAGGCAAGTTCCAGCGGATCTCATGGGATGAAGCCCTGGACACTGTAGCCGGTGAGATTAAGCGTGTGAGAGATACCTACGGGCCGCAGGCTATACTACTCAAGACCTCCGTGGGCGACATGAATTTTATCCACACAGGAGCCATGGTCGTGGAAAAGCTGCTGGCTATGGCCGGCGGCTATTCTTCACCTTGGGCGTATTTCTCCTATGAAGGCGGCACTTTCGCCGAGCTGACCACCTACGGCACGATGTCCTCGCAGAGTTCCCGCGAGGATTTTCTGAATTCGCGCTTGATAATTATGTGGGGCTGGGACCCGGCGGTTACGATACAGGACACCAACACTATGTGGTACCTGGCTCAGGCCAGGGAGGCCGGCTGCAAGATTATCTCGATAGACCCAAGATTCACTGATACTACCGCAACCGTGGCGCATCAGTGGGTACCCATCAGGCCGGGCACTGACCCCGCCATGATGGTTGCTATGGCCTACGTTATGTTACGAGACGGCCTTCAAGACCAGGCGTTTCTCGATAAATATACCTACGGTTTCGATAAATTCAGGGATTACGTCATGGGCGCAGAGGACGGCGTGCCCAAGACCCCGGCCTGGGCCGAGCCCATCACCGGCGTTCCCGCATCTGTGATAGAGGGCCTGGCCCGGGAATACGCCACCACCAAACCTGCGGCGCTGATTGCCGGGATAGGCCCGGGGCGCTCCGCCAGGGGCGAGCAGTATCATCGGGCAGCCATAACCCTGTCTGCCATGACAGGCAACATCGGCATCCACGGCGGGAGCGCTGCCCAGAGGTCCTGGCCTGCTGGGCTGGTGCCCTTTCCCTTCATGATGATGGGCATCCCCGATATTGTGGTTAACCCTCATGAGTCGAATGCTGCTCCCCCGGAAGATATGCTGCCTCTGCGCCGCATCTGGCCCTGGGGTGCAGGCAGCATACACGTCGCTCAAATGGCGGACGCCCTGCTCAAGGGCAAGGCCGGGGGTTATCCCGCCGACTATAAGCTGCTCTACATAGCCAGCACTGGCTATCCCAATCAATACCTCAATGTCAACAAGCATGTGCAGGCCATGAAATCGAAGTCACTGGAGTTTATCGTTATGCACGAGCAGTTCATGACGCCCGGCGCTAAATTCGCAGATATTCTGCTGCCTTGCAGCACCTTCCTGGAACGCAACGACATGGCTCAGTGGAGCGCCACCTGGTTCTATGGATACCAGAACAAGGTGATCGAGCCCCTGGGCGAGTCGAAATCGTCATGGGATATATGTAAAGAGCTGGCCAGGAGACTGGATATCCCTCACTTTTTCGATAAAACAGAGGACGAGACACTGAGGGACATGGTGAAAGGTTGTCCCGACATCAAAGACTACGATACTTTCAAGAAGCAGGCCCTGCACAAGATGCACCCTGCGGAGCCCCATGTCGCTTTTAGCGACGAGATCAGAGACCCTGATAACAATCCCTTCCCTACGCCATCGGGCAAGATCGAGATATACTCCCAGTTGATTGCGGAGATGAACAACCCCGAGATACCTCCCGTTCCCAAGTATCTGGGGAACTGGGAAGACTTCAGTGATCCTCTGTCCAGGAAATACCCTCTGCAGCTCGTCACCACGCATTTCAAAGGCCGTGCTCACTCTCAGTTCCACAATGTGCCCTGGATAAAGGAGTTGCTGCCTCAGACGGTATTGCTCAACTCCTCCGATGCTAAGGCCAGGGGCATAAAGGATGGCGACCTGGTCAGGGTGTTCAATGACCGGGGCCGGATGGTAATCCCGGCCAGGGTCAGTCAGCGTATTATGCCGGGCGTGGTGGATGTCCCGCAGGGTGCCTGGTATGACCCCGATGAGAAGGGCGTAGACCGGGGTGGGTGCGCTAATATATTGACCAACGATGCCTATTCTCCCGGTGGCGCGTGCTGCACCAATACGGCGCTGGTGCAGGTTGAGCAGGCCCATTAGGTAGGTGGAGAAAGCTATGTTAGATGTGAAGGAAGTAGCCGACAGGATTTACCGGTTTGAGACCGGTCTATCGGTAATGACCAGCCTGTTCACGGTGTACCTTATCAAAGAGTCTCAGGGGGTCGTGATAGAGCCCGGCCCTGCGGCTCTGGTCCCCCGGATTCAGGAAGCTATGAAAAAGTTAGGCATGAAGGATTTGGCCTACATCATGCCCACCCATATCCATGTAGACCACGCCGGCGGTGCCGGGAAACTGGCCCAGCTTTTCCCCACGGCAAAGGTGGTGGTTCACCCGGCCGGAGTAAAACACGTCGTCAACCCGTCCCGTCTCATTGAGAGCACCAGGACTGTTTTCGGCGAGGACTTCGAGGCTGGATTTGGCCCCATTCTGCCCGTACCGGAATCTCAAATAAAGGCTGTTGAGGATGGCGAGATAATTAGAGTCGATGGCAGGGAGCTGCAAATCATCTATGCGCCGGGCCACGCGCCCCATCACATAGCCATCTTCGATCGCAGCGTGAAGGGCATCTTCTGCGGCGAGGCGCTAGGTATTCCCGGAGGCGAGGGCAACCGGGTTCTGTTGCCTGCCGTGGCACCCCCCAGCTTCGACCAGGAGACTTATCTGGAGACCATGGAGAAGCTCAGGAAACTGAATGCCCGCATCCTTTTCTATGCACACGGTGGGGTGGTGGGGCACGATGCAGATAAGCTGATTACGCAGGCTGAGGAAAACACTCGCATCTTGGGCGACATAATCCTCCAGGCTTTGAGGGATGGTGGAACGACTGAGGATGTCACCCGCAGAATTAAGGAATATGCCGCAAGGCGTTTTGCCATGACCTTAACCGACATGGACCTGGCCCTGACCATAGGCGGCTACGAGGTCTACTACAAAAAGAAAGGGCTTATATAGGCAAAGGTTCGATGCAGTAATATGTAAATTGGTATGCGGCGCATATATCTGATGTAGGGGCGACCGGCCGGTCGCCCCTACAAGCTTGGCGAAGGATGAGCTGCGTAGGGGCACAAAATTTTGTGCCCCTACAGGAAATTGACAACCGCCTTCGCTGCTGCTAAGATTCGGCTGGCTCAGGGGAAAGAGGTGCAAACATGAAATCGCGATGTGCAGAATGCGGCATGCGCAAGCGTGCCGAGAAAAATCCTAACTCCATAATCAGCAAAATCTGGCGCTGGCATACGGGCTGGTGCCCCGGCTGGAAAGCGTATCAACGCGAGCTGGCGCAACAGAAGGTAGATTCTAAGTCCTGATCGCTGAATCTCGGGCAACTCCGAAATTCGAAGCGCAGTGGCGTCCGCCTCAGGCGGACGCCACTGCGTTATCTTGATTCAAGGACTGTTCCTATGCGTAGGGGCGACCGTGAGTAAGTTGGAGCATCTGCTCCAACTGGGGAGGTAGGGCTGCGCAGGCGAACGCCCTGACCTTTTTAATGACTCTCCACTCACATTTTTTGACTTTGTCATGGGTGATGTGAAACAATATGCGGAGTAGTGGGTATGCAGTAAGAAAGAGGACGATAACAGTGTCCTCTGGCGAAACCTTGCTAGCGGCTGGCCGGGTGTTAGCCGCCCCAGCCCAGCACTGTTAGGAAAGGAGAAACACATGAAACGAAGGTCTCCCCGCTGGTATATACTCCCTCTTTTGGTCCTCCTGGTG
Organism: Dehalococcoidia bacterium; assembly: GCA_014874385.1. Classification (GTDB taxonomy): domain Bacteria; phylum Chloroflexota; class Dehalococcoidia; order SZUA-161; family SZUA-161; genus JACWAE01. The sequence goes on along the minus strand of JACWAE010000047.1, from coordinate 7,169 downwards.
CTCAGTTCGTTCTCTTTGACATCCTGCCTCGGGTCTCAGAGAACCCCGGTCAGCGCCTTCTATGACTCAGGTGCCAACGACCTCACCATGACCGGTTCTCAGGTGGGTACAATAGCACTATTCCGCTTTGATACCGATGCTTCGCAGCGTACCCTGACAACTGCCAGTGCGGCAGATATCGTCGCTCTATTTTCGTCTCCAATCGTAGGAAGCTTGACCTCCCTAGCAGTTGTGGCGGATGGCATCCATGCAGTTGTAGTCAGCGGTGGCACGAATGTCACGGTTAAGCCCAGCGCTGCGATCATTGCAGGAAACACTACTCGCATAATCATTCTTGTGCTCGATAACGTGACCAAGGGCAGTGAAGCGGTGACAATCTACTGATTGGCGTCGCTTCGAAGTTTATGCATCTGTATCGGAGGCAGCGAAGAAATAATGTGCATGTAAGTGGAGGAGGAAGGATATGAAAACACTGGGTAAACTGGCCATCTTCGAAAATCTCAAAGAAATTACTAATCCGGAATATACTGCGCTCGTTCTCTGGGACTGCCAGAACGGGCTGGTCGACCACATCTTCAACAGGGAAGAGTTCCTGGCGAACCTCAAGGCGCTGCTTGCCGCTGCCCGCCGCCGGAAAATCCCTGTAATCTATACCAAAATCACCCCACTGCCCGCCGGCTACCAGTCTGGCTGGGGTATCTATCAGGCCATGAAACGCTTTGGTGTAAACGATCCCTCGAAAATTCCCGTCTTCATGAAGCCGGGCAGTCCCGAAGCCGAAATTGCCGCCGCGCTGGCGCCAGCCGAGGGCGAAGTAGTTCTCAACAAGCATTCAGCCAACATCTTCTTTGGCACCAACTTTGAGCAACTTATGCGCTTCCGCGGCATACAGACTATCCTTTTCACCGGTATCGCCACTGAGTACGGCGTGGAGCATAGTGCTCGCGAGGCCGCCATCCGCGGCTTCTACACTGTTGTAGTCTCTGACTGCGTCTCCTCGACCGACAAGACAACCCACGAAATGGCCCTCAAGATACTGCCCCGCATGTGCCTGGTGCTACCCTCGAAAGATATTATGAAAGAATGGTCACCATAGCCCCTCCCCCTGTAAAATGTCATTCCTGCGCAAGCAGGAATCCAGAGGATTTCCCTTTTTCATAAGAAGGGCGATGGGGATTACGTAGCCATAAGTGAGACACCACGGGTGAGTTCCATTCTGAAGTCTTAAAAATGACTACGTTTCAGGTTTCTCCGCCGTCGTCGCTTTTCTTTCGAGAGTACCAGTCACGCCAGATCAGCCTGTAGACGCGCAGCCAGCGCGGTAAACGGTTGAAAATCGGCACAACGGGTAGAAATAGCAGGAACAGGAAGCCATCGATATTATGAATATCGCCTGGATATCAGCGTTGCTAGAGTTATTCATAGGCGGAACATAGTACAGGAAAGCATAGGGGGAAAGCCACCAGGCACCGGGGTAATTGCCAGTCTCATGCATGACGCCCCATTGGTCACTTGACATATCGAGCTGCTCTGCCACACTGGCATCGACATCATCTTGGAAGAATAAAAGTGATTGGGTGAAGTCGTACTCAAAGGGTTATCTGACGACAATTATCCAATTGCGTTGATGGAAGCTTGTGTCTCAGGTTACCTGTTAAAGATGACCAGAGAGCACCCAAGCAAACGTGCTTGGGTCGGCTATAGCTGGAATCGCTAGCAGCGAGGCCAGCAGAACAACCCCGAGCGACATCAGTATCAGCCCTTGTAACTTTTTCATGTTACATCATGTCTTTTCTATAGTAAGATCATATTTATATTTAGTAAGGATTTAGCTCTCCCTAAAACCCATTCCAGAGTGCAGACCTGGAACTTTAACACCTTCGCTACATATTCAATACAGGCGGACATCGCCCTTTCGCCTCGATAAAGCTACTTGCTGGTTTCGTCTTGGCTACCAGCTGGGTTGCCGCTTAATCAGTGTCGAGGAACACCGCCGAGTTGCCCAAGCAATGCCCGCCTCGTATCTCAAAATGACCATCGGTCCATTTGCTTTAGTCTAAAACAAGAAATACTATCTGAATATCGGCGGGAGTCTGATTGTTTTGTAGGACTTTGGCGGATTCTTCTGTCAGCGTTGTACTACAAACAAGTGACACTAGTCGTCATTAGGGTCGTAAGAAAGTTGAGAAGGTAAGCAGGGTCAAGCCGAGGTTTACATAGAGCTGTGGCCTTTTTCTAGTGCACAACATACTAATTTGCTGAGGTATGTGGTTGAAATCGCTGAGGGTTTAATTTTCTCATTCTGTTACCTGGAAAGCGAAGTGAAATACGGGCAGGTGTTCCCCGGGATGGTCTTCTAACGCGGTTAACTGTGGTATACGGAAATTATTGGTTCCGCTCATTTCTTCACCTTTATATATACCCGGGTAAAAATCGATATAGTGCCATCCTGGCTCTCCAGTCGCGGGTAGATAAACGGTAATATCTCCCTGGCTATTAAAACCGCAGGCATAGCCCACATAGGCATTATCGTAGACCAGATTATAAATGTTAGCAGTCTCCGTCCAACCTATTCCTTTGAGGTGGATGGTCATTATTGTGCCAGCCGGGCCCGAGGAAGGCGAAATGGCAAAAGCAGACGGGGTGATGGTGAAGGACGTTTCCGCCAGTTCCGTTCCGCCATCTTGCACTTCAATTCTGTGCGGCCCACCCAGGTCATCCAGCGCCTTGAAGGGGAACATGATTGTTCCATCGGCTCCGACTGTTACGTTACCCAGCGGGACCGAAGCCTCTTCCCATCCCTGGCCGGATACCCGGCTGCCCTGGACTGTGAACCACACAAGATCCAGTTGTTTTCCTGCCGGTAACCCGCTGCCATAAAGAGTGACAGGTGTACCCACAGTGCCCAGCGTGATATCCGTCCACAGGGCGGGTCCTGTAGTGGAGGGCTTGCCGGTACTATTTTCTATAGGCAGGCTTTGTTCTTGAGCCGGCGGTGGCATTATGGGTGCACCATCGGTTATAGTGAATTCAAATGTCCATGAAGGGCGGTCGGGTTGGGGCGATTGCTGCATATTCATGAATGGGAAGGTAAATGAACCGTGGATAATTTGAATTATATGCTTACCGGGTGCTCCGGCAGCGGGAATAAAGAAATGGGCCTCGCCATCAGTGGTAACAGATGACATCCAGCCGGTAAACTTATTGTCATAAACAACGGTCCAGCTATTTTCCAGAGACCTCCAGCCAATACCCTGGGCATCGAAGTTTATAGGCGTGCCAACGGGACCGCTGGTTGGCGAGATGGATACTTGCATATCCACGTTGAAGTTAGACTGATTCTGGACTTCATTTTGTTTTTCCACCAGTACATTATGGCTGAACCCGAATCCGTTGGGGACTGTAAAGGTGGTCTGGAAATTGCCGTTGTAATCTGTCTTGACCTCGCCCAGCGATTGCGGGACGTCGGTAAAGGTTCGGCCAGTATAATTGCCGTCTGCAACATTCCATGTACCACTAAAACCTTGCCAGACTAGTTCCAGCACGCTATTGGCATCAAAACCTTCACCCGAAGCATTCACTGTAGCTCCAATGGGTGCATGTGTAGGACTCAATGAGAACTCGCCGATGTATTTGACAGTTGTCGGTGACGGCGATGCCATTGTTTGCGCTTGCCTCTGCCCTGAGGCAGGTTGGCAAGCGGTAAAAACCAGACTGAGAGAAGCTAAAGCGGCTAAAAAAAGAATTGGTTTGACCTTGTTCAAAATGTTACCTCCTCCTATCCCCTAGAAACGTCCGCTGGATAGCTGGCGAGAGGGAAGCAGCCCGTTACCGTCAGTTGAATTATTTTACTATCCTTTATGCCCCGCAGCTTGCTGGCGAGACACCTTGTGCTGGGTTTCCAAAGTGGCTCAACATCACTTCGGTCAAGGGCGGGGTCAATGCCCCACCCGCGAAGGCAAGCAACGCGCAAGCGTTAGCGTCGTGCAGTGTGAGTTTACTGAACCACGGTTAGCAAAGATGGCTGTACATTAAAATTATCGAATGTCCCGGTCCTTCCATCAACTGCCGTAGCAGTTTCTGTATATGTTAAGGTGCCCGTTGGATAGTTAGCAGGTATTGTCCAGGAGGTAGCCCAGAAATAATCTACCGGGTTTGTGCTTGGATGACCCCCATAATGAGCGGTGAAAGACTGTCCATCAGGTAAACTTACGGTGACGGAAGAAAGGGCTTTATCATCCATTGGCTTGCCGGTTACCGGGTCGTACACTCTGATGCGAAAAACCACCTGGTTGCCAGGTTTAAAGACATTGTCTAAAACGCAACCACCGCTGCCGTTAACCATATCTGAGCTGAGGATAAGATTATTGGCTACTTGAGGACTAGCCGTAGATGTGGGTTGTGCGCCGGAGCCAGAGCAAGCAGCAGCTACCACAGCAATGGCTCCAATCAGTACCCCCGCCGTGATAAGTTTCCAGGATTTTTTTAGTTCCATAATATTTCTCCTTCCCCCTTTTTATTATTTTTATATCCTCGTGGTGCCAAATTTTCACTCTGGTAAACAGTTTCGCAAAACTGTTATAACAGGCTGTCTAAAAACCTTCTCTGCCGGAGGCTAATCACCGACTATCGATTGACTCCGTCACCTTAAGCGTTACCCGTTTAAGCTGCCACCTCCTTTCACCTAGTTTTGTTATCTATACCTACCCCACCCTACTTTCTACTGCAAGTAATTCCGCTTGCGAGCTCTCCTACTTAGATTTGGTAAGATTTGGTGGTTGTAAGCTGCACGTTCCATTAGAGCTGGAGCCATCTCTTTTGTTTATTCCTTACACTAAATATTAAAGCAAGAAATGCTGTCTGAATGTCAGCAGGAGTCTGATTTTTTTGTAGGACTTTGGCCAAACGAGCTGTCAGTGTTTGTCCTACAAACGAGTGTCCATAGCACCACTAGTGGCGTAAGAAAGTTGAGAAGGCAAGAAGGGTTGAACCGAGGTTTAAATAGCTGTGCCTTTTATCCCAGTGGAAGCTGGCGTCCTGTCTGTAGCCGTTTCTAGTCTATCAGGCTCTTACTTATGGCATAGCGGGTTAATTCAGAACTGTTCTTCATTTTCATTTTCTGCAAGATACGTGATCGATAGGTGCTAATGGTCTTGACGCTCAGTGATAGCTCCTTGGCAATCTCCGTAATCGCTCTCCCCGACGCAATCAGGCACATGACTTGATACTCACGATGGGACAGCCTTTCATGGGGCAGTTGTTCAGCCTCGTGTTGTACGATAGAGGCTAGTTTCTCTCCCAGAGAGGCGCTGACATACTTTCCACCAGTCGACACCTTCTGTATAGCTGCCACCAATTCCTCTGGCGCGCTCTCCTTTGTTAAGTATCCCGAGGCACCTACTCTTAAGGCCCGTACGGCGTACTGTTCCTCTGGATGCATGCTCAGCATCAAAACAGGAAGCCTCGGCTTTTCACATATCAATTGAGCCAAGACATCAATGCCATTCCTGCCAGGCATGGAAATATCTAACAGAACCACATCGTAGTTGCCCGCCCTCACCTTGCTCAACACTTCCCGCCCATCGCTAGCTTCATCGGCTACAACCATATCGGAGGCCTCGGCAATTATCTGCTTCAGTCCCCGTCGGAAAACTGGATGGTCATCAGCTATTAATATTTTCAGCATTGGAATCCTCCCCGTTCTTAAGCGGAAGGCTTACAGTAACTACTGTGCCCTTGCCGGGAATACCGCTGATCTTAACCTCATTGCCCCAGAAGCGAGCACGCTCTTTCATATCTTTTTCTTTGGGACTGAGCACTTCCCATACACGTTGACGGCTAACCCCGACTGCGCGGGCGATTTCTGAGTTAGGTAGGTCCCGCTTATGTAACTCGATTATTCTATCTCTTGTTCTCACATTTAACCTTCCATCATGATTTTCTTTGTCCACGCTCGCAACCAACCCCTTTTCCTTCAAAGAAGGTGGGCGCATTGCATTACACTACTGTAAAACGGGGGCGGACATCACCCTTTCGCCTCGATAAAGCTACTTGCTGGTTTCGCCTTGGCTACCAGCTGGGTTGCCGTTTAATCAGTGTCGAGGAACACCGCCAAGTTGCCCAAAGCAATGTCCGCCGCGGGATCTCAAAATGTCCACCAATCAAAGGCCTGCTATCTATCAGGATATCGACGGAGCAAATCATATTCCGCCAGGCATTGATATATCCAGTATCACCACTTCAGGATTCAGTTTGCGCAAGAACTTTTTTTGGCCTCGAACTGGTCTTTTGCCTGGCCAATGGTTTCAACCTGAGGAACTTCGGAAAGCATAGCTTTTAATCTTTCCTGTATGATTGGCGAATGGTCCACAATCAGAACTTTCATGGCGCCCTCTTTCTGCAAGGGGAGCCCAGCCATCAGTCATTCTCTTAATCTAGAACAATGAATACTGTCTGAGTATCGGCAGGAGTCTGATTTTTTTGTAGGACTTTGGCCAAACGACTGTCAGTGTTTGTCCTACAAACGAGTGTCCATAGCACCACTAGTAGCGTAAGAAAGTTGAGAAGGCAAGAAGGGTTGAACCGAGGTTTAAATAGCTGTGCCTTTTATCCCAGTGGAAGCTGGCGTCTAATCTGTAGCCGTTTCTAGTCTATCAGGCTCTTACTTATAGCATAGCGGGTTAATTCAGCATTGTTCTTCGTTTTCATTTTCTGCAAGATACGTGATCGATAGGTGCTAATGGTCTTGACACTCAGTGATAGCTCCCTGGCAATCTCTGAAACTGTTTTCCCCGAGGCAATCATACACATGACTCTATACTCACGATCGGACAGCCTCTCATGGGGTAGTTGCTCGGCATTTTCTTGCACGACGGAAGCTAATTTCTCGGCCAGGGAGGAACTGACATAATTTCCACCTGTCGACACTTTGCGAATGGCTGCTACCAATTCATCCGGTGCACTTTCCTTTGTCAAATATCCCGATGCACCAGCTCTTAAGGCGCGCACAGCATATTGTTCCTCTGGATGCATGCTTAACATCAGAATACGAAGTCCAGGTTTTTCATTTTTCAGTTCGCTCAACACATCGATACCAGTTTTGCCGGGCATGGAAATATCTAACAGAACCACATCGTAGTTGCCCGCCCTCACCTTGCTCAGCACTTCCC
>JACWAE010000046.1 GCA_014874385.1 Dehalococcoidia bacterium | reverse complement strand
TCCATGGCACAATAGTCGAATTTGTCCTTTGCCATGTCTATTCCTATACATGTTTTCACTTACATCACCTACCAGGATACCTCCCAATCTCCCGCACTCACCTCAGACTTGTCTATTATCCGCAGATTTCCTGCAACATCCTATTCGGGTACCGAATGAGGGAAGGGAGACGCATGCTTTCTCACGGGGAATTATCCCCAACGATTTCTCCGCGTATCCCTGGCCAGATAACATCTGAGATCTGGTTAAAAAGAATATACAAGGATTATTGCTACCAAGTCTCGTAAAGTATGAGACTTTGAAAATCAACAGCCTTTCAATACTCCTTACATAAGATAGGTGTTCAACAGCATCATTTCGATCACGAAAGCACAAATTTCTAGCATCGTCGAAACGAGTCGGTGAAGACTGTATTATGAGAACGCATTATGAACAATATAAAGAGGAAAGTGGAAAAAGAGGAGCGAATTCTTGTTGCACTAGTTTATAGTTCTAATAGATACATCCGCTATCTCATCTGCTTGAAGAGCATAGTATCTCCCAGCTGTATCGCGTATTCCCTGAAGTTCAAACTCAGATTGGCCCATTCAGCCAGCGGCTGTAGTTGTAGTGATTAAAAATGAAATTTCCCATCGGGATTCCTGTCAGGAAGGCTGGTACCACTACTATCAGAACATTGACATAACCAGGAAAGCCGAGAATTGCAGGAAAATAATTGGATATGGCTATCACTGCGTAGACGTACACGAAGAAGAATATGAGCGTGAAGATGTATATCAGGGCATAGCGTCTGCCTCTTTGAAAACGCGGAAGTTCAATTTTCAACCTCGTACGTTTCCATACGAAATAACTTGTGATGAGGAGAACATACTGGTAGGTTGCAATTATTCCAGCTTCCAACATTGAGTGAATCAGCGGATATGACAAAATGTCTGTTATGGCTGCTAGGACTCCTATAATGATAAGCACTCCCTTGGCCCGTTTTGTTCTTGTCTGTGAGTCTGTAAAAGGTGGCTTACTCCGGTTGATTCCTGTGATCTGATCACTCATTTTTCAATTCACCTAAGAAAGAGAAATGAGTAAAAAAATTTTTTGAGGTCATACATACCCAAAGAGATGTAATCAATCACCCCTGTTTCTTCTAGGTTCACGGAGCAAAGTCGCTGTAGTTGACATTTATGTTTGCGTTTCCCGTTACGGGACTAGGTGAGAAAGCTGCGACACAGAAGAGGTAGCTTCCAGGAGGGAGGGAAATCGAGATAGAGAGGTTATCCGCCGGCCCTAGGAAGTAGATGCTCCAGTTCCTGTCGTCTGAAATCGCACTTGAAAATCGGGAGGGGTAGCTATGTGTGGACCAGAGAATGAAGAAATAAACTGGACCGTCGTAAGACATGCCGCCGGAAACGTAAGCTGGCCACGATAGATTAACCTTCAATCCAACGATACTGGCCGTTCCCGCGGTACTGCTGTTATTAACAAGGGGGCCTCTGAAAAACGAAGTATTGATTGCTTGAATGTAGTACTTCGGATATGTATAATGGGGTTCAGACGCCAGCGTCCTTTCATAATCGTTGTAGAAAAGACCTGCAAGGACAGATGTCGAAGCTAGAGCTATTACCAGTACTACAATTACTGCGACGAGCAATGTTCTCTCTGGCGTTTTAGCATTTGACCTTACTGACGTCACCATTATCTATCTCCCTCTTTGGATTTAACTTTTCTTCACTTCTTTTTTGTTGAATCATGAGCCACTTCTCGATTAATCTTTGTTATCACCCAACGTAATAGAAGGCAAGGGCGGATGCCGAACTTGAAGTCTGGCTATTAAGCGAATCAAGATACCACGTTCCATACGAAGGGAAATTATAGATGTACTCCTGAGAGGATTGCGTTCCGTGTGATACCGACTCAGAGCCTGTAAGATCATAGTTGTTCCCTGATATTGTGGCGCTAATGCTAAAACTTTGCACGGCCATTTGTGTATTTGTAAAGACCAACGCAGACGGAGCGCCGTTAGCTATGTATTGGTAATCGTTGTCAGTAGCATAACCATTACTGAAGGTTACAGAGCTGTAACCATTGGAAGTGAAACCAGTTATTTCGTTTGAGTCAGATGTAGAACCGTTGGGGTTCAATGACTCTACTAAGGTCGAGGCTCTGCTAGTGATTTCTGGAGCGTATGGGTTCGTGCATCCATCATTTGGACCGTCCCCATAAACAGCATATGTTTCTGTCTCGTACCAACTCCACGTATCCAATTCGAAAATTCCTGAAGAGCCTCCATTTGATGCTTGTACCTTATGACCCACACTGGAGGTGGAACTTTGGGCGTAAGCAATTGGGCCGACTTGAACACTGTAAGAAGAACTGACGCTTGAATTAAACCACCCAGCAGCAGTTCCTCCGTACGGTGAGTTAATCATCACTATTGGTGTCCATAGTTGCTCGGTTTATGCCACTGTCGACAATATTCTGCATTCGTAATGGAAACCCATCTGTGGTGACTGACCATTGGGTATCGAAGCATTTGCGCTTCCAAGCGGGGGTGTTGCAGATAGCGCCATTACAGCAGCCAGTATTATACTAATTACCAGAACTCCTATTTTCACGTTGCTACCTCAAAGAATATTAAGTAATCATGGTATATTATTATTACCCGGGATAAACATCCATCCTGTAAAAACCGGAACCCAACGGATGTTGCATAAAATACAGATGCCGATGAAAGAAAAACGGGGGCCGCCGGCGCACCGGGTCACTTCAGTTCGCCCAGCTTCATCCTCATGACGACGCCGAGGGACATCAGCTTGAACGAATAGCTGGTCTTTATGGTGCGGATATTGCTGGTGCTCTTGCACACCGGGCACACGAATTCACGGGTCCTGTAGTCATAAATCGCCACGTGGCCGCATTCCGGATCCCCGCATATGTGGAGCGTGACGCCGTCGCTCTGGTCGAGCATCCTGTCCTTGAGGACCATGGCGGCTCCATGAGCGATGATCGCGTCCCTCTCCATCTCCCCGAACCTCAGTCCTCCCTGCCTCGACCTCCCTTCCGTCGGCTGCCTGTTGAGCAGCTGGATCGGCCCCCTCGCCCTTGCCTGGAACTTGGATGCCGCCATGTGGTGGAGTTTCTGGTAGTAGATGACACCGATGAATATGTCGGCGCTGAACTTCCTCCCCGTGATACCGTCGTACATGGCTTCCCTTCCGGAGAATTTGAATCCCGCCCTCTCCAGCTCCATCTTTGTCAGGTCTTCCTCGCTCAATTTCTCTTTCCTCCCCTGCTCCTTCATCCGCCTGATCCCCCTCGTCCATGCCGCCTTCTTCACGGGCGTCTCATCGCCGCGCCCTATCCCCGCTTTCCGGAATCCCGTCCTCAGCAGCTCCTCCCTGAGAGATTCCTCCGGCTCTCCCTGGAATGCGGTGCCGTTGATGACCCTCCCCTCGATGGCGCCGACCTTGCCCCCGATCATCTCCAGGAGCTGCCCCACCGTCATCCTGCTCGGTATCGAGTGGGGGTTGACGACGAGGTCGGGGATGATCCCGTCAGCGGTGAACGGCAGATCTTCCTGGGGCACGATGGCGCCTATGACCCCCTTCTGCCCGTGCCTGCTGGCAAACTTGTCCCCGAGCTCGGGTATCCTCTCGTCCCTCACCTTCACCCTGACCAGCCTGCTGTCGTTTTCGGATACGGTCAGGATGACGGAGTCCACATATCCGGACTCACCGCTGCGGACGGTGATGGAACTCTCTCCCCTCTTCTGGATGTGGATCGCCTGCCCCCCCTCCACGAACCTTTTGAACTACTTTATTCCAGGTTTAGCCCAACTTTAGGTACCCGGATCCGCCCCCGAACCTTACTCAAGTTACTTAGGGTCGGGCAGAGGTGGAAGAAGTAGAGGTAGAGGCAGGGGCCGGAGGTTACCCAACCTACTATCACTACCACCATCACTCGACCCCTGACGCTGTACTGCAAAAGGTGGTACCATGTTGTCACAATATCGTATTACTGTAGATGCAAGAAGAGAAGGATGTATTACGTATTACGGATGTAATACGTCTTACGTTATACAATCACTGACGATACACTGTACAGACAATCGTGTACTATCACCTGTTAGTAACCTTAGGGTGATCTATTTTTTGAAAGTTCAAACAATCCTTTTCAAGAATATATCAGAAATCACTGACTTCTGGTATAGGACCCTGATCAAAACTATGGTACAATTTCGGTAACCAAAAACGACCGGTTTTGATATGACGGAATAACTCAGTGGCAGGCCGGCCAGGGCTGGAGACGCATGGACAAAGACCATGGGAGTTTGAGTGTGCTAAAGCACACGGGAGAGGGGACGAAGGGGGAAATGGGAGATTTATCTGAACCGAGTCAAGAAGTTGATAAGGAAAATTAGGTATTCTCCCCTAAGTGGAGAAAACCGTGGATATGAAGTATTTCTCGGAGATTAAATGCATACTTTGCAGTATTAGGTA
>JACWAE010000045.1 GCA_014874385.1 Dehalococcoidia bacterium | reverse complement strand
GCATACTGCAAAGCCAATTCGAAGGCACCCTGGGAACCTCCAAGGCCGATGGCAGCGATGCTCAGGCGTCCTCTATCCAGCGTGGCCAGCATCTGGTGAAAGCCATCGCCTCTATTACCCAAGAGATTCTCTTCAGGCACCACACAATCATCAAAAAAAAGCTCACCAGTATTGGACGCCCGCCACATCATCTTCTTTTTCATCTCACTGGCAGTAAATCCGGCTGCACCCGCTGGGACAAGGAGGCAGCTCAACTCCGGCTTTCCATCAGCGTGGCGTCCTGTAACAGCCTGCACAATAACAACGCCAGTTAATGTGCAAGCCGAGTTAGTAATGAAGATTTTTCTCCCATTTATGGTCCATCTCCCGCTCTCAAGCTCTGCCGTGGTTTTGGAGTTAGCAGCGTCGGAGCCAGCATCTGGCTCTGTCAGGCCGAAGGCTGCCAGTATTTCTCCCGAACAAAGCCGTGGAAGCCATTCTTCTTTTTGCTTGTCGCTCCCAAATTGATAGATGGGACCAATCCCCAGTGAGTTCGCGGCAGCAATTGTGGCAGCCTGAGAACTATCTACCCTCGCCAGTTCTTCTACCGCAATGATATAAGATAAATATCCTGTGCTTGAACCGCCATACTTCACCGAAACGAAGCAGCCCAGAAGCCCGATTTTGGCCATCTTTTGTGTTAGCTCGACGGAGAATTCTTCTCTTTCATCCAACTCCTGAGCTATCGGTGCAATCTCTTTTTCGGCGAAATCTCGCACAGCCTGACGTGTCAGATTCTGCTCTTCTGTCAGATCAAAATCCAGCGCCATAGCCTTTCTGCCTCCGAATACAGACTATAAATTGGCAGCCCGATCAAGACAACGCTTCCAACGGGCATTTACCGCTGCCTGCAGTTCATCAATCTGATTCTCGGTAATGTTCTTGAACCTTCCCTGTGGCAGTAGATATTCTCTCAATGGCCTTAAGGCACCTCCGCGAGCAATGGATTCGCTGGCCGAGGTGAAGCGAAACTTACCTCCCTCAACCTCATAAAGTACATCCCACCCTGTCTGCACTGCAAGCTGGCCGATTTTGACGGTATCACTGAAAGGAAACCGCCACCCTGGCGGACAGGGCGTCAATACGTGTAAGAACCTGACACCTTGCATTGCTCTTGCCTTCTTAACTTTTTCGTAGAGGTCCAGAGGGTAACAAGCATTGGCGGTAGCGATATAGGGAATGCCATGAGCTTCCATTATTGCGGCCATATCCTTTTGGTTCTGCTGCTTACCCAGGATCGGCGTAGTACCAGAAATAGCGCCCAAGGGAGTGGAGCCCGAACGCTGATTACCCGTGTTCATGTAGCCTTCGTTGTCATAGCAGATATATACGAAATCCGACTTTCTCTCAGTGGCACCGCTCAATGACTGGATTCCTATATCGTATGTGCCCCCATCACCGGCGATAGCCAATACCGTTAATCCCTTTTTGCCAAGTGCTTTCAGTCCTGCGACTAAGCCGGAAGCAGATGCCCCGGTGGTGGCAAATGGTGTGTTGACGCATGGTACAGTCACAGATGTAACCGGATACATGCCATGCAGGACTGTGAGGCAGCTAGCAGGTACAGTAACAATAACCTGCCCCTCGAATGCTTTTAAAATGTGACGATATGCGAGAGATAAGCCGCAGCCAGGGCAGAGCCTATTTCCCGGCAGCATATATTCTTTTTCAGTTAGGCTGACTGCATTTATTTTCGGGATGAGTGCCCCCTTAAATATGACATATCCACTCGGGATATTCCTTATTTGGTACACCTTCCGCAAGCGATGCTAGGGATTTCTTTACAGCATCTGCCATCTCTTTGGCTGTGACATCACGCCCACCCAGTCCCACAATGAAGTTCCGTATTACCGCATTCAACTTACTTCCGTAAAGGGCTGCCTTGATTTCCGAACAGGTGGCTCCCTCCGAACCATAGCTGATATTCTTATCAAAAATCACAACAAGGCGTGATTTACTCAATGCTTGCGCCACATCAGCCTTGGGGAAAGGTCTGAATACTCTCAAGCCCAGTACGCCTGCCTTGTATCCTTCCCCTCGAAGTATCTCCGAAGCTACCATCGCCTCCATAGCCAGGCTACCCATTGCAACAATAACTATGTCGGCATCTTCCATTCTTTCTTTCCACAACATGTTGGCGTAGCTTCTCCCGAATAATTCGCCGAATTCCTGGCCCACTTTCGTTATGGTTTCTCTCGAGTTTTGCAAAGCCTCCTGCAAGAGGTACCTCAATTCCATATAACCGTGGCAGAGCACACCCTCCGCGTTAACCCTGGGATTTGCCAGGGTTACAAGGTTATAGTTCTTAGGATTGCTGGAATCTAGTATAGTGTGTGGTCTGTATTGCGGTAGAAACCTGTCCACGTCCTTCTGTGACGGAATATCGACAGGCATTTCGGTATGGGACAGGATATAGCCATCATAACAAACCATGACAGGTACATAAACTGCCTCAGCAACCTTATAGGCCTGGATTACGGAATCTAATATCTCCTGGTTGTTTCTAGCGTAGATTTGTATCCAGCCGGTGTCCCGTTGGGATATGGAGTCTTGCTGGTCATTCAGTACGTTCCAGGGTGCTCCAATAGCGCGGTTAACGCAGGCAAGGACTAGCGGAAGTCTCGTCCCGGCAGCCCAATGCAGCATCTCATGCATATAGGCTAAACCATGCGAGCTTGTGGCGGTGAAGGCTCTGGCTCCCACGATAGAAGCAGAGGTGCATACGGCAAGCGCGCTGTGTTCACTCTCAACAGCAATATATTGAGCGTCGAGCTCGCCTCGTTCTACGAATTCAGAGAGCGCTTCCGTGACTGGCGTTTGAGGCGTAATCGGATAGGCAGCTATCACCTGTACACGGCTGAGCTTCGTTCCTAGAGCTGCAGCTCGATTGCCATCCAGTATTTGTATGTGTGAATTCCTATCCGACTTCTTATCTGTCAATCCACCCATATCTCCTACGAAGAACAGGACGTCTCCTCGGCTACCATGGTTATCGCATGCGCCGGACATATCTCAGCACATATCCCACATCCTTTGCAATACTCCAGATCCACCTGCACGGGAATGGTTTTGCTTATGACAGCATCCGGGCAATAAAGCCAGCACTGAAAGCATGCAGCCTTATTTTGTTTAGCGGGGATGCACTTCTTGTGGTCTATCAGCGGGTAAGAATCACGCCATTCACCCGTTTTCCCCGCTTCCCCGATACCCGGTGATGATTCACCGCATATGTGCCCGCAGCCTCTGGTTTGCACAGCCTTCTACTTCCTCGGTTCTTCTAGTTTTGTCATCTCGTAAGTCCTTGCAATTGCTGCAAGGTTGATCTCGACAGCTTCTTTGGGGAATCGTCCTCTTATTACCTTTTGTATGCTTGGCATACCGACCACTTTAGTGGCGCGGACAAACGCGCCCAATATAGCTGTATTTACAACGATTAGACCGGAAACGACCAGACCCAACTCCTGACAAACTCTGGTTGCATCAGCAGTGGCTATGTTGAACTGGCCTTCAACTCTAAGCTCTTTCGGGTTCAGACCCGAATTGACAATGAGCCATCCTCCTTTATCCAATCCACTGGTTACTCCATCACGTCTAAGTAGCGTCTGATCGAGAACAACCACCACATCTGGATTTTCTACCTGCGACATGACCATGACCGGTTCCTGAGAAATCCTGGTAGATGCGCTTACCGGGGCTCCTCTTCTCTCCGCACCAAATGAGGGTGCAGCCGTTACCCCCCGGTAACCTTCAAGAAAGGCTGCCTGGGCCACTATCTTGGCAGCCGTTATAGCCCCCTGCCCTCCACGGCCATGCCATCTGATCTCGTACAGCCTTTTGTTTATATTTATAGATGGATTCGTTCCCATCACATTGGCTCCAGTTAATTCCACCATCTTATCTCAGCAATAAAATTATGGTAACTCACACCACCTGTAGGTGTCAAATACGCAGTTTGGTGGATTCCAAGGCATTTCGCTACTTTTGATTTTCATCAGTTACCTCCTATCTATTCAAAAACATACTATTTTAAAGATAAGTCACAGGCTATATTTGTCTCTCAGGATTTGAGATAACTCTCGAAGATAGGCATATGCCTGCTCAACGAGCCTTTCCTCTATGCTGGAGGAACGGCTTCCATCTGTAACAGGGCAAGCCATGTCATCAGCGGCACCGACCTGGCCGATATTTTTGAGGCAGCATCTCGCGGGAGCCAACATAGATTGCTTGGCTATCTGCCTCTGAGTAAGACCTGTATGTCGCGAGACCGCCTCCCAGTAATCTGTAAGCAGCTTGCACAAACTTTGCGGGCTCTCCCTGCCCAGGTTTGTGGAGTCTGTAGGCACAATTCCCCAGCAGATGACCCCACCATTGTTCAGGAATTTGGCTACTGTAACAGCGTATTCTTTGGGCATAGTCTGAATCTGATAAGCGTCGAAAGACAGGATTTCCACACCCAACTCGAGAAGATACGGCAAATTCACGTTAGCACAAAGGTGCAGTGCTTTGGTGCCCTGAAGCCCGTTTATAAAATCGAGATAGTCTCTTTTGGCCTGGACATCGTCGTAGCCGGACATACTATTGAATACCCATCCCAATCCTGGTTCATCCAGCCAGACAAATGCGTTCTTGTTCTTCTGACGTAACTCCTGATACTGGGTGTTGACCTTCCTTTGAATAAAGTCAAATAGTATATCTCTTATCTCCTCGCTGTAGATGATAGGTCTGGAGTTTTCATCCACTATCTTAAAGCCGAAACTCACCGGCCCTGTGATCTGTCCCCTTATGGCCTGATAGCCTGAGAGGTCTTTCTTCAGAAATTTGCGATATACTGCCGAGTACTCCACACTCAAGGTGAAAATCTCAGGATCATCCAGCCTTTGAGAGTAAGTCGTAAGCTCTTCCTCGAATCTGGTACTATCGAAGACAACTCGCTGCGTTTCAGGTTCGACAACTATCCCGGGGAAATTCTGAGAGGACTGGACATACATATCTTCGTAAAAACTCACCTTGGGAACCTGGGGCCAGAAAGGGATGTCCAGACTCAGGGCAAGTTCGATGGCCTTTTCGATATCGGTATGAGGCATGATACCCATAGCTGTAGTCTGACAGTTGGCTTTCCACTCTATCATCTCATCTTCTCAGCTATCTGAACGGTTCATCTATGATAGCTGGTTACCCCAGGCAGAGCAAATTCTTTAATCGCTATCATCTCTTTCGTCCTAAGCCCGTAGAAGAGTTGCTCATCCCCAATGTTTAATTCAGAAGCGCTTGGAGAAGTGGCTCCAAGCTACACCAATAACAGCGTCGAAAAAGAAAAATGGCCGGGTCAGCTTCGCTGACCCGCACCCTAAGATTTAACTTCCTAACGCTTTCTAGGAAACCAAGCCTATCTTGTTAGCTACGATCTCCCTCTGGAAATCGGTGCCCCCGTAGCGAATGTCCGCAGCCTTAGCCCTTCTGAAGTAGAGCGGTATGTCGTGCTCCCTGCTGGTGCCGATGGCGCCGTGAAGCAATACGCCTTTCTCGGTGACCCACTTGTATTTCTCGTTTATGTACGCTTTAGCCATGGCCACTTCTTTGGTGCAAGGCATGCCTTCCGATTCCATCCAGGCTGCCTGGTAGATGATATAGCGGCTGGTCTGCATAGCAGTCCACATGTCTGCCATGATATGCTGGAGCGCCTGGAAGGCGCCGATAGGTCTATCGTACTGAACCCTTTCCTTAGAATAGGCTACAGTCATATCCACCGCTGCCTGCATGCCGCCAACGGACTCGGCGCACTTGGCGATTGCGCCACGCCTCATAACGTTCTCAACAATATGCCAGCCCTTGTCAACTTTCCCGAGGATGTTTTTGGCGGGAACTGAGACGTTCTTAAACTGTACTTCGCAGAGCTTGTCCATGCCGATGGTAGGCATCACTTCGATGTGTATTCCCGGGCTTTTGGCGTCAACGATGAAAATTGTGATGCCATCCTCTGCCGTCCCTTTGCCAGTCCTGGCGGCACAGAGTATGTAGTTAGCCACATTCGCCATCTCCACGAAGACCTTTGTGCCTTCGAGGACATAGTGGTCGCCCTGATGAGTCGCCTTAAGCGTAATTCCGGAAGCATCGAACAATCCATTAGGCTCTAGTTGAGCCATGGTGCATATCAGCTCACCACTGGCTATCTTGGGCAGGAACTTTTTCTTTTGCTCCTCAGCCCCCGCATCCATAAGGGGGTAAGCGCCTTCGATTAAAGTGCAAATGAAAGGTCCCGGCAGGATATTCCGCCCCATCTCCTCCAGCAGGACAGTGAAGTCCTGGAAGCTCATTCCCTGCCCGCTGTATTTCTCAGGGATAACCATACCCTGCCATCCCAGGTCGGCCATCTTTTTCCAAATCTCGGGGGAGTACCCCCTTTTCTCATCCTCCTCGAGCTCTTTTACCACCTTCTTGGGACACTCCGCAGTCAGGAAATCTCTCGCTGCCTTTCGCAGCATTTCCTGTTCTTCGGTGAAAGCTATGTTCATGGCATTACTCCTTATCCCACGAAGTCCGTCTATTTCATCCTGAGCAGGTTAAGACCGCTCCAGGCAATGATGTTTCTCTGTATCTCGTTGGTGCCCATGGCTACGTTCAGCCTGAAATGATGTTGATACCAGGTCTCGAAAAAGCCATTGAGTTTTGCCCATCTGGAAATCTTGACCTGGCCGCAGGAACCAAACAGGTCAGTCGCCATATGAGCTATTCGTGCTTGCAGTTCACCTGAGGTTATCTTCACTGCCGAGGCATCGAATAGAGCCATCTCCTTTTTGCTCTGGGCATCGGCTATGCGGTAGGCAAGACAGCGAGCAGCCTCAAGCTCGCAGGCTGCCTGTGCCAGCCTGTTGCGGACGAGCGGATCTCTTGCCGTTACCTCACCCTTCACCTTTGTCTCGTTGCAATACTTGACCAGGTCTTCCAACTGGCGCTGCATGCACATAATGGCTCCCAGGTTAGACCTTTCAAAGCCAGCCAGCATCTGGGTTACCGCCCAGCCTTTATTTTCTTCACCTACAACATTGTTTACGGGGACACGCACATCATCTAGGAAGACCTCGTTATAGTAATGTCCTCCCTCCATGTATAAGAGAGGTTTCACAGTGATACCCGAGGTTTTCATGTCGAATAAGAGAAAGGTGAGCCCTTGATGCTTCTTTTCGGCATTGGGATTGGTTCTTACTACAGCAAAGGCCCAGTGGGAGCGATGAGCGCCTGTACTCCAGGTCTTCTGGCCATTTATGATGTACTCATCACCTTTTCTGATTGCTGTTGTGGCCAGTGAAGCTAAGTCCGATCCTGCATTGGGCTCGCTCCACAGCTCGCACCACATGACGTCTCCTGAGGCAATGCCAGGGAGAAACCTTCTCTTTATATCATCGTTCCCTGCGCCCAGAATCGTGGGAGCAAGCATTTCTACGCCGAAGACATCGGCTCCCGCCACATCGTAATACCCTCGGGCCTCGGCGAAGAATACTCTGTCCATCATTGTGCCACTGCCGCCATACTCGGCAGGCCAGTCGAGCGCCAGCCATCCCCTTCTGGCGAATTCTTTGGCGCAATGAAGGTGGTACTCCCAACCTTCGTCAGTATCGTAGTTGCTCTCCAGACCTACATAACCCTTGGGTTTAATCTTCTCCAAATCTTTGCAAACATCGAAAAACTCTTTTCGCAGCTTCAACTGTTCGTCTGAAAACTTGAAATCCACTATGTATTCTCCTCAACCCCTCAAATCCCCCAGTCTTGGGGGACTTTTAATATCAGGGGATACCCCCAAACCCCCTAGCAAAGGGGCTTTGCCCCTCTGCACTCCCAAGTTATCAAACAACCCTTCTATTTCATTCTGGGCAAACCCAAGCCGTACCAGGAGATGATATTCCTCTGTATCTCGTTGGTGCCCATCGCGATAAACAACACAAACGACTGCTGATACCACTTCTCGTACCAGCCATCGAAGGGCGACCACCTGGACCGCTTGACCTGTCCGTATGGGCCTAATATATCAGCTCCCAACCAGGAAAGACGTTCCTGCAGTTCGCTGGCAAGTATATGAACTCCGGAAGCCTCGAACCCGGCCATCTCGTTCCTTTCCTGGGCATCGGCTATGCGGTAGCCAAGGCAACGAAGCGCCTCTATCTCACAAGCCATTTGAGCTAGCCTGTTGCGAATCAACGGGTCATGCGCCAGCAACTTGCCTCCGACTTTAGTCTCATTGCAATATCTCACCAGCTCCTCTAACTGGCGCAGCATCATCATAATAGCGCCGAGGCTCGACCTCTCGAAGCCAGCCAGAAGCTGGGTGACACGCCATCCCTCGTTTTCCTGACCAACAACATTCTCTACAGGTACATGCACATCGTCCAGAAAGACCTCATTATATACATGAGCCCTATCCATGTAGTAAAGTGGCTTCACGGTAACCCCGGGCGTCCTCATGTCAAAAAGGATAAAGGTGATACCCATTTGCTTCTTGGGGGCGTGGGGGTCAGTCCTTACCAGAGCAAAGGCCCAGTGGGCGCGGTGGGCTCCTGTACTCCAGATTTTCTGGCCGTTTATAATGTACTCGTTGCCCTTCCGCACAGCGGACGTGGTCAGAGAAGCCAGGTCAGAGCCTGCATTAGGCTCGCTCCATAATTCACACCACTGAACCTCGCCGGAGGCGATTCCAGGAAGAAATCTCTTGTTTAGCTCCTCATTGCCCACTCCCAGAAGTGTGGGAGCAAGCATCTCCGGTCCGAAGATATCTATTCCCGGGAGGTCATAATATCCCCTGGCCTCAGCGAAGAACACCTTGTCCCCGATTGTGCCTTTGCCGCCGTATTCAGGAGGCCAGCCAATTGAGATCCAGCCCTTCTTGGCATATTCTCTGGCACAATAAAGGTGGTATTCCCAGCCTTCATCAGTATCGTAAATGCTCTCCAGGCCTGCAAATCCATGTGGCTTCCTTTTTTCCAAGTCCTTGCAAACGTCATAAAACTCTTTTCGCAGCTTTACCTGCTCGTCTGTAAGCTTGAAATCCATGCTCGGTCCTCCTTGACCAGTCTCTAGGAACCTGCAGCCAGAGGAAACCTTTTGATACCCTGTCTTACCTGGGCAGACGCTTTACTATCAGCTCTCTCTGTATCTCAGAGGTACCTTCCAGCAACTCGTACATCTTAGCGTCTCTGAACAGGCGCTCTATCTTGTACTCCTTGCTGATGCCATAGGCACCGTGCACCTGCATGCCCCATCTGCAGACATCTGTAGCAGTTGAGGTCACGAACAGCTTGGTGATAGCCATTTCCTTAATAGTGTCCTGGCCCTGGTCTTTCAAGAAGGCAGATCGATAGGTCAACCAACGCGCCGCTTCGAGCCTGGATGCCATCTCAGCCAGCAGCCAGTGAATAGCCTGCAGATTGAAGATGGGCTCATCGAAGTGCATCCTGTGCATGGAGTATTTTATTGCCTCTTCCAGGGAGGCCTGCATCAGGCCGACGCACTGGGCGCTGAGGCATAGCTTGCCTATGGTCATGGCGTCTTTCAGCGCATCGAACTTCCCACCCTTGCCACCCAGGAGGTGGTCTTTAGGTACATGGACATCCTCAAAGAACACATCTGACAGGTCAGTGCCCCTCAACCCCAGCTTATCCATCTTGGGGCCGGTGGAGAACCCTTTCCTGTCTGTTTCTACGAAGAAGAGACTGATATCGCCCTCGAGTTTAGCGAATACGCACATCACGTCAGCCCAGGGAGCGTTGGTGATGAACCTTTTCACCCCGTTTATGACATAGCCGTCTTTCACTTCCTTGGCTACGGTTTTAATCATCTTCGGGTTTGAACCGGTATCAGGCTCGGTGAAGCCGAAGCATCCGACCTTCTTGGCATCGCAAATCGCGGGCATCCACTGATTCTTCTGAGCCTCGGTGGCAAGCTTATTGAACCTGTCATTGACAACATGCTGTAGCTGGAGATGTATCGCCATAGCCGCCAGAATCTTAGCGATTTCCTCCAGCGCCAGTGCCAGGCTCATATGGTCTGCCCCAGCTCCTCCATATTTGGGGTCGAAAGGAATACCATAAAGATTCATAGCAGCCAGTTTGGGCCGGATCTCATGAGGGAAATTGTTCTGCTTATCCATGATGTCTACCAGAGGAGTAAGCTCTTGCTCAGCGAACTTTTTCACCGAGTTCTTGAACATTTGCTGCTGCTCAGTTAAATTGAAATCCACGGTTGCTTCCCTCCCTTTTTGTTTGTTTAAACTTCACTTCTTGGGGTATTTTCGGGCCTCCAGCATCTCGATAAAGGTCTCGATCTTAGATTTAACCTGGGCGTCATCGTATCCTCTGGGATCCACCATGTTGCCTTCGAACGACATGCTGGGGAGACCCAGTTCCTCTCTCAGAATAGCCCCTATATCCGGTTGTTCAGCGGTGAAATTTCTACAGCACCGGTTCGAATGGAATACTATACCATCCACATGGTACTGCTTCGCCCTCTTCTTATAGAGCTCAGCCTTCCCCCGCGACGCTGCACGCATGAAGAAACTGAGATACCTGTTAGCCAAGCTGCCGAAGGGGTCGGAGGGATCCAGGCGGCCGCTGAACGCATTTCCGTAGAGGTCGGTAACAAATGCCGCACCGAACTCCGCAAAATAGTTCAACAGACGCATATTGTGATAGATGGGGAAGAGGTCCCAAATGAGACGGAACCTCTCGTTAGGAACGAAACCGACCTTATTATCTACCCTTGCCTTAACTTCATCTCGAAGCTGCTTGTAGAAATCCACAGCCCCTTTGGTGCCCTTGAGCGTAACCAGCGGGAACAGGCAAGTGAAAACGTCGATTTGACTTATCGGAGTGGGAATCGCTGCCCGCATGGCATCGATCTCATCCCAAAGCTCACTGGCCTGGTCTGATAGAGACACTACCTCACGCAGCTTGTCCATGTTAAAGGGCTTCCTGGTAGCCTGCTCCAATAACTTGACGGCTTCCTTAAGCTCTGCCACATTGTATGCCTTTTGACGCGGGGCCAGAGTTTCACTATCTACCGTATAGGGCGCATCTATTATGATCATAGGACATTTGTAGAACCTTTGCATGGCTTCCCACCATTTGGGGTGGGTGGCGCATGCGCCCTCGGTCGCAATCAGGATGTCAGGGTCGGGAGGTGGCTCACCAAAGGCACCGCGCTTTTCGAACATAATACCGAACGTGCACAGTGCATAGGCGCACAGGTCCTGCGAATAGCCTCTTGCTTCTCCTGCCTTGCAGAGGTCCTCCGCCACTTTCCTTGAGGAACAAAGTGCGGCGTAGTTTTCAGGAAAGAATGGAATCCCATCGAAAGCGTACACCAATTCAATAGGGGTCATTGAGGTTATCCAGATTACAGGTTTCCCCTGTTGCTTGGCATTAGCCAATTCTTTGTAGTAAATCTCATTCAGGGTACCCAACGCTGCCGACGCAGCTAACCTGACTGCTTTAAACGGAGTCGCCGTCGGTTTATCTTGTTTTGTCTCCAATCAAATCACTCCACCATTTCGATGAATGCTTGAACCATCGTCTTAAACTTGCCGCCCGCCCAACCTGTGTCCGAATGGTCAACTACTAATGCCGGAATCCCATTATCTTTGAGGCTGCTCTCGAGCCACGGGCGGTCATAAAGATGAGTGTCGCAATATTTCTGGGTCAGCAGGATGACGCCCTTGACGCGGTAATCTTTGGCCAACTTCAGAATGTGATAAAACCTAGTCTCGGCAGGATATTTGCAAGGACAGGTAGCTTTCCGTAAATAACGCTCAGCCAGAGCTCTCAGGGGCTCGGCATTCTCATCAACCGCAGAGAAATAGTAACGGCTGCCTATATCTATATCGTCAACCACCACATTCCCACCGCTCTCCTCCACTGCTTGCAGCAGCTCAATGGTCTCGAAGGTATTCCCTGCTATCATGAGCCGCACTTTGCCATCAGGGGAGCCCTTGGCAGACGAAAGACCTAGCAGCAATTTGCGGAGCATTGCATTATGCTCTTCTTTGGGCATTACAAGCCCCGCCCGCAACACTGCAAACGCCTCGCTGCCGGAAAGAGGAGGGTTATCGCGCAACCCTAGGTTATACAGCTCGCGCACAAGGGCGCGGTTTTCATTATACAGCTTGATAGCCTGCTTTAAAGACTGTTCGCTGATTTTCTTGTTGGTGTATTTCTCTAACGATTCCTTGAATAATTGTAGCTCTTCGATGAAGAAGTCTACTGCTGCGTCAGTCCTCTTGCCAGGGACAGGCAGGAAGTAATAATAGGGGAGTTTGATATCCCTTTTCCAGATACTGTAAAGGCCTCGGGTCATGTCGCAGGACTTGGGGAACATGACTCCATCGAGGTAATTGTATCGCCCCTTCAGCGCCTCCTCGAGAGCACTTCTCATGAAGGAGCAGCAGATGCTGGGTAAATGGGCGTCGGCAAGCTCTATGTTCTCAGAGCTTCCTCTGATGCGCAAAGGGATAAACCCGGCTGCATAAATGAGCTCCTCTGGGGTATAATTACAGAAGTAACCGAATGTCTTTTTACCTTCCTTTTTCCATCCCTCCGCCAGTTTGTGTCTGTTGCGATATGCTTCCTGGAACTCGGATATCATCATTGTTTATCTAGCCCCATTTCCTTTATGGCTTGTTCCTTCAGGACGAACTTTTGAACCTTGCCTGTTGGAGTCATGGGGAAGTCATTCACAAACTTAACATACTTGGGAGCCTTATAGTTCGCCATCTTATCTCTTGC
Source organism: Dehalococcoidia bacterium (assembly GCA_014874385.1). Taxonomy (GTDB): domain Bacteria; phylum Chloroflexota; class Dehalococcoidia; order SZUA-161; family SZUA-161; genus JACWAE01. The sequence goes on along the minus strand of JACWAE010000045.1, from coordinate 30,265 downwards.
GAACGCAATAATCTCTTCGGCGGTGGCGGTCTGTCCTTCCTTCAGCTTTATAAAAGCCATGCCGACCTCGCCCATTCTTCTATCGGGCACGCCGGTCACTGCAACCATAGCGACCTTAGGATAGGTAAAGAGGAAGCTCTCTATCTCCGCCGGGTAGGCATTCACGCCGCCAGTAATGAACATGTCCTTGATGCGTCCGGTTATCTTTATGTAGCCCTTGTCGTTCATGACGCCCAGGTCGCCAGTATGGAACCAGCCATTCTTGTCGAAGGCTTTTTGGGTTTCCTCGGGCATTCTGTAATATTCCTTCATAACAAACCAGCCCCTGGTGCAAATCTCCCCCTGGGTGCCACGCGGGACCTCTTTACCGGTCTCGGGGTCTAAAATCTTCAGGTCGCATTCCTTGAACATGAGCTTGCCGGCAGTATTAGCGACCACTTCGGGCGGGTCGCCGCGGCGGCTGCAGGTGCTAATACCGGAGTTCTCCGTCATACCGTAGGCCGAGATTACATCCTTGATGCCCATCTTGTCCATCATGGCCTTCACCAGTTCGGGGGCGACATCGGACCCACCTACGATGCAACTTGTTATGGAATGAGTGTTGCGCTTGGGAAAATCGGGATGGTCCATCATCATGATGTACATCGTTGGTGAGCCGGTGAAATTGGTAACCTTCTCTTCATGTATCAGTCTTAGAGCTTCGCCGGGGTCGAACTGAAGCATGGGCAAGATACAGGCGCCATGACATGCGCCGAGTGTCATGCCTGTCATGTTACCCATGTTATTATTGAAGGGAGACACGACCAGGATGCGGTCCTTATCTGTCATCTGGAATCTCTCGCTGAAACCCTCGATGACCCTGATGTACTGGTCATGAGTTGTTACCACGCCCTTGGGGAAGCCGGTTGTGCCTGAGGTGAAGGGGATGATATAGACATCATCGCGCTTAACTGCCCGCTGTGCCTTCTCCAGTTCGGCGCTGCCGGCATAGTCTTTCCCCATCTCCAGCACTTTATTGTAGTCGAGCATGCCATCGTAGCTCTGGCTGCTTACCATGATTACCCTCTTGAGCAAAGGCAGTTTCTCACTCTTTAGCTCATTGGGCTTGCATTGCTTCAGCTCAGGCAGGAGCTCATAAATCATGGGAATATAGTCTGACTTCAGGAAACGGTCCTGCACAAAAAAAGTGGTGGTATCGGACTTCTTCAAAATATATTCCAGCTCATGTACCCGGTATCGAGTGCTGATGGGAATCACAGGAGCCCCCAGTTTCACAGCAGCGAAGTGAGCGTAAACCCACTCAGGGAGATTGGCCATCCATATCGCTATTTTCTCATCTTTCTTGACGCCCAGTTTTAGCAGGGCGTTGGCCATCGAGTTGACCTTGTCCATGTAGGTGTCATAAGTTACCCTCTTGTCACCTTGTACTAGAGCCTCGTTCTTGGGGAATTGGGTCGCTGCTCTATCAAATAGCTTCCCCAGTGTATCATCCTTCTTTGCCTTTAACATTTTCACTTACTCCTATGCTAGAGTGCCGCTCATTACAAGGCTGAAATTTTCATCTACTTGCTTTTGAATCTCAGCAATTTGGGCTTTGGTGAGGTTATGAAACCTGCCTTGCTTCTTCAAATATTCCGCAACGGGCTTCCTCTTCTCTGGAACGTAATTGATAGTCAGCTTGCCATTCTCGTACTCATATAGAATCACGCTTCCTGTCTCGACTCCGAGGCGGGCAATCTCTATGCCCAGAGCAGGTTCATATTCCCATCCCGGAGGGCACGGACAAATTATATGGATGAAAGAGGGTTTGTTCAGGGATCTCGCCTTTCTGACCTTCATCAGCAAATCCTCGGGATAGGCTGAAGAGGCGGTGGCAATATAGATATCGCCGTGAGCAGCCACAATCTGCTCGATGTTCTTTATTCTGCCCGGTCTCCCGGCCAGGGTAGTTTTCGTCCTTGCCATGTACGGGGTGGAGCCGCTCTTCTGTACGCCCGTATTCATGTAGGCCTGATTGTCGTAGCACAGGTAGATTATGCGGTGCCCTCTTTCAAGGGCAGCGGAGAAGGTCTGCAGCCCGATATCGAAGATGGCACCATCTCCGGCCACCAGGACTAAATCAGCCTTAATGCCTTTTCGCTTCATGGCGACTTCCATGCCGCTGGCTGCGGCCCCGGCGTGGCTATAGGTGAAGAAGAAGAAGGGGACCGTCCAGCCCGTTAGCGGGTAGAAAGTGCCCACTGCTGAGAGGCAGCCGGCGTTATTAACAACTACCGCATTCTTATCGAAGGCGCTCAAAACCATCCTGATGGCATGGAGGCTTAGGCAACCTGCGCAGGAGGCAGTGCCCTTGCCCAGGCAGCCATCTCCCTCCTTTATTACTGCCCTTTGAACCTTCTCCCCTTTGAGGAGCTTTTCCCAGTTATCATAGCCGCTTATGGTTGCCGTACGGTCATCGAAGCCTATCTTGAACCACTCTACAAACTCATCATCTCGCTTCGACCAGGCTGCCAGCATCTCATCTATATCCATGCCGCTGATGTCCTTACCGCTAACAATGTAATTGGATATAGACGCTGGCGATTTTCGAAGGGCTGATTTTATCTCGAGGCATGATATTCCAGAAGTGTTTCCAGGTGTGCATGCTCGGTCAAGCACCAATATCTTCTTGGCGTTAGAGATGTATTTTTTGACCTCTTCTTCAGGGAAAGGCCTGAAGACCCTGAGCTTCAGCATGCCTACCTTGATGCCCTTCTGTCTGTACTCATCTATTTTCTCCCTCACGACGCTGGCTATCGAACCCATCGCCACTATGATGAGCTCTGCATCTTCGGTCTTATATGCCTCCACGAGGTCATAGGAGCGCCCGAATATCTGCGCGAATTCTTTGCAGACGTCCTTAATCACCTGCTTAGCGTCCTGCATCGCCTGGTATTGCTCCAGCTTGAAGCTGGGATACTGAGCCATGACACCTGGCCCCTGAGTCATAGGATAGTCAGGGTCAACGAAGACGTGCTTGGGCTGGTACTTGGGCAAAAATTTATCCACCTTTGCCTGCTCGGGAATGTCCACCCGCTCGAAGCTGTGGCTCATCCTGTGTCCCTCCGATACCACGAAGGAAGGCAGCAGCACCTTATCGTTTTCGCTGATTTTATATGCCATTATTACGGAATCTACGATCTCCTGCCCGTTCTCGCAATAGAATTGCAGGAAACTGGCATCCCTCTCCGACATGGAATCGGAGTAGTCGCTCAGCAATCCTTGAGGTATCCCTATCTCCCGGCTGTCTATGGCTAAGACTACTGGCAGGGCCATGCCCGAAGCTGCCCATAGCATCTCGCGCATCAGTGCCAGACCCTGAGAGCAGGTGCAATTGAAAGTTCTGCATCCTGCTGCTGAGGCACCAACACAGACACCCATGGCACCCAGCTCGGATTCAACGTTCACAATATCAGCATCCAGCTCGCCTGCTGCAACCATCTCATGAAGCTCTTCCGATGCCGGAGTGGCGGGGGTAATGGGATAGGCGCTTATAACCTCGGCCCGTGATAACTTAACACCATGAGCTATGCATTGATTTCCTGAAAGAAACTTCTCCATGTTATTGAGCCTCCTGCACCATTTGGATTACCCCTGCGCAGCATTCGTGGCTGCAAATCCCACAGCCTTTGCAGTAGTCATAGTCAAACTCGTATGTGCCATTTTTCTTGGAGACGCAAATGTCGGGGCAGAAGTACAAGCAATTGTTGCACTCTCGGCAAACGCCGCAGGAGAAGCACCTTTTTGCTTCTTTTACGCCTTTCTCCTCCGGGATGCCCCGGTTAATCTCAGAGAAATTAGCTACCCTCTTGGCAGCCGATAATTCGGGTGGCCTTACCGCCGCCTGCCGTGGGAAATAAGCGGTGTTTATTTCCTCATATTTTGCCAGCTCTTTCGCCTGTTTCTCCTCAACCGGCGTGCCATGGAGGACATTGCCGATGAAGCGAGCGGCTCGCCTCCCCGAAGCTATGGCGTCAACTACCCTGCCAGCGCCGGTAACAGCATCACCGCCGCCGAATACCTGCATTCCCTTTGCCTTGCCACCTTTTTCAGCAAGCTTGAAATCCTTTGAGAGCAAGGAGAGGTCCGATGACTCTCCTATTGCCGTGATTACCGTATCGGCCTTCATCTTAAAAGTGGAGCCCTCTATCGGAACCGGCCTCTTTCTACCGCTTGCATCCGGTGCCCCCAGCTTCATTCGAACGAATTCTACCTCTTTAATCTTGCTATCCTGGGTTGTTATCCTGGTGGGGGCTGCTAAATAAACGATTTCGATTCCCTCTTTGCCGGCTGCCTCGATCTCCTCCTCTACCGCAGGCATCTCGTCTCTGGTTCTGCGATAGACTATGGTAGCTTTTGAACCAAGCCTGACGGCCGACCTGGCAGCATCGATGGCTGTGTTGCCGCCGCCGACGACTATCACGTTCTTCCCGATTTTAGCCTTGCCGTCCAGATTCAACTGACTCAGGAATTCTGTGCCCGAAATAACTGCGGCTGCATCTTCACCGGGGACACCCAGTTTCCCGCTGATATGGGCTCCTGTGGCGATAAAGACTGCATCGCATTCTTTAAGCTCATTAATATCCTTAATCCTGGCGTTGGTTTTGAAGGTCACGCCCAGTGCCTTAATATCGGCTATCTCTTTGTTCAGTATCTTTCGGGGCAGACGATACCTGGGTATGCCTACCCTCAGCATGCCGCCGGCCTCGGGCAGAGCCTCGAAGACGGTTACCCGATAGCCATCCCTGGCCAGGAAATAGGCACAAGAGAGGCCCGCGGGCCCCGAGCCCACGATGGCTATCTTCTCTTTCTTCTGCGCTGCCTTCGACTTCCCAGTTACCTTCTCGCTGATAGCGTAATCGGCAACCAGCCTCTCCAATGTGTGGATAGCCATTGCCTCATCGTATTTCCCCCGGTTGCACTCCTTCTCGCAGGGGTGAGGGCAGACCCTACCGCAGACGCCGGGAAATGGGCTGGTCTCCTTTATTAACTTCCAGGCATCCAGTGGTTTCTCTTCGCGGATTAATTTGATGAAACCCTGAATATTGTTTCCGGCGGGGCAAGCGTTATTGCATGGCGGCATCTTCTCCTCATGCACCGGCCGGAAATATCTCCAGCTTCCGGTCTTATTGACGAGGGCTATGGTGTCGGCTGCATGGATGCCTGCTCCTCTAATGTACACCTTTGCCACGTTTCACCTCTTCATATCCAGCTTTAATGGCCTTAACATTAAGGTCCAGCTTTTCTTTGGAGAACCTGGAAAGGATGAGCCGTGTGCCTTTCTCCAGCGACTCCAGCGAAATCAGACCTGTAGCGGCAGCGAATGCCCCGATCATTACCGTATTGGTGATGGGCATCTTCAAGATGTCGACTGCTATAGGCGTGGCGTCTATGTAGGTTGTATCGTGCTTGAGCCCCAAATCCTTGGGTGAATTGACCACCAGCTTGCCGCCATCTTTCATGGCTGCCTCGACATTTACCGCTTTCACAAGCATGGGGTTGAGTACAATCACGTAGTCGGGAGCTAAGACTACCCCGCGCTCCGCAATAGGCCTATCTCCTATTCTCCCGTAAGCCTCTACTGGAGCGCCGCGGCGCTCCACAGTGGCTGCCATACATGATTGCCCGTACTTGCCCTCATAGGTAGCAGAAGCACATAGAATATGGGCGAGGGTAACTGCGCCCTGACCGCCCCTCCCGTGCACCCGTATTTGTATCATACTGCGACCTCCGCTAAATATACCTTACCTGTCCGACTAGTTTACAACCCACTGAGGGTCTTCTCCCTTGACAACGCGCATGATGTTGCCCAGCGAGTTTACGTAGAAATTACGGAAAATATCCTCGGCGGTTACCCCACCGATATGAGGAGTAAGTACCACGTTGTCCAGCTTCAGCAACCTGCTATTCTTAGGAGGAGGATCGCCATGCTCACCATAAACATCCAGCCCGGCCCCCCGAATCTTCTTTTGCTCCAATATGTCTGCTAAGGCCTCTTCGTCAACTATCGCGCCTCTGGATGTGTTTATCAAATAAGCTGTCGGTTTCATCATCTCCAGTTGCTTTTTACCGATAAGACTCCTGGTCTCAGGGGTAAGCAAGGCATTTATGCTGATGTAATCCGATGTTTTGAGCAGTTCCTCCAGAGAAACTCCCTTGGCTGGGAACTCCAGGTCCTTAGTATCCTTACGGTACGGATCAAAGTATTGGATATTCATTCCGAACGCGTGAGCAAGCCTGGCAACCTGAGAGCCTATCTTGCCCATCCCGATGATGCCGAGGGTCTTGTCCCGCAACTCATAGACCTTTGCCACGCACTGTCCGAATATCCACTCCCCTGCTTTCATGGTCTCATGGGACCTCACCAGGTTTCTGGATATAGCCAGCATCAGCATTATGGTATGCTCAGCTACAGGTATGACCCCTGCTGTTCCGGCGTTTGAGACCTTGACACCTTTCTCCTTAGCTGTCTTGAGGTCGACATTATCATACCCTGCGCTGCACTGCTGGATAAAGAAAAGTTTGTCAGCTTTATCAAATACATTCTTGGTTATTCGGTTCCTGGCTCCGACGAGTATATCAACGCCGGGGACCTTCGCTATCAGTTCTTGTTCGTCGCCTTTCTCGGCCACAATCCACTCAATTTTAGAGGCATATTCGGGGAACTTTTTGTTCGCCTGGTTAACCATCTCTTTGACCAGAGGGTCTGTGATAAGGACTTTGAAATGCTCTCTTTGCTTCATTTAACTCCTTCTCTCCTCAAAAAAATTGTGGGTGTCCTGTCAAATCTGTTGACATTTACCCACAACTCCATGAATATTTCTTCCGGAATCGTTCCATAGAACCATTCGTAAATAGTATAGCTTACACCCCTCCGAGATGTCAACATTTTACAGTGCAAGATACCGTGTCTGTTTGACCCTGTATATCGGGTATTTTTGATTTGGTACCTTGGTAACTGATGACCTCGTTCAGATAGATTAGTGACACTTCACATAGAACACGCATCAAGAATAGGACAAAATGCCTTATTTTTTCTAATCTTTATCGGCGCAAGATATATCCTGGATGCAGTCTGCCGGATAGAAGTTGCTCTCATCCTTGTTATGATTGGGATACCAGACCTGAGCAAAGAACGGGTTTCTCCTTGCCTCTTCGTCATAGTTCCAAGGGGGAGGCACACAATCAGGACACCAGTGACCCGCTTTAAGGATGGTATAAGGCTTCCCTGTGAATACGTGTCCAAAAGCGCATTTCCATTGGAGAGCCTGATACATGTCAGCGTTCCATCTTTTTGACAGGCACTCACCGCCCCTGAACTTTGCTGCATTTTCCAGGTCCCTGAGGTCAAGCTTCTTTTTGGATTCATCATATCCGTGGTCAAGTCTGTGCCACGCGGGCTCAGGGTTCATCTGAGGCATATTCATGCCCCAATCGGGAATAGCTTCATAGGTTGCATAGTTCTTAAAGAAAGCCGTAATCCGCATATCGCATCTATTCTTGTACCAGTAGGCTGTTCCGTTCCTGTGGTTCGCAGCCATGTTCCTCAAAATCTCATGCGTAGTCTGCTCCATCTGTTTCTGCAGCTCGGGGTTTTTCCTGCATTCAGCAGCCATCTGCTGCATCTCCGGCGGCATAGTTCTGGCTAAATCTTCCCAGTAGACATCGAGTGAGTCTCTCCAGTAATGCAGATAATCATTGAGGATATGGCTATCCTCGTAGTATTGCATATGAAAGTTTCTCAGAGCAAACCATCTTCGTTCTGCACAGCCTTCTATGCCTGACAGCCCGTTAACTTGAAAGCTCTTGTTCATAAGCTCATAACAAACGCATCTCATTTTAGGGCCGCCGCCCATGTTGTATGCCCTGCGCCAGAAGTCGGAATCATCAAGAATATCCAGACAGCGAACAAGGCCGTATCCGGCATCGCGGCTGGTAATGTTCTCCATGAATGAATCGATGGGCTGATGGAACATAATGGGGTCCATCAAGCTGCTGAATTCTGCATAGTCCACCGGCATGATATAGGTCATGCGCAGGGATGCCCAGTGCTTAATATTGGAATCCAGAACAGCCCTCTCCCCTGCAATCTTGGTTACGGCGTAGAAATCGAAAATAGATGGCTTGAGAGGGTCCCCCACTCTTCCCCAATGGATACTCTGCAGGCGGTCTCCGGTCTCTGCTACGGTCCCGGTATAAACTAACCTGATGTGCTCGGACCCGTTCGGTTGCGCCTCAATCGCCCTGACAATGTTCTTTATACCCTCGGTGTTGCATGCTTTAGCTGATTCAGGATAGTAATCAGCCTGAGGCGAAATAAAAGCCATGGCATCGAGTACCCAGTCAACCCCTCTAATCGCCTCCTCTATGTCTGCATAGTCCGCTGCATCACCCCATACTATCTTGAACCCATCGCGTTCCGCCACACCTTTTCCCGAAATCGGTTTGATTCCAGCCTCTTCCTCATAGTTTCGGAAAAGATTTTTGTTCTTCTCAGAAGGGCGCAGCAGAACTACTATGTCGTACTTGTTTCTTTTCCCCCACAGCTCTTTGAAAGCTTCGTGTCCCATGGTACCTGAAGCACCAAATAAACAGACCTTTTCTTTTTTCATAGCTCACCTCACCTTACTATTTCCTCAATTCTCAAGAACGCTGTACTGCCTAAGATAATAAACAGCCTTTGTTTAAAAAGTCAAAAAGATAAATAAGGGGAAAGTGTAGCGTCGTAACTCCTGTCACGACGAACAATATATTGGGGTAGCCTGGAGCAGATGCTCCAGGCTACCCCTGGAACAATGACGAAAAAGGTAGGGGCTGAAAATCTTCAGCCCCTACAACTACGCAATTGTTTAACGACTAAGCTAGTCGCGCTTGGGCTGCGCCTCTCTGAGCTCTTTGAAGTACTCGTCCTCGGTCTTGCCCGTAATCTCCTTGAAATACTTGTCCGGCTTGATGCTGACGATAGTCTCGGCAAGCTCTTTCTTGCCTTCGAAGTTGGCCCGCCTCTGTATCATCATCTTCTGCGCCTGAGGAGAGCCAGCGCCATGCATCGCCTCGGGAAGACCCGCCCCTACCGCCATATTCTCGATAAGCCTTAGCATCCTCATCCTGTGCTCAGTGGGCGTACCCGCTTTACCCACCAAATACTTGTCTATATACTTGCCGATCTCGGGATTTCTAAAGTCCTTTTCCGAAGGCATGGTTATGATCAAGCCCCCGGCGATATCCTGCGCCAGTCGCATCCACTCATAGGTTAACTTTGTTATGTTAAGTTTGACCACGTTCGCCAGAAGAGGATTGATGGTGTACGCCCCTGAATTAGTCTTACTGCCCTGATATGAGCACGCCAGGGAGCACGACCAACAGGTCTCCGCCATGCTGGCCATCTCAGCCAGCAGGTCCCTGATATAGGGGGACTTCTCTACTCCATTGTTCTCCGCCATCCAGTAAGCAGCGCCCGTCACCACATCTGCGAGACCTACCTTACAGCCCCCGTAATTGCTGCGATGAAAGCCAGCGAAAGTCTCCACGAGCTGGCCGGTAAAATCGTTTTCGCCGCACATGAAGACCCTGTCCCAGGGCACGAAGACGTTATCGAAGACTATCAAGGCCTCGCCGCCTACGATGCCGTACTTGGCATTGCCGGCGTCGATCTCCCCATCGAGCCTTCTGGTATCGTTAGTCTGCCTGCCAAAAATAAGAGTTACACCCTTGGCATCGACAGGCACAGCGAAGCAGACGGCGTAGTCCTTATCCTCAACGCCCATAGACCTGGTGGGCATTACTATTATCTCGTGGGAATTAACCGTGCCGGTGATGTGAGCCTTGGCGCCACGCACCACTATGCCGTCGTCTTTTTTCTCGACAACATGCACATATACATCGGGGTCCTGCTGCTGATGCGGTCTCAAGCTCCTGTCGCCTTTGGGGTCGGACATGGCTCCAGCCAGCATCAAGTCGCTGTCCTGTACATATTTAAGGTATTTCTTGAACCGTTCGTGGTACTTCGTCCCGTATTTCTTATCTATATCATAGGTAGTGATATAGGTAGCATTCAGGCCATCGAGTCCCACGCACCTCTGGAAGCAGGTGGCAGTCTTCTGCCCCAGCAGCCGCATCATCTTCACCTTATTGACCAGGTCATCTACGCTGTGGTGGACATTGGTGAACCTGTTGATCTTCTCCCCGGTCAGGTTGGATGTGGCAGTCATCTCCTTCTCGAACTCAGGGTGCTTCGCCAGTTCATACGTCATGGCCGCAGCAACTATATGCGGTCGGAACAGCGGATAGTCAACTACATTTTGCACCCTTTCCCCGAACACATACACTCGAGGCTTCAGCTTCCTGAGACTCTCGATATACTCCTTACCGGACTTCATCGCCATCTCTACTTCCCTTCCTTTCCTCTCCCCTTAGATACAGAATAAACCCTTCGGATCCCAAATTCAAATTAGCACTGCTAAGACTATTTCTTCTCCGTGTAGTCGTAAAAGCCCTTGCCTGTCTTCCTCCCCAGATGTCCCGCTCGAACCATCTGCCTCAGCAATATCGGCGGCCGGTATTTGGGATCACCATATTCCTTATACAGGTTATCCATACAAGACAGGATAGTATCAAGACCGACGAAATCTGCCAGCTCCAATGGGCCCATCGGATGATTCATCCCCAGCTTCATGCTTTTGTCGATATCCTTAGCGCTGGCTATGCCTTCAGCGTAAGCATGTATTGCTTCGTTCTGCAACACCCCGATAAGCCTGGTGGTGACGAAACCAGGCGTATCTTTAGCGATAAGGGAGGTCTTACCCATCCTGGTTGCTAACTGCTCTATTACTTTCACGGTCTCATCGCTGGTACTATAGCCCCTGACAATCTCCACAAGCTGCATCATGGGAACGGGATTGAAGAAATGCATACCAGCAAACCTGTCGGCCCTTTGCGTGGCAGATGCCATATCTGTGATGCTCAACCCCGAGGTGTTGGAGGCAAAGATAACGCTGGGAGGACAAGCCTTGTCTATCTTGGCATAAGTCTCCTTTTTCAAGGCCATATTCTCGGGTATAGCCTCAATCACCACCTCCACACCCTTTACCGCTTCCAGCAAATCCGTGATGCATTTTATGCGAGCCACTGCGGCGTCCGCCTCTGCCTGTGTCATCTTCTCCTTTTTCACGATGCGGCCCAGGCTCTGTTTGATAGCGCTCATGCCTTTGTCAAGGAACTTGTCATCGATATCCCTCATCTTAACCTGCAGGCCAGCCTGAGCCGCCACCTGAGCGATACCCGCGCCCATAATCCCTGCACCCAGTACAGCTATATTTTTTACTTCCATCTAGCGAGCCCTCCTCTTTCTTAATGCAAATGTCAAACGCAAAGCCAGCCACCGTCCACGAATATGGTTTGGCCGGTTATGTAATTCGACTCATCCGAAGCCAGGAAAACAGCAGTACCCACAATCTCATCAGGCTGGGCGAATCTCTTCAAAAGGTTTTTGTTCTTGAGGTCATCGTATATCCGCTCGTTTCCTCTCAAACCGGCGGTGAACTCAGTCTCTACATAGGAGGGGCCTATGGCATTAACCAATATGCTGTGCTGAGCCCATTCGGCTGCCAGCACCTGAGTCAACGATATGATGCCTGCTTTGCTGGCGCAATAGGCGACCAGTCGAGGTAGGGCCACCTCTCCACCGACTGAGGTCATGTTGATGATTTTGCCGCTTTTCTGCTTAATCATCACCTTGCCCACAGCCTGAGCGCAGAGAAATGCCCCGGTAAGATTGGTGGCGATAATCTGGTCCCAGGCTTCTTTGCCTGTATCCTCAGCCTTCTTCCATATCGGGCTGATCCCTGCATTGTTGACCAGTATATCTATTCTGCCGTACTGTTTCACCACTTGATTAACTACCTGGTTGATGCTGTCAACACTGGTTACATCCAGCCTCATAGCGACTGCCTTTTGGCCTTTCTTCGTCAATTCTTCGGCAAGGCTCTTCGCCAGGTCCTCGGAGCGGCCGCACACAACAACGGCGGCCCCTTCCCCAGCATAACCTGTAGCAACAGCCCGTCCAATCCCCTTAGTAGAGCCAGTTACTATGGCAACTTTATTCTTTAGCCTCATCAGACTAAGCCCCCCTGTAAAACGTTATGGGCAAAAATCGTGAGCAGAAATGAGTCTTGCAAGCGCAGACTGGAGAATAATTGAGAACGTCGGGAGTCCTTCTCAGGTTATTTTGGTGGAGCTGGGATACCAATAGGTAGTACTTCTGAAATGGTATTTGCCCTTTCTATTTAACTCCCCAGTTCCTTCCGGTAATGATTTTAGCAGCTTACTGCGGGGTGCACAAGCGGGTTATATGGTCGAAACAGAGGTCAGCGGGTGCTTTCAATTACCCATTTTCACACAAAACCGTGTGGAATCAAATTGTGGCCGCTATTGTAGGTAAGCACTCTATTTAATATAATAGTTGGAATGGCCTTACGATATGGAAACCTCGTTTAATATTCTTATCTGATGTCCCCCTTCACGAGTTCCGTCGTTTCCATGCAAATAACAGCGCCCTTGCGCATGCGCTCGGAAGAAAGGAATCAATATGGGTTTGAGCTGCGGTTTGATAGGCTTGGCCTCTTGTGGAAAGACCGTCATTTTCAATGCAGTAACTGCTACCAGAGTATCAAGTTATGGTGGCTCCGAGATGAATCGGCTGGTGATTAATGTGCCTGACCGGCGTCTTGAGAGGCTGGCACAAATATACCACCCGCGTAAGGTAGTGCCAACTACACTCGAGATAGTTGACATCCCTGGTCTTACGGTTCGTCCTCAGGCTGACGGACATGGCTTTCGCTTGCTCGGCCATGTAAAGAATGTAGAAGCGTTGCTGCACATAATACGTTGTTTCGAGGATGGCAATGTCCCCTTCGAGTATGAGACAGTAGACCCTGTACGGGATGTCGACACGGTTGACCTGGAATTGATGGCCGCAGACAGCGTGACTCTGGAAAACAAGATAAACCGCCTGGCAAAAAAGTTGCGGGCCGGAGATAAAGACGCTATTCGAGAAGCTGCAGATTGTGAAAAGGTGCTCTCTGGCATTCAGCAAGGCATTCCGGCACGCAAGCACAATCTTGACGCCAGGGAACTGGCCAGTGTCCGTGATTGCAACCTCGTCTCCTTAAAGCCTGTACTCTACGTGGGCAACATCAAGTCTACCCAAGACACTGCCAATAAGCATGTAACTGCGTTGAGGCGTATCGCTGATGCCGAGCATACGGAAATGATAGTTGTCTGCGGCAGAGATGAAGCCGATATCAGTCAGCTCGAGCCCGATGAACGAGAAGATTTCTTGAGAGAGCTCGGAATGGGGGAATCCTCTATGGAGCGGCTCGTACACGCAGCGTATCGAATGCTTGGGTTAGTGACCTTCTTTACAACTGGAGAAGACGAAGTGCGTGCCTGGACTTGCCGAAGGGGTGATAAAGCCCCGGTAGCTGCCGGGAAGATCCATTCGGACATGCAGAAGGGATTCGTCCGAATGGAGGTTATTAGCTACGAGGACTTGATTGAACTCGGTAGTGAGGCAGCCGTGGCTAAAGCAGGCCGCCTGCGCGTCGAAAGTCGTGAATATGAAGTACAAGATGGTGATATTGTGTGCGTGCTTTTCAACAAATAGGGACAGCAACTGGGAGATCGGTCTTAAATTCGGAAACAACGAGGGAAATTGCTTCTCTAACTCCCATAACTAGTACGACAATTTAGATAAACAGAGCCGTCTCAAAATAAGTTCAAGTCTCTTATTTTGTTAGAGTTGCTGAAAGGCTATTCATTAATAAGGTCACTTTCAACATATAGCTGTTTACTTCAAGTGGAAATAATAGAGGGGATTCTACTGACCATTAGCCGAGCTTAATTCCAGGCTTTAAAGTGGAGCTGGGGGGGCTCGAACCCCCTACCTCTTGAATGCCATTCAAGCGCTCTCCCAAATGAGCTACAGCCCCACCTGCAATATCTTACTATAAAAAACTGAGCCAATCAACACATTCGGCTGCCCGCCCTCGGGTTGCGCCATCTCATAGTATGAAGTAAAATACTAAAGATTACCATCCGGGGAGGGGCTATGCAGAAATATCGGACAGAGCAGATTCGCAACGTCGTGCTGCTCTCTCACAGCAATGCTGGCAAGACTTCGCTCTGCGAGAATATGCTGTTCCAGGCGAAGGCAATCAGCAGACTGGGTAGAGTGGACGACGGAACCACCACATCGGACTACGAGCCCGAGGAGACCAAGCGCAAGATAAGCATCAACCTCTCCCTGCTTCCCTTTGAGTGGAATAACACCAAGGTCAACCTGATCGATTCGCCAGGTTATCCCGATTTTGTAGGAGAAGTCAAAGCATCACTACGTGCCGCCGACGGAGCAGTGGTTATAGTTTCCGCAGCCTCCGGGGTAGAGGTGGGGACTGAGCTGGTCTGGAAGTATGCCGACGATGGGGAGCTTCCGCGCATCGTATTTGTCAATAAGATAGACCGCGAGAACGCTGATTTCTTCAAGACTGTAGAGCAGTTGAGCGCCATGTTCGGCAGGAAATGCGTGCCTATTCAACTGCCCATAGGCGCTGAGAGCAAGTTTGAAGGAGTGGTAGACCTGCTGAGCAAGGCTGCCAAGACACCCCAGTCTCTCGCCGATAAGATAGCTTCCTTTCGAGAGAAACTTGTGGAATCGGTAGCTGAGACCGACGATAACCTTATTACAAAATACCTTGAGGGCACAGAGCTAACCGAGGATGAGGTCCGCGGTGCGCTACGGTCAGCCACGATTAAGGGCAAGCTGGTGCCAATTCTGGCTGGCTCCGCTTTGCAGAGCAAGGGCATTGTAGAACTCATCGAGTCTATATTACACTACCTCCCTTCTCCCAGGGACACGGGTAAGACTACAGCCCAAAACCCTCAGACTCAGCAGGACGAGGAGATCGAACCCGATGAGTCAGCGCCGCTGGCCGCATTGGTGTTCAAGACTACCGCCGACCCCTATGTGGGGAAACTCACCTATCTCAGGGTATACAGCGGGAGCATCAATAGCGATTCCAGTGTTTGGAACGCTACTAAGAAGCGGGCTGAGCGCATCGGTCAGCTTTACATGATACGCGGCAAGTCACAGGAGGCAACACCCCAGATTACCGCCGGAGACATCGGCGCAGTAGCCAAACTTGCAGAGACCGGAACCAGCGATACTCTTTGCAGCAAAGACCATCCTCTGGTTCTCGCCCCCATCGAGTTCCCCCTGCCCACGCTGAGCGTCTCCGTCCAGCCCAAGACCAAGGCTGACCTGGATAAACTGGGAAGCTCTCTGGCCAGGCTAACCGAAGAGGACCCTACCCTCGCTGTTCGCAAAGATATGGACACCGCAGAGACCGTCCTCTCGGGCATGGGCGAGGCCCAATTCGAAGTAGCAGCGGAGAAGATGAAGCGCAAGTTCGGCGTCGAGGTGAAGATCGAGACTCCGAAGATACCCTATAGAGAGACCATCACAGTAGCAACTAAGTCCGAATATAAACATAAAAAGCAGACCGGCGGACACGGCCAGTACGGACATGTCATGTTTGAGCTTGAGCCACTGCCTCGAGGCAGCGGCACTGAGTTTAGTTCAAAGGTTGTAGGCGGCTCGGTACCCAAGAACTACATCCCGGCAGTGGAAAAGGGTGTTAATGAGGGATTTAAGGAAGGCGGATTAGCCGGTTACCCGCTGACCGACATCAGGGTAAAGCTATACGATGGAAGCTATCATGCAGTAGATTCCTCGGAAATATCATTTAAGATCGCGGCCTCTTACGCTTTGAAAAAAGGAGTGTCCCAGGGGCAGCCAGTGCTGCTGGAGCCGATAATGAACGTGCACATCACCATCCCCGATAACTTCACCGGCGATGTTATGAGTGACCTCAATAACAAGCGAGCCAGGGTAATGGGGATGTCGCCCGGCGGCGGGGTCAATCACATAGATGCCCAGGTACCGCTGGCGGAGATGCTCAAATACGCTACCGATTTGAGAGCAATCACCCAGGGACGCGGTACGTACACCATGGAGTACAGCCACTACGAGCAAGTGCCGGCACACATCGCCCAGAAGATAATTGCGGAATCGAAGAAAGAAACCGAGAAGGCTTAGGCTTCGGCTTTTTTGATGGAAATTTTGAGGAAGCGGCGCTTGCCTACTTGGATGATGCTGCCGTCGATTGGATTAATCGAGGTTTCATCGCCAGATAGTTTCACACCATCCAACTCAACTGCACCCTGAGCCAGGAGACGTTTAGCTTCGCTACGGCTTCTAGCAAGTTTTGTTTCCACTAGCAGATCAAAAATGGTGATTGAATGTCTAGGTAAAACGTACTCCGGTATACCTTCTGGTACTTCTCCCCTTTGAACCACCCTCTCAAAATGAATTTCTGCTACACCGGCAGCCGCAGCACTGTGAAACTGCGTGATTATCTCGCGGGCAAGGCGCTTTTTGAGTATCATGGGGTTTACTGACTGCGCTGCAAGCTGCTGCTTGAACTCGGCAAGCTCTTTGTCGGGGATGTCAGTAAGCAGCTCAAAGTAGTCCATAATCAGGATGTCGGGGATGGACATCACCTTGCCGTACATGTCGCTAGGCGGGTCTTCGACGCCGACATAGTTGCCCAGGCTCTTGCTCATCTTCTGCTGGCCGTCAGTGCCCACCAATAGAGGCACCAGGAAGACCTGCTGTCGGGGCTGCCCTATCATCTGCTGAAGCTCTCTGCCCATGAGGCAGTTGAACTTCTGGTCGATGCCGCCAAACTCAACATCCGCCTGAACAGCCACCGAGTCATATGCCTGAAGCAGAGGATACAACAGCTCTGTGATAGCGATAGGACGCCCGGCGGCATATCTCTTGCTGAAATCCTCCCGCGCCAGAAGCTGCGCTACGGTGAACTTGCTGGTAAGCCTGATGACATCGGCCAGGCTGAACTTGCCGAACCATTCGCTCTGCCAGAGAATCTCGGTCTTCTCCTTGTCCACCACCTTGAAGAACTGCTGCATGTAAGTCTCGGCATTAGCACGAACTTCCTCAGCAGACAGCATGGGGCGTGTCTGAGACATTCCGCTGGGGTCGCCAATCTGCGCTGTCCAGTCGCCCACGATAACCACAACCTGATGTCCTAAATCCTGAAACTGGCGCAGTTTCCTCATCCCCACCACATGACCCAAGTGAATATCGGGGCGGCTGGGGTCGAAGCCCATCTTAAGACGCAGCTTTTTGCCCGATTCGAGCAGGCGCACCATCTCTTCTTCAACTATAATCTCGGCAACACCGCGTTTCAGTATGGATACAGGGAATTTACCCGGCATGTTTTGCTCCCGCCAGGGGCTTTTCAAGTATCGACCTAGCTTGCTCGACGTCCTGCCTAATCTGAGCTACCAGCTCTTCAGGACTAGCAAATTTCACCTCGGCACGCAGGCGCTCCACAAGCTCGATGGTGAGCTTCCGGCCATAGAGGGCTCCCGTAAAATCAAGGATATGTACTTCTACAAGGCGCTCGCCCTTGCCAAAGGTCGGCCTGACCCCGATATTGGTCACCGATTGATAGACTTTGTCGCCGATGTGCGCCAGAGTAGCATAGACGCCATCCTCGGGAATGGCCTGCTCTGGCTCCAACTGCATATTCGCTGTAGGAAAGCCTAAAATATGGCCCCGCTCGAAACCACCTGCCACAGGCCCACTGAGGCTGAAATACCTGCCAAGCAGCTTCGTTGTAGTCTTCATGTCGCCGCGAGCCAGAGCCGCTCTGATAGCGGTGCTGCTCACCAGCGTGCTTTCAACCGCTAGAGGCCTCACTACCTCGACTGTGAAGCCAAGCTCCTGGCCCAGAGACTGAAGGGTAGCGGCATTTCCCTCCCTGCCCCGGCCCAGGGCGAAATTGGGGCCGATTATCAGACCGCGCATCTTAAGATAGCGCTTGAGATCAAGGACAAACTCCCGCGCACTGAGTGCGCCAACTTCTTTAGTAAAGGTAAGAGGGACAACCAGATCAACCCCCAGGTTTTTAAGAAGGGTAACTCGCTCTTCGAGGGTGGTCAAGCGGGCCAGCTTTGTCCTGGAAGACAACACGGCTTTGGGATTACTTTTGAACGTTACCACACCACTGAGGAAATTGCCCTCGGCGGCTCGCTGAGCCAGCCTACTGATGAGATGTCGATGGCCGAGATGAACTCCATCGAAAACCCCTATAGTAAGCAGGGTTTCGCGTTCAGGGGTAAAGCCGGACAGCTCTGAGATTAGTTGCACTTCACTTAGCTTAAAGCAAAACTTAACAAGCTAATATTTTAGGGCAATCGCCGAATTACGTCAAGGAATAGTTATAATAAAATTAACAAACATCTTATCAACCTATTTAATCCTTCAAGATTTTCGTAGACATCTTAAGCGAATGCTCCAGCAACTGTCTGCGTTCACCGACTGCCTGATAAGCTCGGGTTTTCCCTATGGTGTGAGCTTGACACAAGCTTGGTCGCTTGCTAAACTAGAATAGTAGGTGTCTTTGTGTCAGCGATGACGCTGGAATCTGTTCAGTTGATAAGTAGAGGCATGTCGGTGCTTAGTTACTGAGTCTCCGACATAGCCTCTATTCTTGGTAATCAATTGAGGAAGGAGCATTAAGAAGTGGGTGCAATAGAAAAATTCCAGGAGGTGCTGGCTACCCGACACCAGTATGCCCAGGATTGGAAGAAAAAGCATAACGGAAAGGCTATCGGCTGGCTTTGCAGCTATGCTCCCGTCGAGATCATGCATGCCTCAGGCATGCTGCCCGTGAGAATCCTGGGCAGTCATGAAGTGCAAGACGTTACCGACCGTTATCTTTTCCCTACAGTCTGCCCGTTTTCCCGCGATGCCCTGGCTCAGGGCTTGAAAGGGCGGTATAGCTACCTCGATGGTATAACCATGGCACGTACATGCTCCCACGTCCAGGGCACGTACGATAACTGGAAAAACTATGTCCCCACGCCCTTCAAATACTACATATGGCAGCCCAACCATGTGCAAAGCCCGAGGGCAAAATCCCTGATGGCGCAGGAATACAAAGGATTCATAGCAGCGCTGGAGAAATTCACTGGTAAGAAAATAACAGACCAAGACCTTAACAAAGCTATAGAGTTATATAACACAAACCGCAAGCTGATGAAGCAGGTCTATGAATTCAGAAAAAAAGAGGAGCCACCTATCACTGGCGCCGAATGCATGGAAATGGTCGTAGCCAGTCAGTTAATGGACATAGCAGAGCACAATAAGCTGCTGGAAGAGCTGCTAAAGGAATTGCCCACCAGAAAGCTCAACCGCAATGTTGGAGTACGCCTGATGATGGTAGGCAGTGAGATGGATGATATCGTGTTCGTCAAGATGATGGAGACCCTTAACTGCACTGTCGTTATTGACGAACACTGCACCGGAAGCCGCTATTTCTGGGATGAGGTCAAGCCCGGCAAAGACCCCCTGACAGCCATCGCAGCCCGCTATGTCGACCGCTGGCAATGTCCTGCCGTGGCCGCTGAATTTAAACCAAGGTTCGACCGCGTCTTACAACACGCCAAGGACTGGAAAGTTCAGGGCACTCTCGTCTACCAGCAGAAGTTCTGCGACCCGCATGAGTTCGATATCCCCCATCTCCTCAAAATGTTCAAGGAAAATAATATTCCAACCCTTGTGCTCGAGTTCGACGTCACCATACCCTTCGGCCAATTCCGTACCAGGATAGAGGCCTTCCTGGAAATGCTCGAGCTGGAACTGGTGTAACAAATAAGCCCCTTACGCTAAACTGAACGGAGGCGAACGATAATGACAACCGGGACAAAATACAAGACTGCGCCTTTGAAATGCTGGCAAAAAGGCAAGGAGCTCAGGCTCGAAGCCTACAAAGACCTGGCCACGGGACATGAACAGGGGAAACTTCTAGTCCTGGGCTGTGCAGCAACCCCTTATGGAATGCTTGCTGGACTGGGTGACTTCGTATTTCTGGCTGGAGAACCATATGGAGCCAGCGTGGCAGCCGACCCGCCTGTCTCTATTCCTGCAATGGAGACTTACGAGGCCAGAGGCTATGCCCGCGATATGTGCGGCTACATGCGCAACTTCCTAGGCACGATGTTCCAGGACAAGTACTACTTCACAGGAGGCCCGTTCCCCAAGTTCGACTTCGCCTGGAGCGTTCGCCACTGCCCGGCTGGCCACCCCAAGTGGCACCAGATTGTTTCCGAGTACCAGGGTATTCCCATGAACTATATTGATGACGAAACAATGCTGGCTATCGATGGTGACCAAGAGGCCAGGATAGAATATGTGGCAGGTCAATACCTGGACAGCATCGAATGGATGGAGAAGATCACCAAGAGAAAATACGACGATGAAAAAGGCATCGAGGCGATGCGCAACTATTTCATCAACGAAGGGCTATGGGGAGAAATAAACCTGCTCAACGGCGCTATCCCCGCCCCTATAGACATCAAGAGCATGTTCGCTCTGATGCCCATCTCTATGCTGAGAAGGCATGAAAAGGTTGCCATCGAGTTCCTTACCGAGCTCAGGGATGAATTGAAAGATCGCATAGCTAATCAAATCGCTGCCGTCCCCACCGAGAGATACAGAATGTGCATGCTGACGCCGCCGCCGTGGAGCTTCCTTAAAGTGTTCCGCTACCTGGAGAACTTCGGCGTGGTCTTCGTCGGCACCTATGTATATCTGATTAACTCAGGAGAGGTCAAGTTCCTTTATGACGAAGGCAAGGTGGTACCAGCCACACCCCCGGAGAAGCGCCCTGGCTGTCCTGTAATGAAGAACAGAGAGGACCTGTGCCGAACAGTGGCACGCTGGCGGGCTGAGCACCCGTTCCAGTCACACCTGGAGACGAGAAAGAAAGAATACGTCATCATGTTCAAGCATTGGAAGGCAAATGCATATCTGCTGCTGATAAATCGCGGCTGCGTGCCCATGACCACCAGCATGTACGACTTCCAGCGTGACCTCAACAAACAGGGCATTCCAACATCGATGTTCGAGGGTAACTTCGCCGATTGCAGAGATATCGATGAGACAGGAGTGCTCGACCGCCTGGAGACCTTCCTCGAAGGACAAGGAATACAAAAGATACAGGATATTTGATACTGAGTAGCTATCATCAAGGGGTGAAACAATAGCAGCGAGGTGAGAGCGAAATGATAACAGCAGGCATCGATGTAGGGGCCAAAACGATAAAAGCAGTTATCGTCAAGGATAATCAAATCGTGGCCCGCAGCATAAACCCCACGGGCTTCGAGCCAGTGGAAACAGCGGAAAAAACACTGGAGGAAGCTGTCAAACAGGCTGGCATATCCCGGAAGGACATCAATAAGATTTTCACTACCGGAGCCGGGCGAAAGAGCATCACTTTTGCTGACAATAATATTACTGAGGTCACTGCAGATGCCAAAGGTACGAACTATCTCCTTCCATCGGTGAGGACAATTGTGGATATCGGCGCCGAGGAGGCCCGCGGGATAAGCAGTGATGCCAGCGGCAAGGTACTGGATTTTTCCAAGAACGACAAATGCGCTGCTGGCGCCGGTGCTTTTGTTGAGAGCATGTCCAGAGCCTTGGAAGTAACCGTTCCAGCTATGATCGAAATCTCGCACAAATCAACTAAGGAAGCGCCCATAAATGCGACTTGCGCTGTTTTCGCTGAATCCGAGGTGGTATCGTTAATCCACACAAAGATTGATAAGGCCGATATTGCCCATGCTGTCCATGATGCCATCGCCTCGAGGGTATCCTCCATGGTACGCAGGATACCTATAGAGAAGGATGTAGCTCTAATCGGCGGAGTGGCCAACAATACCGCCATTGTCGAAGCTATGAAGAAACATCTCGGTGTCGAGGTAAAGGTTCCGGAGAAACCCGAGTACGTGGGTGCTCTGGGAGCCGCTCTTTTGGCGGCAGCTTAGCTGAGAAAGGAAAAGAGCGAAATGACGACTGAGTTCTATAGATGGACGGAGAACACCTGGAAATCTCCCGATATAGACTGGCATAAAGCACAGACAATCACCTGCGGGATTGATGTCGGCTCAGTAAGTTCTCAGGCAGTGATCATGGTTGACGATAAGATATTCTCCTTCTGCAACACACGCACCGGATCCAATAGTCCTGACAGCGCAAACAAAGCCCTGGGCATATCGCTTAAGGACACAGGGATGAAACAAGAGGATATCCAATACATCGTAGGAACAGGATACGGTAGAGTCAACATCCCTATGGCCGGCAAAGCCATCACCGAGATTGCCTGCCACGCCCGGGGGGCAAACTACATGGGCGGGCCTACAATAAAGACAATACTGGATATGGGCGGCCAGGACCTGAAAGGCATACACTGCGACGAAAGGGGCAAAGTCACCCAATTCTTGATGAACGATAAATGCGCCGCAGGCACGGGGCGCGGCATGGAAGTGATGGCCGAGCTATTACAGGTCCCCATAGTAGATGTAGGGAAGATGTCCCTGGATGTTAAAGAGGAACCGGAGCCGGTGAGCAGCACCTGCGTCATCTTCGCTAAGTCCGAGGCTATCGGCTTACTTCGCAGCGGCTGGACCAAGAACATGGTACTCGCCGCTTATTGTTCTGCCATGGCCCACAGAGTAGTCGGCCTTCTTGAGCGCATAGGGATAGAGAAGGAATTCGTGATCACAGGCGGCATAGCTAAGAACATTGGCGTTGTCAGCAGGATAGAGAAGGAACTGAAAATCAAGGCAATGCCGTTGAGCCCTGACCCCCAGATCGCTGGCGGTTTAGGCGCTGCCCTTTTTGCCAGAGACCTCCTGCTGAAGTCTCGAAAGGCAGCCTGATTGGAGTGAGATGTTCAACTGGCTTCTGAGAAAGCTATGGGTGATGCCCAGATACATTGCTAACTATGGCTACACAGATGGCTCTGGAGATTGGTACATTGTGGTCGACAGCGATAAGTGCGATGGATGCGGCAAATGCGTAGAGGCATGCCCCAAAAATGTTCTGGAAGTCATAGTCGATGACTATGACGACAAGGTAGTCGCAATAAGGAAGGAACATCACAAGAACATTAAATATGTCTGCGCTCAATGCAAGCCGGTGAGCGGTCCCAGAGATGTCAGATGCCAGAAGGCCTGTCCGAGCGGAGCCATCACCCATTCCTGGTAGATGCTCATGGCATTTCATGTTTGACAGGTAGAAGCCTCTGATGTACACTGAGCTAGTTATTCCAGGAATGGGACGCGCTGGTGGATAACAATACCGAGAATGTAGGGCCACGTTAGCAACAGCGTGGCTCTTCATTTTTGACTTACACTTCTTTACAATCAAAAGGAGCTGCAAGGTTGTTAAGAGACATCGACCCAGAAGTTGCTGCTGCTATCGAACAAGATGAACAGCGACAGCGGTTTACCATCAACCTCATTGCCTCAGAAAACTACGCCTCACGCGCAGTGCTCGAGGCACAAGGCTCCGTGCTCACTAATAAGTACGCCGAGGGTTACCCGGGCAAGCGATACTATGGCGGCTGCCAGAATGTAGACCTGGCCGAAAGGCTAGCTATAGAACGGGCAAAGAAGCTCTTTAATGCCGAACATGCCAATGTCCAACCACACAGCGGGACGCAGGCAAATATGGCAGCCTATTTTGCCCTGCTGGAATATGGCGACACCGTCCTGGCAATGAGCTTGCCTAACGGCGGACACCTCACCCATGGCAGCAAGATTAACTTCTCCGGCAGGTTCTACAAGTTCGTCACTTATGGCGTAGATAAAGAGACGGAAACAATAGACTACGACCAAGTAGAGAAACTTGCCTTGGCACATAAGCCCAAGCTTATCGTGGCAGGCGCCAGTTCCTATCCCAGAATAATAGATTTCAAAAGGTTCCGACAGATAGCTGACAGGATAGGTGCTAAACTCGTTGTGGACATGGCCCACCCGGCAGGACTGATTGCTGCCGGTTTGCATCCTTCACCTGTACCCTATGCTGAGGTGGTCACCTCCACCACCCACAAGACATTGCGCGGGCCTAGAGGCGGATTTATCCTCTGCCAGGCTAAATTTGCTTCGGTCATAGATAGCAACTTATTCCCTGGAGTACAGGGCGGCCCTCTCATGCATGTCGTAGCCGCAAAGGCGGTTGCTTTCCATGAGGCGATGCAGCCTGAGTTTGTTTCCTATCAGAAGGCTGTGCTCCGAAATGCCAAGGCTATGGCCAGCGAATTGGGGCGCTTGGGGCTGCGACTGGTTTCAGGGGGCACAGACACCCATCTCCTCCTGGTAGACCTCTCGCCTATCGGCATAACAGGCAGAGCAGCCGAGAAAGCACTTGACGCCGTGGGAATAACGGTGAATAAGAACGTCATTCCCTTCGACACCCAGCCTGCACAAATTACCAGCGGCATCAGGCTGGGCACGCCGGCGGTTACCAGCCGTGGGTTCGAGGACAAGGAGATAAAATTGGTCGCTCGTCTCATTGTCAGAGTGCTTTCCAACCTGGGCAACGAGAACATAAATAAAGAGGTCCGGCAACAGGTCAATGAGATATGCAATAAATTCCCGGTGCCGGGAATTACCAAGTAGCACACAGGTATCAGGGGAGTTGAAAAAACGTTTATGCTCCCCTTCAGTGATAACTTGCTGTCGAATACTCTGCGTGGTATAATTAACAAAATTAAAATCTTGGCTTAAACCAGGTTTGATTAATTAAGGAGTATGCATTTGCGCGACTATGAGCTTATTGTGATCGTCAGCCCGGATGTTCCCGAGGAGGAACTCCCCACCCACTTGGACAAGATAAGCGAGTTCATTACTAATAAAGGCGGTTCTGTAACCGAGGTCGAACGTTGGGGGAAAAGGAAGTTAGCCTACCCTATTAATCATTTCAGAGAGGGAAATTATGTGCTAACCCGGTTCAAGCTGGAACCCGGAACGACTGCTGAACTGGAAGCCAATTTACGAATCTCAGAAAAGATCCTGCGCCATCTGCTGATAAGATTGGGCGAATAAGAGATAGGGGAAAGGAGGCTAACATGGTGGGGTTGAACAAGGTGATAATTATCGGAAATGTGGGGACTGATCCTGAGATGCGCTTCACCCCTAACGGTAACCCGGTGACCTCGTTTTCCATCGCCACCGGCCGAACTTACACCACCCCTGAGGGCGAGCGGAAACAGGAAACAGAATGGTTTAATGTAGTAACATGGAACAGGCTGGCTGAGCAGTGCAACCAGTTCTTGACCAAAGGGCGAATGGCGTATGTCGAGGGCAGGCTGCGAACCCGCTCCTGGGAAGGACAGGACGGGCAAAAGCACTGGCGTACTGAAATAATCGCCAACAGGGTGCTTTTCCTTGATAGACGCCCAGCAGGTACACTCCCCGAGACGGGAGTTGAAGGCGGGTCCGATGAAGAGTTGGAACCAAGCGATATCCCCTTCTAAATTAGGGTGATCAGATAATACATAAATAAGAGAGTTCTGAATGCCAAAACCAAGAAGCCCGGTAACAAAAGATCGAGAAAGAAGTGGTAGAGGTAAGGGCAGATACATCCCCAAAAGAAAGGTCTGCCCTTTCTGCGCAGGCAGAGTAGAAACTATCAACTACAAGGATGCGCCCTCACTGCGCCGCTACATCTCAGACAGAGGAAGGATAGAGCCCAGACGCAGAACAGGTGTCTGCGCCAAACATCAGCGTACTCTGAGCGTCGCACTGAAACGGGCACGGCATATCGCTCTATTGCCCTATACCTCAGAGCACATCCGCCAGAGCGGGGGGGCCAGCCCCAGAGAGCACTCCAATTAGCCATGCTCTGGTGAACCGCAGCTAGATAGTTTGATTTTGTAGCGGAGACTGTGTCTTGAGCAGGAAACTGAAGCCAGAACCCAAGCTCTCGGCTGCCAAGCGTCAACCTCCAAGGTGGCAACAAGAGAGGAACCTGACGCTTGTTATCTGGATAATTATCCCTCTAATCATCGCACTAGCATTAGGGCTGGTGGGGTATTGGGGCTACGATACGTACGTCGCTGCCTGGACTCAACCTATAGCTAAGATAGGCAATGAGACAATAGGTAATGCGACAACAGGCAATGTGATAAAAGGCAATGTGACTGTCCTGGACATGCGCTACTTTGTCAAAATGCTCAGGTTCTACTCATTGAGCTCACAGGGAAATAGCTCCTCAAGTTCATTTCCCTACCAGATACTGCAACAGTTAGAGAACGACGAACTAGTAAGACAGGCAGCCCCAGGGCTGGGCATCCAGGTTACCCCTGATGAAGTAACAGCAAAAATCAATAGTGACCTGATTTCATCGGCCGGAGGCGGAGGAAATACAACTGGGAATATAACAGGAAATATAACGCTGCCACAGACTGACCTGGGCAAAATGTATCAGCAGTGGCTCAACTATGTACACCTCTCCGATAGCGAATACCGACAGGTCGTTGAGGCCACGCTACTTACCCAGAAATTACAAGACCAAATCACGCAGAGCATACCCACGGAAGGCAAGCAGGTCCATGTCTATGCCATCCAGGTTGCTAACGAAGGAAATGCAACTGAGGTAGAAAATTTGCTAAAGAATGGCGAGGACTTCGCCACTGTTGCCGCGGAGTACTCCACGGATAATACAACAAAACAGAATGGAGGCGATCTCGGCTGGTTACCTCAAGGCATCTTACTTCCTGAGCTTGACCAAGCTGCTTTCAGCCTTCCCGCCGGCAATGTAAGCGAGCCGATAGTGAGTACAAACGGATATTATTATGTGATTAAGGTGGCCGAGATAGATAACAACAGACCGATAGACGACCAGTACCGGCAAATACTTGCTTCCAATGCATTCAACAATTGGTTCACGGAGCAAAGAAACATTGTCGAAATAAGACAGTACCTAGACTCGACCAAGGCAACCTGGGCAATGAATCACATTTCATAGCAACATCGTGAGATAACAGTGGGCAAGAGAGAAAGCATTAGTATCGGCCTCATGGGGTTGGGTGTAGTGGGCAGCGGGGTTGCCAAGACTCTATTTGAGAAATCAGACGCCATAGCCCAACAAGTAGGTTGCCCGCTGAGAATAAAAAAAATTCTGGTCAGGGACCTCGCCAAGAAGAGGGACTTCGACGTATTCCACCACCTTCTCACCACAGACCCAGAGCAGATCATCACTGACCCTGAGATAGACATCGTAATCGAAGTAGTCGGCGGCGAGACTGAGGCATTCGAGTATATAAAAGAGGCTATCTCTAAAAGAAAACACATTGTTACCGCCAATAAAGAGGTCATCTCCAAGCATAGCCTTGAACTATTTGCCTTAGCCAGCAAGAACAAAGTCGACATCCGCTATGAGGCAAGCGTCGGCGGAGGCATCCCTTTAGTCGCCCCATTTCAACGCGACCTCCTGGCAAATAATATCACAGCTATCCACGCCATTATCAACGGCACTACTAACTATATCGTTACCAGAATGACAAAAGACGGACTGGATTTCGCCACCGCTTTGAGACAAGCCCAGGAACTGGGGTATGCTGAGGCCAACCCCGCTAATGATATTGACGGGGTAGATGCTGTTTACAAGCTTGCTATCCTCGCTACTCTTGCTTTCCGCACCGAGATCCATCCTGACGATATCTATTACGAAGGCATCTCTCGCCTCACTGCCCGTGACTTTCGTTACGCCAAAGAGTTGGGATACGCCATAAAACTGCTTGCCATAGCCAAGAAAGAGAAACAAGCTATCCAAGTCAGGGTTCACCCCGCCTTCGTCCCTGAAGACCTTCTGCTGGCCAATGTCGATGGCGTGTTCAATGCAATTCAGGTGGAAGGCGATCTGGTAGGGAGAGTGATCTTCTATGGAAGAGGGGCAGGTTCTTCACCCACCGCCAGCGCTGTCGTCGCCGATGTTATCCAACTGGCGCAAAACATCTATCTCGAGAGCCGACCAAGGCCTCAACTCAAATTATATAAGGCAAAGAAGCTCATACCTATTTCAGAGATCAAAACTCGCTACTATATGCGAGTGACCGTAGCTGACAGTCCCGGTGTCCTGGCACAAATCTCCAAGATACTGGGAGACCATTCGATCAGCATAGCCTCGGTAATCCAGAAAGAAGCCGATGAAAAGGCAGGAACTGCCGAGATAGTAATCATGACCCACCCTGCCCAGGAGTCAGCATTTCAAAAGGCTCTGCAAAGGACCCTCAGGTTAGCAGTAGTGAAGGAAATCGGCAATTTCATCAGGGTTGAGGACTGATGAGCAAGAAGCAGTGCCTTCTCGTTAGATATAGGGATTTCCTGCCCGTAACTCCCCAGACGCCCATCATCACTATCGGCGAAGGCGATACACCACTGGTAAGGTCGCAAAGGTTAGAACGAGAAATAGGCTGTGGCGAGCTTTATTTCAAACTGGAGGGATGCAATCCAACCGGCTCATTTAAAGACCGTGGGATGGTAGTCGCTGTAGCCAAGGCGGTAGAGACCAAGAACTCCGCTATCATCTGCGCCTCCACTGGCAACACCAGCGCATCGGCAGCAGCATACGGCGCAGTCTGCGGCCTCACCGTGTTTGTGGTCGTCCCTAAAGGCAATATCGCACTGGGTAAGCTTGCCCAAGCCATAGTCTATGGAGCCAAGATTATCGCCATAAACGATAACTTCGATAAAGCCCTGGAGCTAGTGCGTGCTCTCACTCAAAAACATCATATAGCATTGGTCAACTCTCTAAATCCTCACCGCATCGAGGGGCAAAAGACTGCCGCCTTTGAAATCGTCGATGCCCTGGGGGATGCTCCAGACTACCTCTTCATCCCCCTGGGAAATGCTGGCAACATTACCGCCTACTGGAGAGGGTTCGTGCACTATAAGCAAGCAGGCAAAGCGAAGAGCACCCCCAGGATGATGGGATTTGAAGCAGAGGGCTCGGCAGCTATTGTGCGCGGTAAGGTCATCCCCAATCCCAAAACAGTGGCCTCGGCGATACGTATCGGAAATCCAGCCAGTTGGGAAAAAGCGGTTGCCGCGAGAGATGAGTCCGGGGGTGTTATCGACTATGTTACCGATGAAGAAATCTTGAGTGCTTACAAATTACTCGCTGTTAAGGAAGGAATCTTCGGCGAGCCTGCATCGGCTGCTTCGGTAGCCGGCCTCATCAAGAAAGCCAAAAGTGGCACTGATTTTTCCAAGAAAAAGGTGGTCTGCGTAATTACAGGGACGGGGCTCAA
Organism: Dehalococcoidia bacterium; assembly: GCA_014874385.1. Lineage (GTDB taxonomy): Bacteria > Chloroflexota > Dehalococcoidia > SZUA-161 > SZUA-161 > JACWAE01. The sequence continues at coordinate 980 of JACWAE010000045.1, read as the reverse complement.
AGATCCGGATACCGCACTGCAGAGCGCCCACACCCTCCCTGAAATCCCCGCAGACCTGGAGACCATTGAGAAGGTCATAGCGCAGGGTTAAGTGCTTATAACAAGGTATACTTAACCTGTAAACGACCTCCTGAAGGAGAAGCCCTATGATAAATAAAGCTAAGATTGAGAAGGCAGTGGCTACTATAATCGAGGCTATCGGGGAGAACCCCAAGCGTGAAGGCTTGCTCGGCACTCCAAAGCGGATTGCCGAGATGTACGCCGAGGTTTTCGGCGGCATTGACGAAGACCCGGGGGAAGAGCTACGCGTTGGCTTCGAAGAGGGCCACCAAGAGATGGTAATCCTCAAAGATATACCGTTCTATTCCATGTGCGAACATCACTTTCTCCCTTTCCACGGCCTGGCACATGTGGGCTATATCCCCAATGGTCGGGTTGTGGGTGCGAGCAAGATAGGCAGAGTAGTAGAGATTTTGGCTAGACGGCCCCAGCTCCAAGAGCGGCTGACCACACAAATTGCCAATACCATAGTCTCCGTACTGGAACCAAAAGGAGTTGCTGTAGTCATCCAGGCCGAGCATCTATGCATGACTATGCGTGGTGTTAAAAAACCCGGCAGCAACATCGTCACCTCTGCTATGAGAGGCCTGTTCCAGAAGAACCCGCTTACACGCTCCGAATTCCTCTTTTTGGTGCAGGGCAGTAAATAACCAAAGCATAAGAAAACCGAAGGTTACTAAATGACACTCCATAAAAGAGACCGCAAAGTCATTGAAACCCCTGAAGGAACCGGTCAAGTGCTGCAAGAAGGCAAAGTAAAAGCTAAAGTAAGCTACGCCTTATTTGTTGAAATGTTAGAAACAGGAGCAAAGTCATTTGGGATACCGGAGGAAACTCGCTTAAAGCACAAGTCCGTCACGGGCAAGATCTCGGTTGTGAGTTGGAACATAATGCTTGCTGCCGACGCTGCAGGTCTATCG
>JACWAE010000002.1 GCA_014874385.1 Dehalococcoidia bacterium | reverse complement strand
TAGTAATCCTGACGGTATCGTTCGAAGTATGCGCTGAGATAGAGCAAGGGCAGCGGAAGCAGCTTCCAGTTCACCAGCAAAAGTGAGAGCAGAAGCCTTCCAATCCGCCCGTTGCCGTCCAGGAAGGGATGAATCGCCTCGAACTGGTAGTGGATGAACGCCAGCCGTACCAGCGGCGGGTGGTCGTTTCCCGAGTGCAGATATTTCTCAAAGGCACCCAAGGCATCGCTCATCTCCGGGGCAGGCGGCGGGACATAATCAGCATCGTTCAGGGTGCAACCTGCCTTCCCAATCCAGTTCTGGCTGCGACGGAACTCGCCGGGAGTGGCTTTGCCGCCTCGCACTCCCTCCATCAGGCGTTCATGTAGCTCGCGCACCAGACGCAGGCTTACGGGTAGCGTCTGTACCCGCTCCAGGCCGTGCTCCAGGGCGCGCACGTAGTTAAACACCTCTCGTGCATCGGCATCTGAAGGAGCGGGCTTCATGCCTGACGGCGCCATTCTCATGGCCTCGTAGCGATAAAGGTCGCTGATATCAGTCTGAGTGCCCTCTATGCGCGAAGAAAGCACCGCCTCACGGCGGATGAAGGGACGGATGAGGAGGTCAGGGTTGGGCATGGTGCGCCCCAGTCCGGCAAGCTCGCCTAAGGCGCGGTCGGCATCAGAGAGTATGCGTACCAGCTCCGCATCCAGGTTCAGCACAGGTGGCAATGGATGGGGCACAAACGCCCAGCAAGCTGCCTCACCCTGCCCCACCTTCACAACACGGCCTGACGGGCTATTCTTGAAGCGCTCCAGGTTCATACTATCTCTTTCCTCTCCACGAAGTCACGAATCCTCTTGGTCTGGTCGTATCCAATAACATCTTCTTTGGCAAAAACGATTTCGTACTTCAAGCGTTCGGGGTTGAGCCCCACCCACTTTCGGGTTGCCATGGCTTTGCGCCCGTTCTCGCCATCAACAGGATGTTCGCGGTCATGTTCGCGCTTGATTTCCACAATCATGCACTTGCCGTTTTTGCCGCGAACGATGAAGTCGGGTGTGTGTAGAATAATCTGAGTGAGGGTAGCCCTGCTGACGCCATTGCTCGACACGTTGGGCAAGTAATTCGTAGAGATGCACCGTTTGCCCCCCACCTTTAGGATGCTGCAAGAATGTTAACGCTAAATAAAACAGAAGGCAATTAAAGGTAGCCCCTATTATAAGACCTGCGCTTATGCAGCACAACCGACGATGCACGACATGGGTCGAGGCTACTACGAGAGAGTCATGGTATCAGGTATTTGAGGAGGGATTCAGAATCAAGTGGCTTTAGGGGGAATCGGGAGAGTGCATCTGGTCCCTACGTTTGCAGGCTCGTTGTCGTGACTCCCGTTACGACGCTACATGTAGATTGGAGCAGGTGCTCCAATCTATCTGGGCGCCTGGATTCCTGCTCAGGGCAGGAATGACACGAAGGGCGACCCGATGGGTCGCCCCCTACATTGGGACAGGCTGGGGAGCCTGTCCTACCATATTGAATCTGTTCATTAAAAGCGCGAGGGCGGGTTTGAAACCCGCACCTACGTTTGGGTTCCTAATTCCCCTGTATCCCCCTTTAGGAAAGGGGAAGCGTCTTTCGACAGGTTCGGGGTGAACGGTAAATTCGTTTTATGAGTTGTGGTAAGATTTCACGAAGGGGGTTGGGGTTTAGGATTTAGAGGTTATATATCCAGGTTCTTCACCTGACGGGCGTGGGCCTGGATGAAGGCTTTCCGGGGAGGCACCTCTTCTCCCATCAATGTCTCGATTATCTCATTGGCTTTCACCGCATCCTCGACCGCAACCCGGAGCAGTATCCTGTTCTTGGGGTCCATCGTGGTATCCCAGAGCTGCTGCGGGTTCATCTCGCCCAGGCCTTTGTAGCGCTGAATCTCCACCCCCTTGGTCGTCCCCAGCTTTACCAGCAGCTCGTCCTTCTCTTTGTCTGTATAGACCCAGTGGTCCTCCTTGCCCTTCTTGATGCGGTAGAGCGGCGGTTGAGCGATGAACAGGTGCTCCTTCTCTATCAGTCCTGTCATGTGGCGGTAGAAAAAGGTGAGCAGGAGGGTACGGATGTGAGAGCCATCGACGTCGGCGTCGGTCATGATTATCACGCGATTATAGCGGAGCTTGGCATGGTCGAACTCCATGCTGCTGCCTGCCCCCAGGGCGGTAATCAGGGCGCGAATCTCGTCATGGGACAGCATCTTCTCGGGGCGGGCTTTCTCCACATTCAATATCTTGCCCTTGAGCGGCAGTATAGCCTGGAAGCGCCGGTCCCTCCCCTGTTTAGCCGAACCCCCTGCGGAGTCGCCTTCTACTATGTACAGTTCACATTCGAGCGGGTCTTTCTCCGAGCAATCGGCAAGCTTACCGGGAAGGGTGGACATATCGCCCAGCCCCTTTCTGGTGACCAGGTCGCGAGCCTTGCGCGCCGCCTCCCTGGCGCGAGCAGCGATAAGGCATTTCTCCATGACCCTCTTGCTCTCGCTGGGGTGTTCCTCCAGATAAGTCGCCAGCCCCTCGGCCACCACCGACTCCACCATGCTCTTAAGCTCCTGGTTGCCCAGCCTGGTCTTGGTCTGGCCCTCGAATTGAGGGTGTGTGAGCTTCACGCTGATTATCGCGGTCAACCCTTCTCTGACATCATCGCCGGTAAGGTTGGCTTCGTTGTCCTTGAGGAATTTGTACTTTCGGGCATAATCGTTAAGGACGCGTGTCAGCGCGGAGCGGAAGCCGGTGAGATGGCTGCCGCCGTCCAGGGTATTTATGCAGTTGGCGAAGCTCAAGGTAGCCTCAGTGAAGCTTTCGTTATACTGGAGGGCAACCTCCACGATTGTGCTATCGATCATCTTGGTGATGTAGGCCGGCATTTGCTGCAACACGACCCGCTTCCTATTAAGGTGGCGGACGAAGCTGACAATCCCTCCCTCGAAGTAGAAGGTCTTCTCTATGTCGTGGCGCAGGTCTTTAAACCAGATATCCACCCCTTTGTTAAGATATGCCATCTCGCGAAACGATTGCGACAGTACCTCGAAATTGTAATCAAGCTTGCTGAATATCTCTTCGTCAGCGAGGAAAGTCACTGTGGTACCGGAGCCATCGCCTTTCCCGACTGATTTCACCGGGGCCTTGGGCGCTCCGCGTAAATACTCCTGGAGGTAGAGCTTGCCGTCACGCCTCACCTCTACCTTCAACCACGCAGAGAGGGCGTTCACCACTGAGGCGCCGACGCCGTGCAAGCCGCCGCAGACGGTGTAGCCGCGGCCTCCGAATTTACCGCCGGCGTGCAGGGTGGTCATCACCGTCTCCAGGGCTGAGACCTTGGTGACCTGGTGGATTTCGACAGGTATGCCCCTGCCATTATCAGCCACGCTTACCGAGTTATCCTCGTGGATGGTGATCTCAATCTTATCGCAGTATCCCGCCATTGCCTCGTCGATGCTGTTGTCCACAATCTCATGGACAAGGTGATGCAGGCCCCGCTGGTCGGTGCTGCCGATGTACATGCTGGGGCGCAGGCGCACTGCCTGAAGGCCATCCAGCACCTGAATATCCTGCGCGGTATAAGTATTATTGTTCTTATTCTCTGCCATTTATTTACCTGCTCACGTACGACAGTGACTGCACTGGGCTAATGAACCACATCACAGCCATAACAAGGCTCATCAAATCATAGCTCGAATACAATGAAGCATTGTGACAGGAGAAAAGGTTCTTCGGGAGATGGTGAGTCTGCTACAGCATATAATCCAATAGAAGCTCTTCCAGCCAGGCTTTCAGTCGCACCCATCAATTCATTGTATCACATTTTGAGGCAAAAGTGAAGCAAAATTGCTCACTTTATTTAACTAAACATCCTGAAGTGCCGGTAGCTAGAAAGCTCGGCATATTTAAGCCAGCCTTACTTCCCCCTCCCCATTAGCGCTCAGGATAGCCGTGAAGTCGTAGCCCCTGCGCTTTATCTCGTCCGACCCGCCCTGGTGTCGGTCCAGGAGCACCACCACTTTGACCACCTTGCAGCCTTCTGCTTCTACAGCCTCTATGGCTCGCAGCACCGAGCCTCCGGTGGTAATAACATCGTCAACTATAGCCACCCTCGACCCTTTCTTCAACGGCCCCTCAATGCGTTTCTGTGTCCCGTGCACTTTAGTCTCCGCCCTGACGATGAAGGCAGGGATGGGCTTGCCCTCCAGGTGGCTGACCACAGCCACTGCTGAGACCATGGGGTCAGCCCCTATAGTCATGCCCCCCACCGCCTCCGCACTGGTCCCCTTCAGAATATCGAAAATCTTCTTCCCGATAAGATAAGCGCCCTCCGGCCAGAGGGTCACCAGCCTGCCATCGAAATAATAGGAGCTTTTCAGCCCTGAGGTGAGGGTGAAATCGCCATGAAGAACGGCGTGTTCCTTAAAAACTTCCAAAAGCCTTTTATCCTCAGCCTTGGTCAATGCTCAACCCTCCTTTGACCGTTCGTGGTGAGGGGCGTTTCGCGAAACGCCCCTGAGCTGTTAATCAGCCCCCTATATCCCCCAATCTTGGGGGACTTTTAGGGCACAGTGCACTGTGCCCCTACAGGGACACCCCCAGACCCCCGGCAGGAAGAATCCTGCACCTCTCATAAATACAACCTGTGTTCCGCTATATATTTCTCCACCGCCTCGGGAACCAGGTAGCGTATGGAAAGCCCCTGTGAAACCCGACTCCTGATATCCGTGGAGCTGATATCTATCTGGGGCACATCTATCAGTATGATGCGATGGGAGACCCCCGGGAGGGATGTTTCCAGGGCGCGCAAATCAGTCTGGGCAGGGCCGGGCCGCCCTATCCCTACTACATGACAGGCTTCCAGAAGCCGGGCCGGGTCTTTCCACAAAGCAAACTTCGCCAGGGCATCGGGCCCGACTATGAAGTAGATTTCGGCTCCGGCTCCCAGCTTGGACTTCAGCTCTGAAACTGTATCTATACTATAGGAAGGCCCGGGGCGGTCGATCTCCATAGTAGATACCTTGAAATAGCGATTTGATGCCACAGCCAGTCTCACCATAGCCAGCCTGTGTTCCGCTGCGCTTACGTGCTTTTCCTCCTTGAGTTTGAGCCAGGGCTGTCCTGCCGGAATGAAAAGCACCTCTCTCAGCCCCAGCTTCTCCCTGATGTCCTCGGCCACGATGAGATGCCCCAGATGTATAGGGTTGAAGGTGCCTCCCAGAACACCTATCTTCCTCTTGGTCATGCTCCTTCTCCCTGCTTGGCAGCTTTCTTGGAAGATAGGGGGCGAGGTCGAAACACCTTGAATCCCTCTTCCTCCCGTTTCTCTGGAGATATACCGGGGGCCCTGGAGACCAGCTCCAGGGCTTTGCTCATAAGCTCTTTAACCCCCTCACCGGTTGCCGCTGAGATAAAATACACCGAAACCCCAAACTCCTTGAAATTCTTCTCGAGTTCAGGCATGCGGGCGCGTACATGGGGTAAATCGATTTTGTTTATGGCAATGAGCCGTGGCTTATCTTTCAAGTTAGCTTCATACGACACAAGCTCTGCCTCAATCTTCTTGTAGTCCGAGGCAGGGTCTTCGGAGCTGCCGTCAACGAGATGGATAAGCGCCCTGGTGCGCTCGATATGGCGCAGAAAATCGAGCCCCAGGCCCCGTCCCTCATGTGCTCCCTCGATAATCCCCGGGATATCAGCCATCACGAAGCTGCCATATCCGATGCCCACGACCCCCAGAACAGGTTCGATAGTGGTGAAGGGATAATCTGCAATCCTGGGCCTGGCTTTGGACACCACGCTCAAAAGGGTTGACTTGCCTGCGTTGGGGCAGCCGATTATGCCGACGTCAGCAATCAGCTTGAGGTCGAGGAGCAGCCTCTTTTCCTCGCCGGGCTTACCCTTTTCTACAGTGCGCGGAGCCTGGTTCGTGGACGTGGCGAAGTGGGTGTTACCCCTACCCCCCTTTCCTCCTTTGGCGACCGATACCTGCTGTCCCTGTTCCACCACATCCGCAATTAATACTCCAGAGCCATTTTCCATTTTAAGCCGCACCTGCGTACCCAGAGGGACCTTTATTAAGAGGTCCTCTCCCCTCTTCCCGTGCATATTCTTGCCCTTCCCATGAGCCCCTTTCTCCGCCTGAAAATTCTTTTTATATCGGAAAGAAAGCAGAGTGGATTCACTTTCATCACCCACCAGGTATACGCTGCCTCCATTTCCCCCATCCCCTCCATCAGGACCTCCAAAGGGAACAAACTTCTCCCTACGGAAACTGACAACTCCGTTTCCTCCATCCCCAGCCTTAACATAAATCTCAACTCGGTCTATCAATTATCCATCCTTATTAGGATAGCTCTAATATTCTGGATCCATTATAAGCATAGTGGAGAAGACTGTAAAACTAATAATTATATAGCCGGGGAAATCGTGGTAATCAGGTTTGTCTGAATTGAGGCATTCTGTGGAGGATAGGGTAAGTTTGATGAAGAAATTGAGGAGATTTTGCGGATAAAAAGAAGACTGGCAGAGGGGTACCCTCTTGAGAAATGAAGACATAAAGACAAAGCAGTTATCCACAATCCAAACGGGATTTCCACAAAAAAGTGGCAGTTATCCACATTTTTATGTTAATGCTTTAGGTGAGTAATCGTTTAGGCTGATTTAGAGTAAAGGTTCTCTCTAATCTCCAGCAGGTCACGGCGTAGCCCGTGGTCGGTGTCGACTTCATCGGAGATCTTGTGATAGCCATGCAGGATCGTGCTGTGGTCTCGATTTCCCAGCTCTCTGCCAATTTGAGTCCAGGAGCATTGAAGTTCTTCTCTGAGAAGATACATCGCTATCTGCCTGGCTTGAGATGAGGTCTTGTCCCGTCTCTTACCTTGCAGGGTTTCGGGAGGGATATTAAAAAAGGTGGCTACCGCATTCATAATCACCGCCGGCGTCAGGGTGCGTTTATGGGCATCGCTGGAGATATCTGCCAGGGCTTGAGTTGCCAGTTCGACTGTAAGCGGCGATTTGGTAAGTCTGGCGTAGGCCAGGACGCGGTTGAGCGCTCCCTCCAGCTCGCGGATATTCTTCTGGATGCGGCGAGCAATGAAGTTCAACACCTCGGGGGGGGCTCCTGTTTTCTGTTCTTCAGCCTTCATCTGGAGAATGGCGATCCTGGTTTCCAGATCGGGTGGCTGCATGTCGACAATCAGTCCCCATTCGAAGCGGGAGCGCAGTCTATCCTCCAGCAGAGTCAGGGACTTCGGAGGGCGGTCACAACTGATAACAATCTGGCTGTTGCCGGTATGGAGGTCATTGAAGGTGTGGAACAGACCTTCCTGCGTCTGCTCTTTACCGGCTATGAACTGAATGTCATCCAGGAGCAGGACATCTACACTGCGATATTTGTTCCTGAAGTCCTCGCTTCTCCTCTCTCTGATGGCGCTGATGAACTCGTTGGTGAACTGTTCAGCGGTGACATACATCACCCGAGGGCGAACACGGATTGCCTCCCAGCCCATGGCATGCAGGAGGTGGGTCTTGCCCAGTCCCACACCGCTGTAAACGAACAAAGGATTGTAGCTGTTTCCAGGATTCTCCGCTACTCCCAAGGCTGCGGCATGGGCCAGGCGATTGCTGCTGCTCACTATAAAGGAAGAGAAAGTATACTTTCGGCTTAACCTGGGCGCACCGGTCCTCTGTTTGTAGTTTGTCGAAGAAGGCGATGAAGGTACAGGAGGGGTCAGCTCTTCATCCCCATTCCCCAGATGGACCTGGAACTGCACCGATACCGGCTTCCCGGCAATGCCGATTAGCGTTTTCTCAATTAAGGGGTGCAGGCGCTTCTCTAACGATTCTGTGACGAAACTGCTCGGTACCCCAACTGTAAAACAGCTATCGCTATAGGTTAACCCTACTGTATTCTTTAACCAGGTTTGGTAATTTGCCGGACTTACTTTGCCCTGTAATTCGTCGAGCGCCGCTTTCCATATCTCGGCAGCGGGTCTCGTTTTCATACCGCACCTCATCACAACGACTTGACAAAGCAACCTCCATCCGCCTCAGGCGGATTTAAGTGCACAAAAAGAAATAATGCAACCGCACTCTTATACGACTAAAATGTAAAACTAGAGCGCTTTCCCCTAAGATGCGTTTATTTCCGAAGGCGCATTTCTTGAGGTTGTGCTCCAGAGGAAGGGAGCACAACTCACGGGGGATGTTTTATCTGTGGAGCTTTCTTTGTGGAAAACATAAGGAAAATTGCGTAGTTAAGATAACAGACGGCAAGGCTCAGGTCAATAGATTTTTATTACATTTTTGCAAGGTGAAGAATTTGCTGGAAATAGAAAGGGGATTATCATCCCTGATGAAGCTGCGAATATCTCAGCTTGGTTGACGGCCAGGTTCCATGATGGTATTATCAGGCCGCAAGTAGTTAGTAAAACATAGTATGAGAAATAGAAACTGAGAGTTTACTCTCGGTGTTAGGACTAAGTAAGCGGGAAGGACTATGGAAAGTAAGAAATTAGCAGCTTTATTCGCTCTCATTTTGATTCTGGCAAGTCTGCTCTTTTCCAGTTGCGCTACAAAGGTAAGCATTGCGCAAGTTCAACCTCCGGTGACAACTGGGGCTTCACTGATAGTCATAGATAGTTCCGGCAACGCGTTGCCTATTGTGTACTCCTTCGCCCCCGAAGAGAACGGGGTGAACTACTACTTTGATGCATCTGGCAAGAAACTGACGCGCGAAGATATTTTGAGCAGTTTGGAACCGCAGGGCATGACAGTGAGGTATGTTAGTGAAATCTGGGGCACCTCGATTGCCGATGTGTTTGCTCTCTTTACCTCCGAGCAACTCTATGCGAGGAATAGTCGCGGAGCGGCAACCAACGCTGCCCTGTTATACGATTTGTGGGACTGCCTTACAAACGGGCCGCCGGAAATACGCGACCATCCCAGGGAGATTCTTGACGGGCTGGTGCCTAACAAAAGTATGCGTTCTGTAGTCTTTGATTTTCTGGAGCAACGCAAAGCGTCTTACTTCAGTTATTAAATCAAAAGGCCCCCACGATTGGGGGCCTTCAAAGTTTCTCGGAATCGTTTAGGCTCAAGCGGAGCGTCCGACCATAGCAACCGATTGCGGCGCAATCTTCTCGAGCGTAACCTTGCCGTCCTGGTAGTCGATCTGAATTGTCTCCCCGGTGCGGAACTTGCCATTAAGCAGGGCATCGGAGAGCTGGTCTTCGACCTCCCGTTCGATAACACGTCTCAGAGGACGAGCGCCGAAAGCGGGATCATAGCCTTTCTCTCCCAGGTAGTCCTTTGCCGCATCGGTTATCTCAATCTTTATGTCTTTCTCTTTAAGCTGGCCCTGCACCTGAGAGAGCATCAGCTCCACAATCTTGCGAATGTGTTCCTTGTTCAGGGCATGGAACACAACTACCCCGTCGATGCGGTTAAGGAACTCGGGGCGGAAGGTCTTCTTCATCTCGTCGAGCACCTTGTCTCTCATCTTTTCATAGGACAGTTGTGATGCCTTGGTCTCATCGCTGCGAGAGATAAAGCCAATGGAACCCTCTTTCCTGATAAGCTCAGAGCCTATGTTGCTGGTCATGATTATGATAGTGTTGCGGAAATCGACCCGCCGTCCCTTGGCATCGGTGAGGTGCCCATCATCGAATATCTGTAGCAGGATGTTGAACACATCGGGGTGAGCTTTCTCGATTTCGTCCAGCAGTATGGCGGAGTAAGATTTGCGTCTCACTGCCTCGGTCAATTGCCCGCCTTCATCATAGCCGACATATCCCGGCGGAGCACCTACGAGACGGGCTACGGTGTGCTTTTCCATAAACTCCGACATGTCAAGCCTGACCAGCGCTTCCTCGCTGCCAAACATGAACTCGGACAGCGCCCGCACCAACTCTGTTTTGCCTACGCCGGTGGGGCCCAGAAAGATAAAGCTGCCTATGGGGCGCCTGGGGTCCTTGAGCCCGGCCCGCGCCCTTCTCACTGATTTCGAGACAGCAACAATGGCCTCGTCCTGCCCTACGATACGCTTATGCAATGCCTCTTCCATCTGTAGCAGCCTGGCGGACTCATCTGCAGCCAGGCGTGCCACCGGAATGCCGGTCCACATGCCGACAACCTCAGCGATGTGCTCCTCGGTCACCACCTTCTTTTCCGTATCGAACTCCTGCTGCTGTTGCCACTCGCTGCGCATTTTCTCTACTTTCTCGCTAAGCTTCAGTTCTCGTTCGCGCAGCTCTGCGGCATACTCATACTGCTGCGAGCCGATGGCCTGCTCCTTATCTTTGCGCAGGGATTCCAGGGCTTTTATGGCCTCGTTCAGGCTCACGGGGACACTTGACTGCTTAATCCGCAGCCTGGATGAAGCCTCATCTATGAGATCGATTGCCTTATCCGGCAGGAAGCGGTCCGGTATATACCTGCTTGCCAGAGCAGCAGCCGTCTTCAACGCCTCGTCATTTATGGTCAAACGGTGATATTCTTCGTAGCGGCTCTTAATGCCTCTCAAGATTTCAATGGTCTGTTCAATTGAGGGCTCCTCGACCAGGATGGGCTGGAAACGGCGCTCCAGGGCGGCGTCCCGTTCCACGTGCTTGCGATAGTCATCCAGGGTAGTAGCGCCGATACATTGCAACTCACCTCTGGACAGAGATGGCTTTAGAATGCTGGCAGCGTCTACAGCGCCCTCGGCAGCGCCAGCGCCGACAAGGGTGTGGATTTCGTCAATAAAGAGGATACAGTTGCTGGCGGTCTTTATCTCCTCGATAACCTTCTTCAGTCTCTCCTCAAATTCACCGCGGTATTTTGTCCCTGCGACCAGGGAACCGATATCGAGGGTAAGCAATCTCTTCCCCTGCATAGTCTCCGGGACATCTCCAGAAACTATGCGGTGGGCAATAGCCTCAGCGATAGCTGTCTTGCCTACTCCTGGCTCTCCAATGAGGACAGGGTTGTTCTTGGTGCGCCGACTGAGCACCTGGATCACACGCTCGATCTCCCGGGCACGTCCGATTACCGGGTCGAGTTTACCGGCCCTTGCCGCAGCGGTCAGGTCCACGCCGAGCTGATCGACGGTTGGGGTCTTGGTTGTAGGCCGCTGCCCGGCAGCGGTATGTGGCGCACTCTGGCTGAGGACGCGGTTTAGTTCAGTGTGTACGCGTTCCACGCTGACACCCAGGCTCTCCAGAACGCCTGCTGCAACCCCCTCGCCCTCGCGTAACAGGCCCAGAAGGATATGTTCAGTGCCGATGTACTGATGCCCCAGTAGACGGGCTTCATCCACCGCCAGTTCAATAACCTTTTTAGCCCTGGGGGTGAGGCCGACTTCGGTCTGGGTTGTCCCCTCGCCGCGGCCTATGATGAATTCGACGGCAGCCCGAACCTTGTTCAACCCGATGCCGAGATTGGAGAGGACCTTAGCAGCCATGCCGTCTTCCTCGCGTACCAGCCCCAGCAATATGTGTTCGGTGCCAATATAGTTATGGTTGAACCTTCGGGCCTCTTCCTGGGCCAAGGCCAGAACCTTACGCGCTCGCTCTGTGAACTTGTCGAATCTATTAGCAGCCATTTCCCAACTCCGTCGAGCTCCTGCGGCCCTAATTTTTCCTCGGTACTAATTCTTAAGCCAGACTTTAGTACTAGCTTTCGAGCCCATTTTAACACAAAGAGGCTTTAAAGAAAAGAGCCCAAATTTACTATACCTCCGAAATTTGGGCTCTTTAATGCTTCCCAGCAGTGGCATATTTTCCTCAAGGAGTTGCCCCCTCAGTATCGTCTGCGCTGGGGCGTTTCACTTCCGTGTTCGGGATGGGAACGGGTGGTGCCACCCCGCTCTAACCACCAGGAAGCAATACCAACTTCTTAGTACTAAAGTTTATCTTAAAATAGCTCCTCGTTACCTTCCGGAAGCTTGCCGTGTTCCTGTAAGAATTGCTGAATCAGCTCGCTTTCCCGCATAGTATACATCAAAGTTTCCTCAAAATGCAAGTACCTCGCTTTTTTAACCCAGTCATCTCCCGAGTTAAGCACTTCCCGCAGGCCCTTGCGTATATTGGGACTGCTCCCAATATAGATGACCTCTTTCTGTTCGTTGAAAAGACGGTACACCCCGTCTTTTTCCGGGGCGACGTCAACATTAGCAGAGTTAAATTCCAACCATTCGCTCGGGGGCAGTATCACTGGCGAGATTTCGAGCCTCAAATCGCACCTCAGACACCTTGCTGCCTCCTCGCAAGCCCTCTGTTTAGGGAAGCCTAGCTCTACCTCGGAGAAGTCGTTCGTACGGCGTTCTACGGTAAGACGCGGTATCTTCATGCGAGGCTTGTCGGCAAAGCCCTCTTCTCTGCCAAACGAGGGGCTGGCTTTCTCTGGTTCAGTGAGAATATCACTGATGTCCCCGCTGCCTCCCAGGTACTTGTCTATTGAAACCGCCGCTTTCCTTCCCGCAGCGATCGCTTTGATGACTGAGGCCGGGCCGGTGGCAACATCACCGCCGGCGAAAACGCCGTCTATGCCGGTGGCCAGCGTTTCGGAATTGACTTTCAAAGTTCCCCCGGCCGGAGGCTCAATCCCAAAACCTGCCGGTATGGATGGCATTTGGCCGATGGCTGCTATCACGGTATCGCAGGCTATGTTGAATTCGCTGCCTTTGATAGGCACGGGACGCTTTCTGCCGCTGGCGTCGGGCTCCCCCAGTTCCATGCGCAGGCATTCCATCACCAGCGTATTGCCATCCTTTGTTATCTTGGTCGGCGCAGCCAGGAACAATATCTTGATACCCTCTTCGAGTGCTGCCTCGACCTCCTCGGGGTTAGCTGGCATCTCCTGCCGGGAGCGCCGGTAGACGATGACTACCTCTTTAGCTCCCAGGCGGCGCACCGTGCGCGCCGCATCTATGGCGGCGTTGCCTCCTCCTACCACCACAACCCTATCGCCAGGCTTTACCTTTTTGCCCCGGCTCACATCTCTAAGGAAGGATATGCACCCAATGACGCCCGGGCTGTCCTCTCCCGGGACTCCCATCTTAATCCCCTGGTGGGCCCCTATAGCCAGGAAGATAGCGTTAAAGCCCTGTTGCTTGAGGCCATCAAGGGACTCTACCCTGCTGTCGGTCTTTATCTCGACACCGACGCTCTTTATCCCCTCGATTTCGCTGTCCAGGACTTCACCGGGCAGCCGATACCTGGGTATACCTACCCTCATCATGCCCCCTGGCTCGGGCAGCGCCTCGAATACGGTTACAGAATGGCCGAGCTTTGCCAGGTAATACGCCGCAGTGAGCCCTGCCGGGCCCGAGCCTACGACGGCCACCTTCTTGCCTGTTGGGCCGGCCTTCCTGGCCTTTGTTTGCCATTCCTTATTATTGTCCTGCTCGGCGATGAAGCGCTTGAGCGCGCAGATAGCAATGGGCTGGTTCAGTTGACCCCGGCGGCAGACGCCCTCGCAGGGATGGAAGCAGACGCGGCCCAGCACCCTGGGGAAAGGCACTTTTTCTCGCACCACTGCTACCGCTTCGGCGAACTTGCCTTCGGCGGTGAGGCGCACATAGCGGGGCACATCTATCCCCGCAGGGCAGGCGTTAGTGCAGGGCACCAGGGCGGTTTCGCGCTCTGCCCTCTTGATGTCCAGGTCGAGCAGTGCTCCGGTGGGGCACACCTCGACGCAGGCTCCGCAGAACTTGCAGCCGGACTCTCTGAGCGAGTAAGCAATAGGCCCCGCGATGACCTCACTATCCCGAATGATGAAGCCCAGGGCACCTATGCCGCGCAAATCCTGGCATACCCTGACGCAGCGGGTGCAGCCGATGCACAGATTGTAGTCTTGAGTGAACAGCGGCTCATCTTTTTTAACAGGGAGGTCTTTGAAAGTATAGCGGGGGATGCTTTCTTTGAGCCCGATAAACTCAACAACTGCCTGGAGTTCGCAGTAACCCAGCTTGGAGCAGCAGCGCTCTTTGATCGGTATGCTGTTGGGACATGACTCGAACGGGCTGCAGCCCTCCCTTTGTTTACAGGTGAGACAGGCATGGGGATGTTTGAGCAGGATAGATTTCAGGTTCTCACGCCGCAGTTCCTGAACTTGGGGCGTGTTGGTATGAACTACCATGCCCTCGTCAGCAGGAAGGTTGCACGAGGTGGGCAAGTCCTTCATCCCCTCTACCTCGATGACGCAGAGTTGGCATCCTTGAAACTTCATGCTGGGGCCTGAGCTATGGTAGGGTTTGCCATCGAGATAAATGACGCTGGAAGCCTTCAACCCTGGCGCTGGCGGTAAATCGGGGTGAGCGCAGAGGGCAGGGATATATATGCCCGCGCTTTGCGCTGCCTGGAGGACAGTCTTCCCTTTTTCGACCTCGACCTCTTTATTATCAATGGTCAGTTTGATCTTCGCCATTTAGCCCCTTTTCTAAAACTATGGGTAGCTTAGAGTGAAGACTCCATGCTACCCTGTCTTATCAAATACTTGGGCACTCTCATTTTTCACGTTTATTATAAAGGGGAGTTGGATTGTGAGTCAAATCGTGACAGGCTTGTCTAGGGGTGAATTGCGCGTTCAAGGTTAGACATATGCATTTTAAATACGCTGGTATTCGTACCGTAGTAGGGGCATAGCGCGCTATGCCCCTACATTCAACACTCTTAACTCTTATTGCAGGGCTCCCAATTGCTTGAAAAGTGAAATTGCATAGAAAGTATCTTCCAGGGTGGCAATGCCCATAGGCACTGCACGGGCAAAGCCCCCACTCCCTCGTTGGCAACCCAAGACAAATGAGGTAGCTCGCTCTGGCTCCGAAAGCGTCTCGCCCAGGATGCAGCAAGCGCTCGAAAGGTAATAGAGGTCCTCCAAAAAGTAGACATCTCGTTCCTGCCTCCTCAAGAACGATAAAATACGCTCTGGATGCCTGAGTCGGTAATCCAGCAGGACAGAAATCTTAGCTGCGTAATAAATTGTAGCCAGAGCGGAGCGCCCTTGACTGCCAAAACCTCCCTTCCTGTTCGACAATGATGATATAAGGCGAACGACTGCCGTTCTGTCGAATGGGACACCCAGATACACAAGAACAGACACTGCTTCGAAAATGGTCTCAAGTTCGGAGACTACCTCTATGTAGAGTGTGCTGGGGTCGCTAACTCCATCGAGCGCAACAAGTGACGCTTCAATAGCTTGGCTTTGATGGCGCAACGGCTCCAAGTCTTGCCCCAGGTCCTTCATGATTTCGATGGCGCGATAATAGGTGTGAACAGGATTGCCCGAAATTTCCTCAAGGTAAGCCCGTACGAAACGCTCGAGAGCCACAGGCCGCCGTGGAGACTGTCCCAGCGTCCGAAGGGTTTTCACGGCGAAGTGCGAGTCGCGCAAGCTGCCGGGTGGAATGCGAGCGAAGAAGTATCCACCATCCTCTGTCTGACAAGTGTGTATGTAGCGTAGCGCGCTCTCAGCGGCTCTCTTTACATCATCTGTAAGAACGTGCCTTTTCATATATCCTCATATTCTCGCGGCCAGCACGCAAGAAAAAAGCTTCTACCGACAACGTTGCCAGTAGAAGCTATCATCCCGAAGAATCGGGCACTTTTGGCTTAACCGGGGCGAGCCTCATCGCCTTAGCTATTTTTACTATACCAAAGAATCAAGGTGCTGTAAAATGTGGTCCGCCGGACTTGGTATTAAGATTAGCCGTTATGGCCAAGTCTTTGGTTGGAGATTGACGACCAAGGCTGAAGCTGGTATATTGAGAACAATAGAGCGATGAAGCTCGCTTGGCTGGTGTTTACATAGCGAACCGCTCCTTTAGTGGAGCTGATAGCTTCTACTATATAACAAAGGTAGTAGAGGCTTTTTTATTGTCCTCTGCTACCCTACTGAAGGGGTAAGCGCTGATACGTCTAGTGGTCATAGTTGGTATGCCGTTCTGCTCTGCTGCGGCGCTTGCGGCTTTTCTCATCACGTATAATGAGTACTCCCTTCGTGGAGGGTATCCTGGGCCTCTTGGTATTCATCCCATTACCTTCTCGTTGTCAGATGAAACTACATGGGTCGGGCCAAAAGGCCTGGACTTTTGTGCAAAATCAATAACTTTAGCTTTGGATGCGGATGGCTCTACTCTCGAGATGATGGGGACTTGTATCACAGGAACTCGTACAAAGAATAATCAGGAAATCAAATGTACTAAGGTGTACATCATGCCTGCAGAGAGGTTGAATGAGGAGGAACTGGCGAAAATAATGGTGGAAATTTATAAGGAAATAGAAGCAATAAGAAGGATGTATTTTGGGGAATATACTGACTATAAGAAAAGGTATAATGTGGAGACGGTTTAGAAAGATCGAGAAGCCTTATAGATGCTGTAGGGGCGACCCGTCGGGTCGCCCCTACATTTATATAGCTATATAGCAGGTTTAACCGATTTAGAACAGTCCTGACACCTTGCCGGTCTTGACATCCACATCCACCCTTCTAAAGGCCGGGTCGGAGCTGGTTCCGGGCATCAGGCTGATAGTGCCGGCCATGGGGCAGAGGAACTTGGCACCCGAGTAGATGAGCACATCGCGGATGGGTAGTGTCCAGCCCTTGGGCACACCCTTAATGGACGGGTCATGGGTGAGGCTCAGGTGAGTCTTCACCATCATGGTGGCGTACTCATCGTACTTGGCGTCTGCCTCAAAAGCCTTTGCCTTTTCCGTAGCCTCGGGGCTCCAGCTCACGCCATCGGCTCCGTAGACCGTCTTAGCGATCTTCTCAACCCGCTGCCGCAGCTTCATCTCGTTGGGATACAGGAACTTGAAGTCGTTCTTTTCTTCGCAGGCTTCCATAACCATATCAGCGAGTTCCAGCGCACCTTCTCCGCCTTTAGCCCAGTGCTCGGACAAAGCACAGCGAGCGCCGGCGGCTTCAGCCGCTTTTCTCACCATTGCGATCTCCGCCTTCGTATCTGTATGGAAAGCATTGATGCACACCACCGGGTTGATGCCCGCTGTTCTGATGGTATTGA
Source organism: Dehalococcoidia bacterium (assembly GCA_014874385.1). GTDB lineage: Bacteria > Chloroflexota > Dehalococcoidia > SZUA-161 > SZUA-161 > JACWAE01. The sequence goes on along the minus strand of JACWAE010000002.1, from coordinate 17,321 downwards.
TGTGATGCACCATGTTGGGGAGGCCCTTCTCCAGCAGCTTCAGGTCCTCTTTGGTGTAGGAATCGGGCAGGGGCAAACCTGCTACCACCTTGGGCCCTCCGCCGTGCATCTTAAGGGCGCGGATGGTGGTAGTGAGCACCGATACGTTGGGCTTGAGGCCGCTGAATCGACACTTCACGTTCCAGAACTTCTCGAAGCCGATGTCTGCGGCGAATCCGCTCTCGGTTACATGGTAGTCAAACATCTTCAGGCCGATGCGGTCGGCGATGATGGAGGACTGTCCCACAGCGATATTGGCGAAGGGGCCGGCATGCACCATCAACGGCTGGTACTCCACAGTGCAGCAAAGGGTGGGGTTGATGGCGTTGCGCATCCAGGCTGTCATAGCACCGCCGACCTCCAGGTCGCCGGTGGTTACGGGATTGCCCTTTTTGTCGAACGCCAAAGTGATCTGGTTCATCCTCTGCCGCAGGTCAGCCAGATCCCTGACGATGGCGAGCATAGCCATCAGCTCCGAGCTTACAGCGATGCCGAACTTCGACTGCATCAGGAAGCCGTCCATGCGGCCGCCCAGGCCGATGACGATGCTGCGCAGGCTCTGGGCGCAGAAGTCCATAATCCAGCCCATCTCCACCCTGGTGGGGTCGATGTCCAGGCGGCGCATCTTGGTCAGCCTCTGCAACTGCTCGTCGTTGTAATTGCGCTCGTGCTGCATCCTGGAGGTGAGGGCCACCATAGCCAGGTTGTGAGCGTTCATAATCTCATTGATGTCGCCGGTTAGCCCCATGGAGAACTCGGTCATGGGGATGAGCAGCGCATTGCCGCCGCCGGCAGCGGTGCCCTTGATATTCATGGTGGGGCCGCCCGAGGGCTGGCGCAGGCATCCGCCTACATTCTTGCCTCGTTTCCCCAAACCTTCGATAAGTCCGCACGAGGTTGTGCTCTTGCCTTCACCCAGGGGTGTGGGGGTGATGGCGGTTACCTCGATGTACTTGCCATCCTTCTTGTCCTTTAGGCGCTCCATAATCTTGAGGAAATCGAGCTTGGGTGTCCGCCCGTAGGGGATGAGCTCGTCCTTCTGCAGGCCCAGCCTGCTTATCCACTCCTCAGGCTTGGGCATGTTCTTCCCGGCTTGCTCTGCAATCTGCCAGTCCTTCATTTTTACTGCATCGTATGCCATATAATCGTGAACCTCCTTAACCTATATTTAATTTAATGCGAAAGTAGATTTAACCCGTTCGCCCTATGCCGTTCATGGTTCGACAAGCTCACCACGAACGGCAACGAGATTGTTTTACTCTCCCTATTTCTTCTTGGCGGACTGCTGCTCGGCAGCCCTGACCGTATTCACCATGAGCATGGTGATGGTCATTGGCCCCACGCCGCCGGGTACCGGGGTGATAGCCTTGGCCTTCTCTTTGATGGCCTCGAAATCGGTATCGCCCACCAGCCTGAACCCGCTCTTCTTGGTGGCGTCGGGAATCCTGTTTACCCCGACATCTATCACCACTACGCCCTCTTTGACCATGTCTGCCGTTATTACCTTGGCTTTGCCCATGGCGGCGATGAGTATATCAGCCTGCCTGGTGTATTTGGACATGTCCTTCGTGCCGGTATGCACCATGGTCACCGTGGCGTTAGCGCCCTTCTGTTTCTGTATCAGGATAGCCATTACGGGCTTGCCTACAATATTGCTGCGTCCACAGATGACCACATGCTTTCCTTCCGGGCTGTTGCCGCTGCGAACCAGCAGCTCCTGGACGCCGTGCGGTGTGCAGGGCATGAAATACGGATCGCCGATTAACAGCCTGCCTACATTGACCGGGTGGAAACCATCCACATCTTTCTCAGGCTCGATGGCGTTCAGGACCTTATCCGCATCAATATGCTTGGGCAGGGGGAGCTGCACCAGGACTCCGTTGAACTTGGGGTCCTTGTTCAGCTTAAGGACAAGGTCAAGGAGCTTCTGCTCCGGGGTATCCTCGGGGAGCACTATGGTCTCGGACAATATGCCCAGCTCCTCGGCGGCCTTGCTCTTGCCTGTAACGTAGGATACCGAGGCAGGGTCCTCGCCCACTCGCACAAAGACCACGCCGGGGTTTATGCCCTTCGTCTTGAGCCCTTGTACTTTCACTTTAAGCTCAGCGCGGATCTGCTCTGCTACTGCAGTCCCTGAGATTATCTCCGCAGCCATTTTGGGCCTCCTTAATTATATTTACAGTATTTACCTTAATATATATGCGTTACCGGTTTTTAACCGGACATGCTTGTAGGGCAGAAGTACAGCGATTTGACCTTTGCCGGGGTTCTGTTTTAGAAGATGGAGAGATTAATTCCAGTAACGCTAATGTTGACGGGGAATGCCTGACTGTGGATGCAATGATAACCTCAGGCTTGAGGGTATCATAGATGAAAGCCACCTGCAATTTGCCCTCCAGACCGTCGCAAATTATAGCATATCACGAAAAAGGGCGCAATCGGTCAGGGGGACAAGATAAGCAGGCAGTTTGGGAACCACAGAGGCCGCGGAGGGTGCGGAGGTTTGCCTGGTTTGCGCTTTATGAAAAATAGTAATCCATCGCTATGAAAATAAACCTCTTACCGTTCGCCCTGAGCCTGTCGAAGGGTGAACGGTTGTATCTGTCCCGTTCGTGGTTCGACAAGCTCACCACGAACGGGAATATCTCTTTGTGGCGAACATCGTAATATTCATGGCAGATTCTAAGAACTCTGCGTTCTCTGCGGTAGATTTTCCCGCATGGTGGAACTTTTAGGGGCGTTAATGCGTCTTATATTTCAGGAAACTTGCGGCCACTCATTTAGCCGAGGACTGGGTTTTGGGCATTTGCTGCGAATCTCTTGAAATTTCGGTAAAAGGTATTGACAAGCTTGACAAAAAGTGGTAAAAGCTTTACAGTCCGTTACAATATAGGTTATAAAATGGACTTAACGGTTATATCAGGTTGGTTTTATTGGTAGTCCGATAGTCCATGTTAACAATGCAGGCCGGAAGGCCGGTCTGTTATGGAAAACACTTGAAAATTACACAAAAGTGTCATGAAAGGGGCTTGACAAGCGGGAATAAAGGTGTTTAGAATGAACCAACTTGCCTACCGATGGGTAAGTATGTGCAAAAAAGGAAGCACAAAAATTGCTTGCGTGAGTGTGGGGGACACCCCCACCCCAGGAGTCTCCCCCATCAGGGGGCGAGTCTTTATTAGAAGTCCGAGTGACCTAACATAAAAAAGCATACATAATTGACATGCTTAACAAGGAGGTGGGTTATATGTGAAGATTGAAATGAATGAAATAAGAGTTGGTCATTGGGGGCAAGTAAATATTCTGCCCAAGAAAGGAGAGACTAGATGAAGATAAAGAGAAACATTATAACGCTGCTGGCGGTGCTGGCAATACTAGGTAGCCTTGTGGCGATAGTTGCAGTGCCGGCAAGCGCGGCTTCAACCCCAACCATAACTCTCAATGGAAATACCACTGCTAGTGGACCAGTCGGTGCTTCTGTTACGATCGCTGCAACTGGTTTTCCAACTAGCACGATTTTAGTCGCCGAGTTTGACGGGGCGATAATGACCACGGCCCCTACGACGGTGACAACGCCTAGCACAGGGAACACTACCACGTTTGCGGTATTGATTCCGGCTGCCACAGCCGGTCTCCATCTTATTACGGTGACCGACGGTGTAAATGTTGCCCCCTCTTCAACGACACCTAACTTCACCGTACAGTCGAAGGTAGTCATAGTATCCCCAAGTTCCAAGAAGGGACCTGTGGGGACAAGTGTTACGGTGGCCGGCTCCGGATTCAGTGGAGCGGGCGTTACCGCCAATGTACTCATCGGCGGGCAGCCTCTTGTTTCCGGAACGGTTGTTAACAGCAACGGTAGCTTCGCCGCGACCGGCACGGTGCCTACCCTTCTTACTTCGGGAGCCAAGACAGTGACAGCCAGTGACGGTGCCGGCAATAATGCCGCTTTCACTGATACTTTCACTGTAACTCCGACACTGGCTCTAACTCCCAATAGCGGGCTGCCCGGTGCTATCGTAACCCTGACCGGTGCTGGATGGGCGGCCTCTGGTAATGTTACAATAACTTTCGGTGGCGGTAGTTCTGTTACAGTTGCTACAAATGCCAGCGGGCAAATTCCTAATACCCCTTATACGATCCCCATTGGCGCAACAGCAGGTGTATGGACGGTAACGGGAACCCAGTCCCTGACTACCGCTTCTACCACCTTCACCGTGGGGGCACGTGTTTTGACCCTGACCCCCAGCAGCGGACCGAATGGGATGCAAGTGATGGTGACAGGCACGAACATGACCCATGGTGGCAAGATTACAGTGGGCAATTTGACTTTCAATAGCGTTGCGTGGAATACCAGTCCGATCAGTATCGACAGCGCGGGTACCATATTCCCCACCACGCTGTATGTTCCCACTAGTCTTGCTGCAGGCACTTACATAGTGAAGGCTACCGATAGCGGTTCCTTGATTGCCTACGGTACTTTCACTGTGACCAAGCCGACCATAGCTTTGAGTCCCACCACCGGTGCCGTAAACTCGTCGGTAACGGTAACTGGTACCGGATGGCTTCCCGGTACCGTTTCTGGTGCCACTGTTACGATTACTTTCAGCTACCTCAATACTTCAAGTGTAGCGAGTACTACCACCCTTACCACTGTACCTGATGGCAGCGGCAACATCGCTGCGGCCATAACGGTGCCCGCGGACGCCGCGGCTGGCGCCGCTACGGTTAGCACACTCGACGGAAAGGGCAATAGTGCCGCGAGTGCGACGTTCATTGTGCCCGGTGCGTACATCACCTTGACACCGGCGACGGGGGTGGCAGGGACTACGGTATCGGTAGCAGGCACCGGCTTTGCCGCCTATACCGCGATCACGGTCAAGATGGGGAACTACGCGTTCATGTCTCAGCCGCTGACCGACTCTCTGGGGACCTTCACTTACACCCTCACTGTTCCAGGTTTAGCGCCGGGTTCTCAGCCAGTCACCGCCTTTGACGGGATTAGTACTGCGTGGGCATACTTCGTAATTTCGTCGAGTGGCGCAAGCGTGCAGAGTCAGATTTCTGGCATAAGCAGTTACCTTGTCAGGGTCTGGGGCTACTCTGGCGGACAGTGGCAGTTGTACGACCCGGCTGACGTTGCCGGCAGTGACCTGGCAAGCCTCACCTCTGGCGCGGGCTACTGGATCAACGTCAATGCAGCCTGTACCCTGGTTTACGGCGGTTACAGCTACGCTCTGAATTCGGGCTGGAACCTCATTGGCTGGAGATAAGAGGATAAAGAGAATAACCTTGAGGGGTTCGCGAGAGCCCCTCAAGGAAGCTACTAAATAAGGAGGAATAAAGTATGACCAAACTAAGACTGTTGGCTCTGCTGGCAGTGGTAGCGCTTGTCCTCTTCCCGGCCCTAACATTCGCTCAGGGCGGCCTACAACCGCCTTGTGCCTTCCATGGCACAGTGCAGGTGAATGGAGCCAATGTGGCCGATGGCACTGTCATAACGGCCATGATAGGGAACGATACGTATACCACTACTACGCCATCTGCGGAGGGCGCTTCAACATACAGGATAGTGATAGCTCAGCCTGAGGGCGATAGCTACGCCGGACTGACTGTGACCTTCAAGATCGGCAACGCTACCGTAAGTCAGACGGGGACCTGGCAAATGGGCGGCAACGTGGCGTTAAACCTGACCAAGGGTACTTCCTCGACAGGTACTACTGGAGGGATAACCCAGGTAGTTGTTACAGCCCTTGCTGCCGGTGCGACCCCCACCGTCAGTTACGATTCGACGACCGGCATACTGACGTTGGGCATTCCCGCCGGGGCGACGGGTACCACAGGTGCCGCCGGCGCTGCTGGCGCTACCGGACCTGCTGGTAAAAACGCCTCCAGCGTGCTCGGTATTGTTGCCATCGTCCTTGCTGTCATCGCTATAATCATAGGGGTGATGGTGATGATGAGGAAGCCACAAGTCGCTCCTATTCCCCCTCCCCCTCCCCCTGCGCCGAAAACCTAATAAAGCGCTTATCACGTAGAGACGATTCAAACGAAGCCGTCCGCCACTGGCGGACGGCTTCTCTGTTTGTAAACATGATTGCTATTCAGGCCACTGGATTCCGTTTTGCAACGGAATGGAAACGTTGTGGAACCATTCCGACGGAAGTCGGAATCCAGTCACGACAAAATCTTTTCGTACAGGTCCTGCCATTCTGGATTGAATTTCTCAATCAGTTCTAATTTCCAGCGCCTTTTCCATTCCTTAATCTGTTTCTCACGTCGAAGGGCGCCTTCACGTTCATCACATTCCTCAAAGTACACCAGCATATGGACGCCATATTTCTTGGTGAATCCTTCTACGAAATCGTTTCTGTGCGCATAAACACGTTGCAGAAGGTTACTGGTAACACCCACATAGAGAGTCCCATTGCGCCTGCTGGCAAGAATGTAAACATAATAGCTACTCATGCGACTGGATTCCGTTTTACAACGGAATGGGTACCGGTTCTCACAAGCGACTGGATTCCGTTTTGCAACGGAATGGGGAATGATTATCCCAGGCCACTGGATTCCGTTTTGCAACGGAATGGACGCGTTACTCTGCGGTTAAGAGGTTAGGCAGGTTTTCCTGGTTACGGGACGCTCTCCCGGCGGTAGTCCAGCACCAGGACTTTGGTCTCAGGTGGCAGACTCGATTTGGTGACGTTGAGCTTGGGCTGGGAGACCACCTCCTTCAACCCCATAACCTTGATGAAATGTTCCGCAGGCTCCAGCTCCATCTTCACCACTTCTGTTTTGTAATGCATGGGGATGACAAGTTTCGGCTCGAGCAGGCCTATGGTCTCTGCCGCCGCCGCCGCATTGATGGTAGAGACTCCGCCCACAGGGACCATCAGTATATCAACGCCGCTCATCTGCTCGATCTGCTCTGTGGTAGGCACGTGCCCCAGGTCTCCCAGATGGCAGACCTTGACTTCATCTATCTCCATGAAGAAAACAGTATTCTTGCCCCGAATCGCCCCCTTCTCGTTATCATGGAAGGTAGCGATGCCATAGATAAAAACATTGGCAATATCGTATTCGCCGGGACGGCTGACCACTCTGGGACTTCCCGCAACGCCGTCCACAAAGCTGTGCTGGGGATGGTTATGGCTCACAGTGACGATGCTGGCGTTGGGTTTTCTCACCGGATAGCCCAGGGTCTTGTCGAAAGGGTCGGTAACGATAGTAGCCTCTTTCCCCCTTATTCTGAAGCAGGAATGTCCCAGCCAGACTATCTCCATATCAAACCTCGCTAACTAGAGTTCAGTCATCCAGCTATTGTACCGTTCGCCCTGAGCCTGTCGAAGGGTGGACGACTCGTTCATGGTTCGACAAGCTCACCACGAACGGAATCTAGCTGATTACTGACTGCTGACGGCTAAAAACCCTAGTTATCCAGCTTACACCAAATAGGAGCACAGCGCAAACTACAAATCCCAGCAATTCGGCATGCCCTATACGGAGCCCAAACACGTCCAGATGTGTGATATTCAGTTGTTTTATTGCCAGAGCTGTGCCCCCGCCTGCAATAATAGCTGTTATCGCGCCTATCGAGTTAACCTTTAGCTTATCCTTATAGAATCCTGCTACCACCGGAAGCACCACGCCGCTGGTGAACACGGTGTAGGCCAGCAGAAGGGAGTTTATTATTCCGCCCAGTCTTATGGCAACTAGCAGAGCGAGCGCGCCGATAATAATCACGGCAATCCTGGTAACTGTAAGAGTTTTCCGCTCACTCACATTGGGGAAGGCGCGTTTATAGATATCCGCAGAAAGGATGGTACTCGTGGTGAGCAGGCAGGTATCCGCCGATGACATCACGGCAGCGAGCAGTGCCGCAATCACCAGGCCGGTTGCCCCGATGGGCAGAATATCTTTTATGATAGTGGGGAAGGCTTGCTCCGAGGTAATGCCAGGGAATAGTACCTTGGCTCCCATTCCTATGAGGACGATGATGAAAGCCACAGGTATGGTTATGAGCGCAGCCGACAGCGCTGAAGATTTAGCCACCCTCTCATCGCGGGCACAGAATAGCCGGGAATACATATCCGGGCCGACTACATAAGTCGCCCCCACTAAGATTAGAAGCGATATGATGTCTAAATAACCGAACTTTATACTTGCGGGGAAAGAGAAGAAGTCCGCGGGAAGGGAGGCATGCAATCCGCCTATCCCTCCCACACGGTTCAGGACCAGGACAAAGCATACTATAACACCGACGAGTAATATACCGAATTGGATGAGGTCAGTGCGTATAACTGAATACTGTCCCCCGAGGGCGGTGTAGAGAATAAATACAGAGGCTGCGATAATCATTAAAGGGGAAAAGCCAACAGAGGGCAGCAAAACGGATAGGATTTTGCCGGCCGCTATAATCTGCGCGGCTATAACTGCCAGCCAGGAGACCACGATGAGTACAGAGGCTGCCAGCCCGGTCATTTTGCTGTTGTATTGCTTTTCCACTAGCTCGGGCAGGGTATAGAGTCCGAACCTTCTCACCGTACGGGCGAAAAATAAGCCCAGGATAAGGAGGCCAACACCTCCCGCCAGAAGCCACCAGGCCCCGGTAAGTCCCCTGACATATCCCAGGCCCGCCATTCCCAATGTTACTGAAGCCCCGATAATGGTGGCGCAGAGTGAGCCAACTATGAACAGAGTCGAGCCACGTCTGTCGGCAACAAAGTAACCGTTGCAGGTCGCTGCTGCCTTCTTACGGTAGGCACGGATACCTATGGCTATCATGCCGAGAAAGTAGACGATGATTATCGCTACGTCTACCATTTGTTTTCCTCATACTGCTGCTCAGCCACAGCAGTATCCTTTCGTATCATTTTATATTGCTGGGGGAAGAATTGGAGCTACAGTTTCTTCGGCCTTGGCCCCCATTCGATGACCATAGCTGCCCAGCTAAGACCGCCGCCGAATCCGACCAGCACCAGGTGGTCATGCTCCTTAAGCCGTCCCTCTTCTATAGCCTCGCACAGAGCGATAGGGATGGAGGCTGCCGAGGTATTGCCGTAGCGGTCTACGTTAATGAAGACCTTTTCCAGAGGTAGGCCGATTGCTTTGGCGGCCGATTTAAGAATGCGGGTATTTGCCTGATGGGGGATTAAAAGCTCGATATCGGACAGCTCGAGGCCAGCGGCCTTGACAGCCTGCTTGGTCGCGAGACAAATGACGTTTACTGCGAACTTAAATACCTCCGGGCCATTCATAGTGATGTAGTAAGGCCCTTTATTCAGGCCGCAAGGGCCCGGGGTGTAGATAGAGTTTGCTCTGGAGCCGTCGTTGCCCAGTACGAAGCTAAGCGAACCTGGCGGCGCATCGCTAGCCTGTATCACCACTGCGCCGGCCCCATCGCCAAAGAGAACGCAGGTATTGCGGTTCTTCCAATTCAGAATCCGCGAGTAGACTTCGCTGCCTACAACCAGGATGTTGTTATAGGCTCCGGCAGCGATGAACTGACAGGCGGTGGCCAGGGCGTAGATGAACCCGCTGCAAGCGGCATTGATGTCAAAAGCGGCGGCATTTTTGGCACCCAGTGAGTTCTGTATGAGGGCAGCGCAGGCGGGGAAGATAAGCTCAGGCGTGCAGGTGGCTGCGATCACCAGATCGAGGCAATGGGGCTCCAGCCCGGCGACTTTGAGTGCGGCTCTGGCAGCGTGCACTGCCATGCTCGACGCTGTTTCATCATCGGCGGCGATCCTTCGTTCTCTGATGCCGGTGCGACTCATAATCCAGGCATCTGAGGTATTAACTAAGCGCTCGAGTTCCTGGTTTGTGAGCACCTTCTGGGGCAGGTATTTGCCCCAACCGATAATCCTTGCATATCGAGCCAAATAGATACCTTTCCCAGAGAGCTTATATTCGAAAAGTATATCAGAGCAGGTGATAGGAATCAACCTTCGCTGAGGCATGAGTACCTAATAATCAACCTCTTGACAAGAATGAGCGTAAAGTGATAGAGTTATTGTAGCATTAGCACTCTGATGATGAGAGTGCTAATAAAGGGAGCGGAGAGATGCTCACTCGAAGAAGAGGGAAAATCCTCAGCATCATCATAGGCGAATACATCTCGAAAGGCGTGCCCGTAAGCTCGGAGGTCGTTGCCAAAAAAGGTCTGGGGGTGAGCCCGGCTACTGTCCGCAACGAGATGATGGAGCTCGAAGAGGAGGGCTATATCGTCCAGCCCCATACCTCTGCGGGACGTATCCCCACCGAGAAGGGGTATCGCCATTATATAGAGTCCTTGATGAGCTATGCACGTCTCTCCTGGGACGAGCAATTCCTGATTCGACATCAGTTCCATCAGGTGGAGAGGGCGGTTGAGGAATGGACACACCTGGCTGCTGCAATCCTGTCAGGTATGGTGCACAACGTAGCCCTGGTTACCCTGCCCAAGCCTGTTGAAGCAAGGCTCAAACACCTGGAATTGGTTTCCCTTCAAGAGTTATTGGTCTTGTTAGTAATTGTTCTCAAAGAAGCGAAGCTCAGGCAGCAGATGCTGACTCTGGAGGAGAACGTCTCCCAGGAGGAGCTTAGTGCCAGTGCGCGCAAGCTTACCTCGGCTTATGCCGGGCTTACTGCTTCCGAGATAGCTGACAAGGACTTGAAGCTTTCCCCTGTAGAAGAGCAGGTGATGAAAATTGTGTCTGAGTTAATGCGGGATGAAGAAGGCAAAGAATATGAGGAGCCGTATATCGATGGTCTCCGCCATATGCTCAGACAGCCCGAATTTGCCTCGAGAGACAAGATAGCAGCGATAATGGAGATGTTAGAGCAAAAGAGCCTGCTCAAGTCATTCCTGCCCCGGGTGCTGACAGGGGAGGGGGTGCGGGTAGTTATCGGGAGAGAGAATAAAGAGAATGTCATGCGTGACTGCAGCGTGATTCTGACCAGATACGGTATCCCCGGAGAAGTGGGCGGCGCCATCGGCGTAATGGGGCCGACCAGAATGGAGTACCAGCGCGCTATCCCCACTGTTAGCTTCTTATCCACGGTGATGAGCGAGCTGGTGAGCGAGCTGTACGGATAAGGCTGGAGGTCTGGAGGTTTAACAAGGGGCTTGAGCCCCTTGTCTGTTAGGTGGAAACCCTGCTCTCTAAGCTTTGTGACACAGAGGTCGTTTAACAAATGGGGAGTGCAGAGGGGCGCAGCCCCTTTGCCGAGGGTTTGGGGGTGTCCCCCAACTCTTAAATTCCCCCAAGATTGGGGGATTCAGGGGGCTGAGAAGAGTTTCTAATCTTTGTGACATAAGTTACATTATTCGATTTATTTGACGTTTACAATCTTTTTTGAAATATATTTTGGGGGTATAGCTTGACCAAGAGAGAGAAAAGCTTCTCCCAGGATGAGGAAAAGGTCGAACAGGGAGAGGTTGAACAGTTAGAAGTCGAACAACCGGAGGAAATAGAATCGGTCAAGAAGGTAATTGCTGGAGAGAAGGAGAAGGCTGAGAAGTATCTGGCGAACTGGCAGAGGGCGCAGGCGGACTTTATTAACTATAAGAGGCGGAGCGAGCAAGAACGGGCTGAGGTAGTCAATTACGCTAACTCTACGCTTATCTTGAATATACTTCCTGTCGTGGACGATTTGGAGAGAGCCCTGAGAAGTGTTCCTGATGAGCTTGCTGAGTCGCCCTGGGTCAATGGTATCAGGCATATATATCGCAAGCTGCAAGGAGTCCTCGAGTCTCAAGGGATATCGGCTATCGAGGCCGAGGGCAAAGACTTCGACCCTAATCTTCATGAGGCAGTTATGACTGTGGAGGGGGAGGAAGGTAAGGTCATTGAAGAGTTACAGAAAGGCTACAAACTTCGCAGTCGTGTAATCAGGCCCACTAAGGTCAAGGTGGGAAAGGGGAGCGAACCCCCGAGCAATAATGAACAAGAATAAGTCTATCCAATTTCACGGAGGTGGGATATGGCGAAGGTAATAGGAATCGACCTGGGAACAACTCTGAGCGAGGTAGCTGTAATGGAAGGCGGCGAGCCTGTGGTCATCACCAATGCCGAAGGCTCCCGGCTCACACCCTCTGTGGTGGCGGTGAGCAAGAGCGGGGAGCGGATGGTGGGGCAGGTTGCTAAACGTCAGGCGATTACAAATCCTGAGAACACCATTTACAGCATTAAGCGATTTATGGGACGTAAGTGGGGGGAGCCGCCTGGACGCGAGCTGCCCGTTGAGGAAGACGCCCGCCGCAAGACCTACAAGGTGACGCGGGGTTCCAATAATGAGGTAAAGGTGCTGATGGGGGGCAAGGAATACAGCCCGCCTGAGATATCGGCCATGATTCTGCAGAAACTGAAGACTGATGCCGAGGCGTACCTGGGAGAAAAGGTTACCGAGGCGGTCATCACCGTGCCAGCCTATTTTAACGACAGCCAGAGGCAGGCGACCAAGGATGCCGGCGAGATCGCCGGACTGAAGGTGCTGCGCATCATCAATGAGCCCACTGCCGCATCGCTGGCTTACGGACTGGAGAAGAAGAAAGACGAGACCATCGCCGTCTACGACCTGGGCGGTGGCACCTTCGATATCTCGATCCTGGAGCTGGGCGAAGGGACCTTCCAGGTCAAATCGACCAATGGCGATACCCATCTCGGTGGAGACGATTTCGACCAGCGCATCATGGACTGGCTCTGCGACGAGTTCAAGCGAGACCAGGGCATCGACCTGAGGAAGGACCGCATGGCTCTGCAAAGGCTTAAGGAAGCTGCGGAGAAGGCCAAGATGGAGCTCTCCACTGTGATGGAGACCGAGGTTAACCTTCCCTTCATCACCGCCGATGCCAGCGGGCCCAAGCACCTCAATATCAAGTTGACCAGGGCTAAACTGGAGCAACTGGTGATGGACCTGGTGGATAAGACCATTGAGCCCTGCCGTCAGGCTGTAAAGGATGCCGGGTTAAGCACCAGCCAGATCAATGAGGTTATCCTCGTCGGCGGCCAGACCAGGATGCCGCTGGTGCAGAAGAAGGTCAAGGAGTTCTTCGGCCGCGAGCCCCATAAGGGGGTCAACCCCGATGAGGTGGTCGCCATGGGGGCGGCTATCCAGGGCGGTGTGCTCAAGGGCGAGGTCAAGGATGTGCTGTTGCTCGACGTCACGCCGCTTACACTGGGAATCGAGACCCTGGGTGCAGTGATGACGCCGCTCATCCAGCGCAACACCACGATACCTACCTCGAAGAGCCAGGTATTCAGCACGGCTGCTGATAATCAGCCCAGCGTGGAGATCCATGTGCTTCAGGGAGAGCGGCCTATGGCTAACGATAACAGGACGCTGGGACGCTTCATGCTCGATGGCATACTTCCGGCGCCCCGGGGTCTACCTCAGATTGAGGTTGCCTTTGACATCGATGCCAATGGCATACTCAGCGTCAAGGCCCATGATAAGGGCACGGGAAGGGAGCAGAAGATAACCATAACCGCCTCCAGCGGGCTGAGCAAGGATGAAGTAGAGCGCATGAAGCGAGAGGCGGATATGCATGCTGCCGAGGATACCAGGAAGCGTGAGGAAGTGGAAGCCCGCAATATGGCGGATACCCTGGTCTACACTGCGGAGAAGACCCTCCGCGAGCAGGGCGACAAGGTGCCCGCTGACTTAAAAAGCGATGTTGATGCCAAGATAGCGGCTGTGAAATCGGCACTGCAGGGCAGCGACGTTGAGCAGTTAAAACGCACAACTCAAGAGCTGTCCGACACCATGCAGAAAGTAGGCGCGGCTGTCTATCAGCAGGCTGGCGGAGGTCCAGGCGCGGGAGCACCGCCACCCCCGCCTTCAGGAGATGGGGAAGGTCCAGGCAAAAAGGATGAAGGCACCGTGGAGGGCGAGTTCCGAGAAGTTTAACAGGCCCAAAAGGCACAGATGTTGTAGGGGCGTTCAACTGAACGCCCCTTTCATTATTCATAAAGGTGGCATGAAGTAGTTGCATGACGCCTATTGGTCAACAATGTAGGGGCGACCCATCGGGTCGCCCCTACTACATTAATCTTAATGTCAACCGCTAAATCTATAATGGTTGACATTAGTTGAATCCCCCGCTAAAATATCGGCTTGATGAGAGATTCCATTCTCAGAGCCCTGCAGGAGCAAGGCCGTGTTTCGGGAGAGCAGCTTGGCCAGAGGTTCCATATCTCCCGAACGGCTGTCTGGAAGCATATCAACGAGCTGCGCCGGACAGGATATGAAATTGATTCCTCCCCACGGACCGGGTACTCCTTCGTCAAGAGCCCCGACCTGGTTATCCCCGCAGAGATCGCCCTCGGCCTCCATACCAGTATCATGGGCAGGCGTATTCTGTACCGTGAGGAGGTCGCCTCGACTCAGGACGAGGCAGGAGAGGTTGCCCGAAAGGGAGCGGAGGAGGGCGTTGTAGTCATCTCCGAGAGACAGACTAAAGGCAGGGGCAGGAAGGGCAGGCTCTGGGCTTCACCGCCTCGCGAAGGCGTGTACTTCTCTGCCATATTGAGGCCAAATCTCAGACCTACTCAGATTATCCAGATTCCCCTCATCGCCGGAGTGGCTGTGTGTAAGGCTATAAGAAAAGTGACTCCCCTCGAACCGAGGATAAAGTGGCCCAACGATATCACAGTTGGCGGCAAGAAGGTCGCGGGAATCCTCGCCGAAATGAGCTGTGATATAGACAGGGTAGACCATATCGTTGTGGGCATCGGGGTAAATGTGAATACCCAATGTTCGCTGTTACCGGAGCCGACCAGGGGCATCGCCACCTCTTTAGCCGAGAGATGCGGGGAATATGTCTCCCGGGTGAGACTTGTCCAGAGCCTTTTAGCCGAGTTCGATGCGCTCTACACTACGTTCCTGGTAACCGGGTTTGCCACTCTCAGGGAGGAGTGGAAAGCACTGGACAGTACCGTTGGCTCCTGGGTCAAGGTCAGCGATGCTGAGGAGGAAATGAAGGGCAAAGCCCTGGACATAGATGGGGAGGGCTTCCTGCTGGTAAGAAAGGAGAACGGAGATGTGAAGAGAATCATCAGCGGCGACGTATCCTTGATTGGCCGCGATAATTGACTGTTAGCGGGTAATCATAATCAAGAAAGGGACAAAGGAATGGAAGCAAAAGCTCTAGATAGATGGAGAACGGCAACATACAATGCTTACCGGTGGCGTACTGAATTAAGCCTGATCAACAAGATTATGCTGGCGCTGGGCATGGCTTGTGTCATTGGTCTGGCAGCTCAAATAAGGTTTCTGCTGCCCTGGACGCCAGTGCCCATTACTTTGCAGACATTTGCCGTACTGCTGGCCGGTGTGCTTCTGGGCCGATGGTGGGGAGGCATCAGCGTAGCATCTTATGCAGGGCTTGGGGCTGCCGGGCTGCCCTGGTTCACTGGCTGGTCAGGGGGCGTGGGCCACCTCGCCGGACCTACCGGAGGCTATATCGTCGGTTTCTTCCTGGCCGCCCTGTTTGTAGGGCATTTCATTGATAAATATATCAAGGCAAGGTCCTTCCTCCCCATGCTCGGCATATTGCTTTTCGCCAATTTCGTCTTAATCTACGTTCCGGGATTGATTCAACTGCATCTGTGGCTGAACCTGGTTGGAGGAGGAAGCGCTAGTTTCTACCATGTCCTGACCCTGGGATTCTTCCCCTTCATAGCGGGTGACCTGATTAAGATTTTCGTGCTCACGGGGATAGCTTCGGGGATAACGCCCAAGCAGGCCTTCAACGGAGAGGCAGACAGCGTTAAACGGCCGTAGGTGCATCCGCCTCTGGCGGACGCTTGGCAAATGTAGGGGCGACCCGTCGGGTTGCCCTTTTAACTTTGAAAATAGGCTTTTTACCGTTCGCCCTGAGCCTGTCGAAGGGTGAACGGCCCGTTCATGGTTCGACAAGCTCACCACGAACGGGATAATCTTTCATACCGAGATATATTTTCATTCTTGCAGGCACCCTTGTAGGGGCGAGGTCACCTCGCCCAAATCCCTTTCCATCTCTGTGGCATTTCTAAAAAAACAGATATTTCGGTTGACTTGAGCCCCAAAGGACTGTACACTTGACTAGTACGGCCCTAGAACTGCGGGGTGCAGAAATTGACCCAGCAAAGGTGGCAGATCAGTCCCCCTATTTCTGCGGACTCGCTGGCGCAGAGGCTTCGATATAAGCCTATATCCCAGGCTCACGGTGGAGGAGGCTCGACCGAGCAGCCGGATATCAGCCCATTACTTATTCAATTGCTCCATAATCGTGGCATCACAGACCCCGCTCAATTCGACGCCTTTCTCGCCGCTGACGAAAGACTGGCCAACGACCCCTTCCTGCTTCAGGAGATGGATAAGGCTGTGACCAGGGTCCTCCGCGCCTTGCTCGGGGATGAACTCGTTGCCATCTACGGAGATTTCGATGCCGACGGTATCACTGCCGCTGTTCTCCTGGCACAGGGAATCCAGGAACTCGGCGGCAGGGTCATTTCATATATACCTCATCGCTTTGACGAAGGCCATGGCCTGAACTTGGCGGCTCTGAAAAACCTGAAGAAGCAGGGTGTGAGCCTGGTTGTCACAGTGGACTGCGGCATTACCGGCGTCTCAGAGGTAGGGGAGGGGCACAAGCTGGGGCTGGACATCATCATAACCGATCACCATGTGCCTCTTGCCCATATCCCGCCTGCCCTGGCGGCAATCGACCCCAAACTTTCTGGCTCTACCTATCCTTTTTACGATCTGGCGGGCGTGGGAGTTGCCTTCAAACTCCTTCAGGCGCTGTACCAGGCAACACACAGGGACGGCGAGTGGGAAAAGTTCCTGGACCTGGTGGCTCTGGGCACGGTTGTCGACATGGTGCCCTTGCTCGCAGAGAACAGGTATCTGGTGAGAAGGGGCATCGAAGGGCTGAACCGGAGTCCCAGGCCCGGCGTACGGGAGCTGGTGCTCTGCGCGGGGCTGGAAATGGGAGGAATTGATTCCGAAAGCATCTCCTATGCGCTGGGGCCCCGTCTAAATGCCAGCGGCAGAATGGATCACGCTGTTACCAGCTATGAGCTTCTTACCACGACTTCGCAAGCGCAGGCTCGAGAGCTTGCAGCTCAGTTGGAGACCAGGAACGCCGAGCGGCAAAAGCTGACCGCCGAGGTATTAGCCAAGGTGAGAGCAAAGCTGCTCTCAGAGGGCACAGACCAGCCGCTGCTGATGGTGGGAGGTCACGATTACCCTCACGGTGTACTGGGGGTGGTCGCCGGTAAACTGGTGGACGAATTCTACCGACCTGTGGTCATTAT
>JACWAE010000044.1 GCA_014874385.1 Dehalococcoidia bacterium | reverse complement strand
GGCCGAAGGCTATGGTCACTGAGCCATCTTTGAAGAATGAGTTTTTCGTGAGAAACCAGCACACGTTGTCATCCCCCAGGGCATGGGGGCGTCCCAGGTGCGGGCGGTGGCTCTCTATGAGCTTTTGATAGTCCCGAACACGGAACTGCTGCGCATTGAGTGTGACTCGAGACGACTCAATCTCAATGCAGTTGGACATGGCATACCTCCTTCCTGGTGAAATAAATAGGGCCGAGCTGGGTAAAGCTCGGCCCCCTGAACCGCAGGCGTCCTCTGTTTTAGCACTCCTGCGGTGCTAGCCTACGGTGGGAATCTATCCCGCAAGAAGCAAAAGGAGACCCCCATAAGGGAGTCTCCTTTTGCTTTGAGACTAACCTAAGCTAGATACCTTGAAACTGCCAGGGCGCATACTTCGCTAACATTTGCTAGAATTTCAGAAGGTAAGGGTTTGCCATGCCTGATAACCTTCCGTCTTTTGCACTTGCTTAATGGCCTTAATGCTTCCGTGATGTCAACATGGAGTGCCACCAGCGAGCTTGCAATCCGTACTTTGGCGAACGGGCGGAAGGTAAGGCCGCTAACCCCTAACCCCTGCAATTCGTACATGGGTTGATTATCGAAGAATATGGTTCTGGAGATAGCGTTAAAATGTCCCCTTAATGCGCCACGTTCATTCAAACGGTGCAATTCCCTATCGGCTAGACGTTGTTCGTATCTCTTACCCGCTAAGTCATCTTGAACCCAATACATGATGTAAGAATGTACGAGCTTGTCTAGTTCAGGGTGATATGCTTCTCCAGTACGAAGGTCTACTTTCCAACCTGCTTTGCCTATGTATCGCTGGTACAAGCTCGCTATACATAACTGCCGTTGTGGTGTTATCCATAGCGGTTTGTGCATAATCCCCCAATCTAACCTTGACAGGGTGTAAGCTCGCTCGTAGGTGTAAGGTTAGCTTCCTACTCCTACGGCTTCGGGTTTGGCGGTGGCGTTGTCGGCGGCGGCAACGGCGGCGGCTTTCATGGCGGCTTCTGCACGGGTGGCTATTGCCTCGGTTAAGTCGGCGGTATCACGTTCGGCTATCGGCTTACCCAAGCTCTGATTGAGCTTGAAGGCTTTGGTGTACTCTTCGGGTTTTGCCGTCTTAACCTCGATTGCGTGCGCTTGCAGGTTAGCTTCGAGGTTTTCTCGCATTAGGCGCACCATGCTACCCATTTCCTGAGCAACACGGATTACAGGCTTGCCAGTCTTGCTGAACTTAACCTCGCCGTCATCGTTCCGTTGCAATCTCAGGGGACAGCCTAAGACTTCGGGGGGGATGTAGGCGTGTCCTTCGACTGCTTCCGCCGTAAAGAACGGTACAAGGGTAGTTTCGAGGTCTAGCCCCCACACCTTGCGCCCACCAGTCTTTTTGACTACAGGTCTAAGCAAGCTCGCTATTGTCATAACATCACTCATGGTTCACACTCCTAGTTTAGATTCCTACGAGCGAGCTTATACCCCGTCAAGGTTCTCTATGATTCGACTTTGCCGTACTTTTCAGGCTTACCTTATAGTGCCCTAGTCGGTATCTCAGCTTAGGTGTCGAATGTTTGTCTAAGGTGCTACCGAGATTGCCAGTCTCGTTCAATCGGCTTGCGATTGAGTCTCGTTAGCTTCGTTATCTCCTATCAATTTCAGTCTCGAATCACTCTCAAAATATGATTCTGAGAATAGGATACTTTACAAAAGTACCTTTCGTAAATGAAAAGAAGTAGTTACTTTTTTAATTGAAGCTAAAAATTGCAGTTTTTGTGATAGTTAGCTTCGGAAATATGGGGGATTGAGGTAGATTCAGTTAAAACCTTGTCAACGGAACTCAGGATGAGCAGGGGCTATCGGCTCTGCCCAGGGCAGCGCCTCCGCTCCCCCCTGGGCAGTCAAGCAGTAAAAGACTCGCTCCTGGAGAAAAGCATACGCGTTTCAGCATCCAACCGGCACGACAAAGAAGGCGAGCCTGTTCATACCGGACCCTGACGGTGGCCTGTGAGTATCACCACCCATATCTGTTTACCATACCCTTTGCGCGTTGTTTACCATACCCTTTGCCCTGTAGGTTACCATAGCTGTTTACGACCGAATGAATCAGCCAGTCGATAAAATGAGAATCAGAAATAGTTCGTTCGTTTTTTTATAAGGCTTTACGCCCAGAAATCATCGACCAAGCCAGAGTGTTGGATGCAGAGGGATTATCGCATAGCGGAATTGCTAAGCGCCTGCGGATTAGAAAGACGGCAGTTGCAGAGAACACTACGGACGTTCCTTTATTCTCTACCAAGGAATCTCATGCGGGTCAGCAGCCACGCGAGCAGGAGACCTCAAGTTTTCCTGGTCAAGCTCAACTTAGACTTATATTACCTCCGGACGGAAAATATCGCTGGTCTTAACTGGTCTTTAATAGAACGACAGGCGTTATATACGGCGGTGGTAGGACAGGCCGTTGCCTAGGGCAGTGTAACAGACGAGGAGGAAGATCGAGAGCCTGCCAGCAAGTATCGTGGCAGCTTTCTCAAATTGATGAAAACGAGCAGTCATGGCTGGCAGGACTCGAACAGAGCAAGGTCCTCGGCGCAGACTCGACAAAGTTCGAGGAAGGGCTTGAGCAGTGGCGGGAATATAAGCAAGAAATGAAAAAACTCGGGGATTGAGATTGACATCGAAATCGCCAAGCTTGATCTTCTCCTGTGTTGGAAACTGAAAATGCGTCTGCTGAAGATTGGGCCACAGGAAGCGCCTGAAGAGCAATCGTTGGTTTCGACAGCAGCAGAGGTATTTGACCTTGTATGAGGCCGGGTGGTATAAGACGTGGCTATATGTGCAGCGCAAGGGTCCTGGCCTGGGGGAAACGTGGGAAAAATTCAGCAAGGCTCACGGGCGGAAAAGTCGCTGATTTCGTGGATGCTGTAAATAGCTGAATTTGGCCGGGTTATTTCCTAAGAATATAGCCTACATGTTTCTAGGTGTCGTCACCCTTCTCCTACAGTATCTTTAATTCAGAACTTCTTAAACGACCCGATTCACCGCAATGAGGACATTTAACTTTCAAGTCGTCGAGGATCGGGAGCACATCTTGTATGGTGAGTTCCATCGTGTTCCTGCATCCAGGGCACAGGACGTTAATCCTATAACGAGCGATCACCCTTCGAACTATTTTTTCTGCTATGGACTGTACGGATTCCTTGAGAACATCGTTTTCACGTTCCAAAGCAGCTATTCGAACTTCATATTTGTTCTTCGCGGTAGCGTATGCTCTTTCTTCTGCCTCCTTGATATTAACGATATTACTTTCCGTGACACCCAATTGAGACTTAACAAAATCGGCGAATGACAGGCTATCGGAAGCGAGACGTTTTTTCAACAATTCGTGTGTCTCGGCATCCAACCGACACGACAAAGTAGGGTGAGCCTGTTCATACCGGACCCTGGACGGTGGCCTGTGAGTATCAGCACCCATATCCGTTTACCATACCCTTTGCCTTATAGTTTACCGTACCTGTTTTCCATCATCCAATTCTTGCTATGGGCGGAGAGAGGAAGAAGATCCTAAAGACTCCGCCACTGGAGAGAGGCCACGGAGCCGGACCCAGCGCCCTGGCAGCCCGGGACTTTGGTAAACCTCCCAGAACCGACCCTCTCCAGCTTTCAAGATACGATAGACTGTGTCCGGCGAATAGCCAAAGGAAGACACCAGGACAGGTAGCACGTCCTTCAGTATCAACTTGCCGCAACCGATAACATTGACGGATTGGAGCTCATACCACAAAGCCAGCTCTTTATCGAGCTTGTCCCGGAGCGCAGCGGCCGACAACTCGTGATGCAGCTTGATAACAAAAAGGCCAGGGGCAGCTTTTGCTGGCCCCGGGCCATCACCTTGCTTGACTTTATTCGGTTGTGTTATACCTGATTGGTGCTTCATAACTCGACCTTATGGAGCCCAGGCTTCGGCCCCCGCCTTGCGCTCAGCAAAGTGGGGCTCTTTTTAGCCTAGCTAATGAGACTTGCATCCTCCATTTCCAGTGGCTTCGTGAGTGCTACGACCGGATGGGTTCTCTTTATCAGCATCTGGGCTGTCTTCTGCTTGCGAGGTACCCCTTGCCGCCGCCCACAACAAAATTTCCATTGCACGCGAAAGCCTCGCGTCACTATCAGGAGCAGCTACATAACATAGCCTTACTACTAAGGATTTTTCCTTGTGCTTGGGGTACTTTTTAGGCACTCCGCCTCACCTCTTCATCGCTAACAACGAGTTCACGCAGCAGGGCATCCTTGGCCGATTTTAAGCCAGCTAACCGTAGCCGCTTGAAGAACAGCTCAGTCTCAAGTTGCTCAATTTGCTTAAGCTGCCTCTCTAATTCTCTATCCAACGCCGCTAAGGTTGTATGCATGCCAGCCCCAGAAATAAAAATACCGAGTGAGATTATTTGTCTCTCACCCGGTATAAGCGTAAGATTCTTAGGTTTTACAAGGGGGCTATTGATGAATTTTCAGTTTTTGATATTTCCTCAGGCATTGCTGAAGAAGCTGTGAAACGCGCTGCTGACTGATTCCCATCATCTTGGCAATCTCTGCCTCTGTGTGCCCAGCAGACTTCAAGTTTGTAACCGTCCTTTCACTTTCGGTCAAGGAGTTATACCATTCCTCAACGGTCTCCTTGAATTCCAGCTCCTCAACTATAGGGTCACCTGAGGCGCGGTATTTCTCCTTTTCTCGGCTTAATATTTCATCATCCGAGAGGTCCTCATCCTCTTCGCTATCTGGATGGCGAAGGTCTGCAGTATGCTTCGCGTCCGTTAAAGCCCTCATGCCGTCGGTTGTTTGCTTTCTCATGTAATCTGTTTCCTGATTCTTGGCGGCTGTCATAAGATAGGCCCCGAGTTTGTCTAAGAAAGCATCTGTCAGCGCGTGTATTGCTCGGTTTTTGCCGGTGTAACCTTCAAGCCCCTGTGCCGTGCCGATTAATTTTTCTTGCCCATCGTCCAGTTTTATGGCCTCCACGTTTCTGGGAAGACCAAAATACTTTGGCCCTACTGCCTGCCAAGCGAGGCGAACGGCCTCATTTCTATCTCCTTGCCAGCCATATCTGTAGCGGTATTGCTCAAAAACCGCCGCAATCTCCTTATGAAAATTGACTGCTTGGAGCAACCTGACGGCACTTTGAGGGTCATGTTGCAAATTGAGGTATAACCGTCGGCCCGCGTACCACGAAACCCATCGACCGGCGCTGGTCCCGACGTTAAGGAACTGCTCCCTAAACCCATTACTGGAAAAGACCTCCCTCAGTTGCGATATCGCCTCCACCATTATGCGTTTCGACTGTCTGCCAAGCTGCCTGCTTGAGCAGCCACTGAAGATATAAGCAATCCCCCTCTCCAGGTCAGCATCTGAGGCGAGTAAGATTTCTAGACTTTCTCTCATTCTGGTTTCGTTGTTATTCAAAAGGGCAAACTCGTAGGCTACTGTCTCATGAGCCCTAAGCCAAGCCGGAGTTATTGACTCACGAAACGCCCCGCCCAGTTCCTTATCAGGGATTTGCAAAAGTAGACTAGCGACGTCGCCAAAGAAGTCGCCAAAAGTCCTGAAAGCCTCATATCTATGGAAGACACGTTCCAGTTCATGAGCCAGGTACAAGCCCCAAGTGCCTGCCAGTTGCTTTAGCCCCTCGAAGGCGGCACCCTGAAGGTTGGAAGCAAGCCCACGGCCAAACCCTTGAAGCACATCATAGCCATATAACGTAGCCCAGTCGGAAATCCTGGAGGGAAACGCCTCCCAGGTGGATTCTTCCAAGAGTTGCTCGACATGAACGAGCTTTGTCACTGGGAGATCGAGGCTATTGAAGCGACCCTTGATTAAGCCGTCCATGCCCGCCATACCAGGGTAATCCTTATCCACAGCGAAGGCTTGCCTCGGTAGAAGGAAAAGGTCTATGAACTCATGTACCAGATTATATTGCGCTTGTTCCCAGGTAGACCACGATATAGTCATGTCACCCCATATTATAGACCAGATTTTTTATCACTTCACATACGCATCGAAGTCAGCTTATCACCGTGTCAGAGGAAGTGAAACGGTAGTCACCCACCTAGCTGCTGGATTGTGTA
Organism: Dehalococcoidia bacterium; assembly: GCA_014874385.1. Lineage (GTDB taxonomy): Bacteria > Chloroflexota > Dehalococcoidia > SZUA-161 > SZUA-161 > JACWAE01. The sequence goes on along the minus strand of JACWAE010000044.1, from coordinate 3,265 downwards.
TATGGTGTTTCAGTCTCCATGGTAGCTCATTCGTTTCCCGGGTGGGTCAATGATGGTGGTTAAAACACTGTTTAGTGGGTCAATGTTCGCGGTTTTTTTACACTAAGGCTACGCTCGCAAGAATATCAAGAATATAGCGTGTAGGAATTAGGGAGCAAGGCTGTTTTGGGCCTATCTTTTCTTCTTGACTACGCTGGCCTTCAGTACTATCTGCAGGCTGAAAGGTGAGTCGTTGGCGTCGACTGCATCCTGTGTCCCCCATTCTTGGGGGACTTTAGAAGATGGGGGACACCACCAGACCCCCGCCAAAGGGGCTCCGCCCCTCTGGACTCCCCAGCTGCTAATCAATCTCGTGATGCGATTTAACATTGGGAGCGTCAGGTAGATGACAGTAAACTCGAGGGCAAAAATGGTTGCCTGAATGCAAGTCATTGATAAATAGGGTAAAATGAACCAGCTTGGCTGTTCCTATGAGAGAGGAAGTTTAAGATGGGTGAGCAAAAGGCAAGAAGTGCCGCGCTGGGAGACCTCAGGGTTCTGGACCTGGCCGGCCCCGCGGGGCTTTATTGCACTAAACAGCTTGCTGACCTGGGAGCCGACGTGATCAAGATTGAACCTCCCGGAGGCGATTCCGCCAGGGCTATCGGCCCCTTCTATCACGATGAGGTCGATCCTGAAAAGAGCCTCTACTGGTTTCATTTCAATACCAGTAAGAAAAGCATCACCCTGAACATCGAGAGCCCCGAGGGGAAGAAAATCTTCAAGAAGCTGGCTAAAGAGGCTGATATTATAGTGGAGACCTTCCAGCCAGGGTATCTTGACTCCATAGGCTTAGGATATTCTGCTCTCAAAAAAATCAACCCGGGGCTGATTATGACCTCCATTACCCCCTTCGGGCAGACCGGTCCATATAAGGATTTCAAGTCCTCCGACCTTATCGGCCTGGCTATGGGGGGATTCCTCTTTATCTGCGGTTGGGAAGACGAACCACCCTCCAGGGTCGGCGGCTCACAGGCTTACAATATAGCCTCGGTACACGCCTGCTCCGCCACCTTGATCGCCCTTTACCATCGAGACATGACAGGCGAGGGGCAGCGCGTCGATGTATCCATGCAGCAATGCGTGGCGCACAGCTTGCAGTGGGTGACCCAGATGTACGACCTTCAGAAGCGGATTATGGTCAGGTCAGGGCGTCTCGGTGTACCTCTTCAGGAGTGTAAAGACGGCTGGGCGAACTTCATTGCCCTGTTTGACTGGGACTTGCTTGTCGACTGGCTGAAGAGCGGTGGAGGAGCCGCCGACCTTGATGATGATAAGTTCAAGGATATGGATTACCAGATCAGGCCCGAGGTCAGACAACACATCACTGAGGTTACCGATGCCTTCACCAAATCACATGACAAGAGGTGGGTCTGCGAAGAGGGTCAAAAGAGGGGCATCATAGCTATACCGTGTAACAATGCCAGGGATGTGGTGGAGAACCCTCAGCTCGTCTCTCGAAATTTCTTTGTAGATGTGGAGCATCCCGAGCTGGGCGATACCCTGAAGTACCCCGGCGCCCCGTACAGATTCGCTGAAACCCCCTGGAAGATAAGGCGCCGCGCTCCTCTAATCGGCGAGCACAACCGCGAGATATACGGCAAAGAGCTTGGCTTAAGCTCAAAGCAGATGGCCCTGCTCAAAGAGCAAGGTGTAATCTAGAGTCCGGAGACGAAGATGAAAACGAGATTGCCGATGCAGGGCGTAAGAGTAGCTGATTTCTCCTGGTTTGGAGCCGGGCCATATGTTACCAGGTTATTCGCTGCATACGGTGCAGAAGTGATAAGGATAGAAAGCAATACCAAGATCGATGGTATGAGATGGCAAGCGCCTCGAAAGCCGGATGTTACCCAGACCTATAACATCAGCGGCATGTACAATAACTTCAACCCGGGCAAGCTGGGGATAACCCTGAACCTTAATCTTGCCAAAGGAGTCGAAATCGCCAGGAAACTGGTCTCCGTAAGCGACGTAGTCCTGGATAATTTCATTCCGGGAGCTATGGCGAAATGGGGGCTGACCTATGATGAACTGGTCAAAATCAAGCCTGACATCATCGTGGCTACCATGCCGGTAATGGGTATAACCGGCCCCTATACGCTATGGCGTGGCTTTGGCACCACCATTAGAACCGTCGCAGGTATTGACTACATTACAGGTAATCCCGACCGTCCTCCGATAGGGACAGGGATGGCTGCCTTCCCTGATTTCACCTGTAACCCCTACCATATGGCGACAGCTATCCTGTCTGCTCTTCACTATCGGAATAAGACGGGAAAGGGACAGTTCATCGAGCTTGCTCAATTCGAGTCCACGGTCTGCTGGACCGAGACAGCCATCCTGGATTATACAGTTAACAAGCGTATTCAGACCAGTATGCGCAACCGCCTGCCTCATGCTGCTCCTCATGGGGTCTACCGCTGCCTCGGAGAAGACAGAGAGGTCGATTACTGCGCTATGCCTGAGTCTGAACCCGAACACAGGAAGAAAGATGAAAGGTGGTGCGCCATCGCCGTATTCACTGAGGATGAGTGGAAGGCATTCTGCAATGTCATGGGCAACCCGCCCTGGACAAAGGACAAGAAATTTGCTACTTTCCATGGGCGTAAAGAAAATGAAGATGAACTGGACAGCCTGGTAGAGGAATGGACGATAAAGAAATCGCCTGAAGAGGTCATGATGCTGATGCAGAAGGGAGGCGTAGCGGCCGGAGTAGTTCAGGATGGAGAAGACCTGCAGACCCGTGACCCCCAGTTGAAAGAGCGCGGCTTCTACGTTTATCTCGACCATCCCGAGACAGGGCGAATTGCCCATGACGGATTGACCTTTGCGCTCTCTGCTACTCCCGGCGAGATCCGCAGAGCACCTCTGCTCGGCGAGCACAACGAATATGTTTACAGGGAAGTTTTAGGCCTTTCCGAAGACAAAGTAAACCAGCTTATCATGGACGGCGTGCTCGAGTAAAAAGGTAAGCGTGAGGTAGTTTAACAAGAGGGGAGTGTAGAGAGGGGGGGAAGCCCTTTTCTCAGTCTTCCGGAAGGATGCGGGTATCCCAATTATCAGTCGTAGGTAGAAAGAAGGGTTTTTAAATGGCAGCAGCGCTCGATGGCATAAGGGTTTTAGACATGGCCTGGCAGGGGCCCGGTACGTTCTGCGCCACTATCCTGGGCGACCTGGGCGCTGAAGTGATAAAGATATACGAGGCCCACCCGGAACGCCGCGGAGG
>JACWAE010000043.1 GCA_014874385.1 Dehalococcoidia bacterium | reverse complement strand
GTACGAGGTGCTGCCTGCACTAGATGATGACCCCGAGGTGATGATAGGTATCATCAAGGGGGTCGGGGATAGAGGATTTTCAGCAGGGGCTGACATCACTGAGTTCGGTACCACTCCCTCCCAGGCTATAGCCAGGCAGGTGAGGTGGGAACGGGACCTGTGGGGGCAGTTCCTGGGTGTCTCCAAGCCTCTCATCGCTGCGATGCACGGTTTCGCGCTGGGGGCAGGAGTGGAGATGTCGATGTGCTGCGATATCAGGATTGCCTCGGAGGATGCCAGGTTCGGCTTGCCCGAGGTTGGCTTAGGCATGGTACCCACTGCCGGGGGCACCCAGACCATGCCGAGGCTGGTGTGGCCGGGCATGTGCGTAGCGCCCATACTTACCGGCGAGATTATCAATGCTGCCGAGGCTTTGCGCATAGGATTGATTCACAGGGTTGTTACGCGCGCTGACCTTATGTCCGCTGCTGAGGGAACGGCGAGGCTGATAATGTCTCGCAATCAGATTGCTGTGCGATATGCTAAGCAGGCGATAAACCGTGGACTGGACCTGTCTTTGGAGCAGGGCTTGGAGATGGAGAGCGAGCTTTTTGCCCTGGTGCTTGGCACGGTTGGGACGGGTGCTCCAACCTACCCCACAAATAAATAAAAATGCAAAATGTAGGTGGTGGTGAGCAAATGATGCAGGGAAGTGGCGGCAAAACGCTGGCAGAGCTAATCGAGGAGGTCGCCGACCTCATCGTAAGCGCAAAGCGTGTCGTGGTGTTTACCGGCGCTGGCATCAGCACCGAGTCGGGGATACCTGACTTCAGGGGTCCCGATGGGCTGTGGACTAAGTTCGACCCCGAGGATTTCACATACCAGAGGTTTGTCAGCGACCGCGAGGCGAGGAAAAGGCTGTGGGGGATGAGTAAAACCGTGGGGTTAAGCTGGCAGGATATGAAGCCAAACGATGCCCACTACGCTGTCGCTGAGCTAGAAAAGCTGGGCAGGCTGGACTGCGTTATCACCCAGAACGTGGATGGGCTTCATCAGAAAGCTGGCTGCTCAGAGGATAGGGTGCTCCAGCTCCATGGCAATATGCAGTGGGCGAAGTGCCTCACCTGCGGCGAGCGCTGGCGTAATGAGGAGGTGATGAGGTGGGTAGAGGCCGGGGCTGAGGACCCGGAATGCGTCAAGTGCGGCGGAATCATCAAGCCCGAAGGTGTGTTTTTCGGTGAGGCTATGCCTGTAAAAGAAACTATGGAGGCGGAGCGGCGCTCCTCAAGCTGCGACCTCTGTATTGTGATAGGCTCCTCGCTCGTGGTCTATCCGGCGGCGATGATGCCTCAATATGCGGTGCAATCCGGGGCAAAGTTGGTTATAATTAACGAAGGCGAAACCAGCCTGGATCATGCCGCCGATATCCGCATCAATGACAGGGCGGGCAAAGTTATGTCGCAGGTGGTAAAGAAGGTCAAGAAAAAATTGGGGAGTAGGGGCAATTCATGAATTGCCCCTACATGAATGGTTGGAGCGGATACTCTAACCTACCCAAGGTAAATAGAGTTTAGCCCGTTCGCCCTGAGCCTGTCGAAGGGCCGTTCATGGTTCGACAAGCTCACCACGAACGGTGTGAGGTATGGCAGTTCTCATCATAATCAGGCAATATTAAAAAGGAGGTGAGATGAATACTACGGACTTCCTCACGATTGCCAGTTCTATCGTACCGGACCGACCGGCGATAATCTTCGAAGGTAAAAAGTTCAGTTTCGGCCAGCTTAACGAGCGCTCAAACAGGCTGGCTAATGCTCTTACTGAGCTCGGGGTGAAGAAGGGCGACATCGTGGCCATATTGCAGGTCAACTGCAATCACTATCTGGAAGCTTACTACGCGGTGGCGAAGCTCGGCGCCATCTTCGCACCGCTGAATTTCAGAGCCAAGGCCGACGAGCTTACCTATATGCTCAACAACTGCGAGGCCAGGATTTTATTTGTCGGCGAGCGCTACCTTGAGATGGTGGGAACCATGCGCCCCAATCTACCCAAGGTGGAGCACTATATCAGCATAGATAAGAAAGTAGACGGCATGCTCTTTTATGATGACCTGCTGGCTAAGGCTTCCCCGGAGGATGTGTTCACTGAAGTCGATGATAACGATGTCACTATGCTGATGTATACTGCGGGTACTACCGGGAGGCCGAAGGGGGTGCCTTTAACGCACAACAGCTTTGTAACATATATGCTGAGCAATGTAACCCCTGTAGACCTTGAGATAGAGGAGACCAACCTGCTTACTGTGCCTCTGTACCATGTCGCCGGAGCACAGGCTGTGCTGGCTGCTACCTATGGCGGCAGGACTCTGGCGATGATGAGGCAGTTTGAAGTGAAAGAGTGGATGAAGACGGTGGAGCAGACCAGGGCCAATCGGGCTATGCTTGTGCCTACCATGCTTAAACGGGTCATCGATGACCCGGAGTTCAGCAAACACGACCTTTCTTGCCTCAAGGTGATAACCTACGGTGCGGCTTCGATGCCCTTTGAGGTGATAAAGAAGGCGATAGAAGTATTCCCCAAGGTGATGTTCATCAATGCCTTCGGGCAGACGGAGACTGCTTCTACTATAACCGCTCTGGGGCCTGAAGACCATGTTATCACCGGAACCGAGGAGCAGAAGCAGAAGAAGCTGAAAAGGCTGCAATGCTCCATTGGCAGGCCTATGGATGATGTGCAGATCAAGATAGCGGACGAGCATGGTAAAGAGGTGCCGTTGGGCGAAGTGGGCGAGATTATTGCCAAAGGGCCCAGGGTGATGAGCGGGTACTGGAAAGACCCCGAGAAAACAGCAAAGGCTTTGACCAGTGACGGCTGGCTTCACACCGGCGATAAGGGTTATATGGACGAAGAGGGCTATATATATCTGGCAGGACGCGGCGACGACATGATCATAAGAGGAGGCGAGAACATCTCTCCCGAAGAGGTGGAGAATGTGCTATATGCTCATCCCTGCGTCGAAGAGGCTGCGGTGATCGCAGTGCCCAGTGTGGAATGGGGGCAGGAACCGAAGGCTGTGGTAGTCCTCAAGAAAGGTAAGAAGGCTACTCCGGAGGAGTTGATTGAGTTCTGCCGCCAGAAGCTTTCCAGTTTCAAACGGCCTCGCTATGTTTGCTTTATCGACGAGCTTCCGCGTACCTCTACCGGGAAGGTACTGAAGAGGGTGTTGAGGGAGCAGCACGGGAAGACAGACAACGTTTAAGCGAGAAGGTTCTTGAGTGTAAAAACAGGGTGTCGTATGTTAGTTGCTCGACACCCTGTTTTCTTATCGCTAAGGTGGAACATTGGCTATGAAGAGAATCATGTTGGCGTCAGCATCTCCGCGTAGAAGGGAACTTCTGGAGAAAATTGGCCTGAAATTTGAGGTCGAGCCAAGTAATTATGCGGAGGATATGCGCTCTGGATTAAGCCCTGATGAGCTTGCCAGAACGATTTCGCTGGGGAAGGCCAGAGCAGTCGCCGTCAGGCACAAAAACGCCATAATCATTGCTGCGGACACCTTTATTGTCTTCAGGGGCAAAATCATGGGCAAGCCTGGCACTGAAGCTGAAGCTAGAAAAATGCTTATGAGGCTGAGGGGAAAGCCTCATTCAGTGATCACGGGTTTTACCATTCTGGATGTGGACAAAGACAAAGTATTAACTGAATCGGTGGAGACGGTTGTCCACATTAAGAATCTAACCCCGGAAGAGATCAACGCCTATGTTAAATCGAAGGAACCGCTGGGCAAGGCGGGGGCATACGCAATTCAGGGGCTGGGGTCAGTGATTGTGGCAAGAATCGAAGGGGACTATTTTAACGTGATGGGGCTTCCCCTGAGCGCCCTGGTGGAAGCACTGAAAGAGTTCGGAATCCACGTACTGCGGTCTTAGCTCCAGCTATATTGCTAGGCCGATGGTTATTTCACACGAGCCCCCTAAATGCTTACTGGCAAGATATACCTAGTCTTACTTTTTCTCTCTGCGACTAGGTCTAAAAGCTACCCACTGCGAATAATAGGTTTCGTCTGGTTGAGAACAGCACAGAACATAATTGACATTCATAATAAAAATTGATATAAGTAGTAGTAGTAGTAGTTGGGAAAGGAGATTTTGGAATGAAAAAGACCTTTACGATCAAGGGGAAGCCGTTTACATTCTCAGATGAAAATGTGAAAAAAGCGGTAACAAAAATGGATTCGGGCAAGAGAGATAGAACGAGATTTTATGCAGAGGTTAATGGCAAGCTCTATCCGGTCAGACAACTGCTAGTGGACTTGATCAAACAACAAAAAAGCACGATGCCAGATGTTACCACTCACGAAGCGATTCGGGTATTGAGGGCTTTAGGGTTCGAGATCATTGAGGCATGACTGGTGAGATTGAAGAAAATGAAAGAAATAATATGGGGAGAGAGAAATGAGTAAATATGACCCTTTGAGAGACTATTTGCGAAATCTTGCGAAAAGCGGGCAGGTGAAAGTTACGCTGAGTTTTGGAGAATTGGAGGAAATACTAGGTTTTCCTTTGTGTGCTGCGGCACATCATCATCGTCCATGGTGGGGAAATGAAAATGAGAGACATCCACAAGCTAAAGCTTGGCTTGATGCGGGATGGAAGGTCGTGACTGCCGACTTGCAGAGCAAAAAAATAACTTTCCAACGGATTGAGTAGAAAGTAAAGCCGTATCAGGGACTACTTATTCTTTATCCATTTGGCTCGCTTATATTGCGGCAACAAAAGCGGCCGCTTCCTCACCGGCGACATAGCCGGTAGAAAAGGCAGCTTGCAGATTGTAGCCGCCGGTATCGGCATCCAGGTCCAGCACTTCACCGCAGAGGTAAAGCCCGCTGACCAAACGTGAAGCCATAGTGCGCGGGTCTATCTCTTTGAGTGAGACGCCCCCGGCAGTGACCATAGCCGAGGCTAGAGGTAAAGGGCCTTTGATGTTGAAACGCAGGGATTTAAGCAGGCTTACCAACCTTTTTCTCTCTTCGGCGTTAATCTGGTTAACGGGCTTATCAGAGGGGATACCGGTTATCTCGATGAAGGGCTCGATCATTTTGCGCGGCAGTAGCCCTGAGATGATACGCTTAAAGCTTCGCTTGCCATGGAGCTCGAAATCCTGTTGCAGACGCTGATGCAATTGCTTCTCGCTGAGGTCGGGTTGAAGGTCTATGGACACGCTCACGGGCCCTTTCTCCAGCGCATCGACTATGGCCAGGCTCATCTGCAACGTGATGGGCCCGCCGATGCCGAAATGGGTGAATATCATCGTGCCGCTGCGGCTTTCGATGACGGGCCAGCGAGCTTTTCCATGTCCTGTGCCGCGACCTATATCGCCACCTGGTGTCAGAGACGGGTCAATATCGTCCGCGCTGCACTGGTAGGCGGTCAGGCGAACGCTGCCAAGGCCGATACCCTGCACGCTTTTCGCAAGTTGGATTTCTTGGGCAACGAGAGGAACCAGCGCAGGACGCAGTTTTACTATGGTGTGGCCAATGGCCTCAGCCATGCGGTAGCCGTCGCCGGTGGAGCCGGTGCCGGGATATGAAGAGCCTCCAGTCGCCAGGATAACCGCTGCTGCCGGGTAAATGCCTTGCTCTGTTTGCACACCTGTCACGCGCTTTCCATCAACCTGTATCGCAGTTGCCCTGACCCCGGTGCGCATCTGTACGCCATGGTCAGCCATGTATCTCTGAAAGGCTTTTACCACATCGCGGGCATCGTCTGAGGCAGGGAATATCCTGCCATCCGGCTCGGTTTTGGTCTCGACACCGCAGTGCCTCATAAAAGCCAGCAGGCCATTGCGAAAGTAACGGTGGAAAACGTTACGGAGAAAGCGCCCATTGGGGCCATACATGGAGATGAAGTCATTTAATTCCCTGCCGTTGGTCAGGTTGCAACGCGTCTGGCCGCTGATGAGGAGCTTCTTGCCGGGGCGTTTCATCTTCTCCAGAAGCAGCACTTTGGCGCCCGATTCCGCCGCTCGCCCTGCAGCCATCATGCCGCTGGCCCCAGCGCCTATGACGATGACCCGCCTATCTGTCATGGAAAACCAAGCCGTATCTAGATTAGATTGACTCATGCATGCGGATTTGAAGCGGATTTACTATAAGCTGTCCGCGTATTGCTGGATATACCTCTTCACCTCTGAGGCAGGCTGGTAGATTCCGAAGTGGCCCTCGCACAGTATGTCTGCCTTCAAGTCTATGAGCTTCTGCAGGGAGAGCTTCGCCAGCGCCGGGTCCGCTCCCCATGCGGGATAATAGGGGCCGTGGATATCCTGCCCGAAGAGCACCCTCTGTTTATCGATGTCCACGTATGCCGCTATGCTGCCCGGAGTATGACCGGGGATATGAATCACCTTGAGCTCATACTTTCCGACTTGCAAGGTCTCCTCAGCGCCTTTGATTCTCAGGTCGACATGGCAAGGAGTGTAAGATACGCCGTAGGCCTTGGCAGCTATACCGCCGTCTCCCTCTATTTCGTCGGCATCGAGTTCGTGGGCTATTATCTTAGCGCCGAACTCCTTCTGGAAACGGTGCAGAGAGCCGATGTGGTCGATGTGGGAGTGGGTTACCAGGATGCTCTTGAGTTTCTTAGGGTCGAAGCCGAGCTTCTCCATGTTGGATATGAGCTTGTCGAAGCTCATGCCCGCGCCTGAGTCAATGAGCAGAAGGTCTCCGGCGTCGAGGAGGTAGACGCTGCAATCGTAGTGGTGTGATATATCAGCTCCGCCAACCTGATATACATCCTTGCATACTTTGAAGGGCTTGCTCAAAAGATTCCTCCCCAGCCGTTGAGCTTCAGGCCAGAGTGCCGCCGTCCAGGAATATGGTCTGGCCTGTAATGTAGCTTGAAGCCTCGGAGGCAAGGAACAGGGCTGTGCGCATAACATCCTCGGCCTCGGCCAGACGACCGAGTGGAATAGAGGCTTCCACGGTCTTGCACGTCTCGGGGTCCGACCACAAGGGTAGGCTGAAAGCGGTTTTGACCAGGTACGGGCCGATGGCATTGACGCGAATCTTATAGGCGGCCAGCTCGACCGCCAGGAGTTTAGTGAGCATGACCACTCCGGCCTTGGCTATGCTGTAGGCGCCCAGCCCCGGCGCTGCTTTCGCGGCGCCCGTGGATACGATATTGATTATGTTGCCTCTCTGTTTCCCCATCATCACCTTCGCTGCTGCCTGGCTGCACAGGAAGTAACCCTTGAGGTCGACGTTCATCACCTTGTCCCAGCCATCCTCTCGAAGGTCGACCAGAGGGCGCATAATATTAATGGCGGCATTATTGACCAGAATATCTATGGTGCCAAACTTGTCCAGTGTTTTCGCCACCATGTTGTCCACCTCGCTTTTCACAGCGATATTTGTCTGTACTGCCAGGGCACGCCGTCCCAGCGCCTCAATCTCCTGAGCTGCCTTTTCCAGGTCGGGCATGGTGCGGCTGGCGACTACCACGTCGGCACCGGCCTCAGCGAATCCCAAAGCAATTGCCTTGCCGATGCCCCTGCTCCCTCCGGTGACGATAGCCACCTTGCCCTTTAAGGAAAAGTTGGGGATGGTCATTTGCTGCCTCCTTCGATTCGCGAGATACAAAATCTCGCGCGATACGTTTCTGGGGAATATCCTTCGGCCATAATCTACGGAATTATGGCCGAACTGTCAACATCTTCTACCAGGCTTCTCTATTCATCCTGCTCATACTTCTGGATACTCACCCGGCATGGCATAGCCTAAATGTAACAACTTCTTAACTTTTCCCTCTCTACATTTTATGACTTCTTAATGCCTGCCCGTTTATTATGTCCTTAATCTGCATGGGGGAAGGAGGCCGCTGTCACCACAGGACAGTGACGAAGAGGGGCGATCGTATTCCTGACGGTTGGGCTGAAAGTGAAGCTAGTTATTTTCGATTTGGACCAAACCCTTGTAGACTTTATATCCGTTCATGACGAGGCTACTCGGGAACTATTCAACAGGTTTTTCGGTGTAGATGCCAGGCTGACGGAGATCGACTTTGCGGGAAGAAGCCTGGTTGATAATTTCCTTGAATTGGCGAGGTTGAAAGGCATACCTGAGGCTAAGGTCAATAAGAATAGCCGGGCGCTGGTGGAAAGCTATGAGAAGATTTTCGGTGAAAAGCTTACTAAAGAAGCTTCCGACCATGTCCTTCCCGGGGTGAGAAAGCTCCTGGAGGAGCTAGCGAAAACTGATAATTTTGTTGTGTTATATACGGGTGATTCGGCAGGCATAGTTGATCGGGTCCTGAAGGCTACCGGTTTGGGCAAGTATTTCAGGTTCGCCGTTTACGGAACGGAAGCACCGACACGGGTAGGCATGGTGAGGCTCGCTGTGGGAAGGGCTGAGAGCATAACCGATAAGAAATTCAGCGATAAGGATGTAGTCATAATTGGTGATTCTCTGCGGGACGTTAATAGCGGCAAACAACTTGGTGCCATGACAATTGCTGTAGCGACCGGCTTTCACTCGGAAGAAAAGCTGCGAGCCAGTAAACCGGATTATCTTTTCAAGAACCTGAAAAGTTACAGGAAGGTCTTACAAGCGATCACGAGTCTGGGAAATGACTTAGATAATAGATGAGAAAGGAGGTTGTCATGGCTGTATCAGGTAAATACGGTAAGCTCAATATCCCCAAAATCGGCGCCGATGAGCCGGTGTTCATCCTGAGGGCTCAGGACAAGCTGGCCGATGCTGCCATAGATATGTACCGGGCATTAGCAGTATCACATGGGCGTCAGTTGGCCAGTAGCCTGCAAAAAGAGATAGACGCTTTCAAAAAGTGGTCAGGGGCTAAGAAAATGCCAGACTAGGCTGGATGCCAGTCGATGCACTGGTGCCCGTGATGGAATAGAGCGCATGATAGTTTATGTTCAGGGCCAGCAGGTCACTTTTTGATACGAACCAAGACGCTCTTTACACTCAGTTCGTCCCTCGTTTGGGGAGGATTGTGTGCCCCGTTGGCCTTCTTGAGTTCACCTGAGACTTTCTCTACCTCCGGTATTGCTTCAAGTACTTTAAGAAGCGGAATGCGGTTGCGTAAGAAAAGTCTGATCCTAATGCCTTGTGTCAATGAGCCTTTCAGACCCATGACTTTTATCTGGCGCGTATGCCTTAATTGCCTGCCGAATTTGAGCAATCGCGTTAGTGCTATAGGTGGAGGGAGCACCAGCTCTATTGTGCCGTCGTAAAGCCCTGGGGTTTCCTCTTTGTTTCCCCCTTCCTGGCCGGATGGCGGTATAGCTTGCTTTACTTCCATGCCTTCTGAGTCCGAATGTGATTTCTTGAGGTCAGCCTGAGGGGTTGCTTTTAGTTGACTTTCTGACAGCGGTTTGCTTTTCAGTCGCAATTGTTGGGCTTCTTGCCTGATAAGGAGCGCCTCTTTTTCGGCTTTCTCCTTTGCTGCATTCAAAATTTCTCGGGCTTGCCATTCGGCAGCTTCAGCCTTCTGTTTTGCTTCTGAGATAATTCTGTTGGCTTGCTCTTCTGCCGCTCTTAGAATCTCCTGTGCCTGTTGCTGAGCTATGGAGAGCTTTTCTTGTGCGCTTTGTTCTGCTATTTGCTTAGCTTCAGCAATTATTCTCTCGGCCTCTGCTCTAGCTGTTTCTGCCTGTTCTTCTGCCAGCTTCATGAGGGTAGCGATTTGTTCGAGCTTGCTTGTGAGATAGCTATTCTGGTCGATCAGACTGTTGATGAAGGAGAGGATGTCCGGATCATCCAGCCCGTTCGTGATCAATTCGGGGTCTTGCCCTGGAACATCATTTGACTGGCCGTTCATCATAGACATAATAATTGCGTGCCCTATTGCTTCGATAGGTAATTCTACATAATCTGCTGCCAGGTAGTCAAACTCCTGCTTCATAGAAGCAGGGAAACTTCATTGGACCGCAGCCTAATGCGAAACGACAACAGTGAGGTTGAGTGCTCAGGTGTTTCGGACAAGCTCATGCACCGCAGTGCAGGTCAAAGCGCTCTGTTGTCCACGAAGGTTCAATTTTCCTGAGCCGGTGGAGTAGTAGGAAGTTGCTGCAGGTTTTGCTATGAAGGTCCGGATCAGCCATCTTACTATGGGATTGTAGTCTGCCAGCAAATCTATCCTCTGAAAGACCTTCTCCAGGTGCAGATTCAACTCGAGCGATAAATCCTGGTCCCGGGCCTTTACCATGTGTCTATCTGGAATTGCCAGCTTAGAAACGGGATCGCGCTTGATATCTGCCTTATCAAGGCTCCATTTACCGGATTCTGTAGTAAGATAGATAAACCTGGACGAATCATAAATAATCAGCGGTTTTATCCGGGCATTTTTAAATTTTTTGGTTGTGACGATGTCGGCAAAGATAATGGTGAACTCTTTATCATAGACTCTGCCCCAATCCCAATGTTTTATAACATTCAGGGGAGGGAAGTTCAGCCAGTTGTGGTCGCGATAGCCCAAACCGTCTATGGCGAAGGCCTTTCCCCCAGTTTGGAACTTTCCCCGGGCATGGCTGCGTGGCTGGGGGACGACCCAGTACATGCACTTTGTCTCATCGCCGAAGCAGGCGTGGCTGGTGAAGCCTGCCATCCTGGAGTCGAGCTCCAGGTCGAGGGATGTTTCGCTGCCGTCAACATGAAGCGTGTAATGTGAAAGGTCTCCCTTGAGGAAGTTTTTGCCTATCTCTACATCGCAGGATTCGGTGGAAGATTTGAATGAGGAGTAGGGGAACTTCTCCTCTATGGTGATCTCTGTTCCATCGGGCTTAACATAGGTGGCTCTGACGCCTGTTAATACCCTGCCGGGCCGGGAGACATCGCCGGAAATGTAAAATTGGCCTCTGACAATGCTGCCATCCCCGTTCATCACATCTAAGTACCACCATTCGATATAGTTTCTGTCTTTCAGGGGATGCCAGGCATCATCGGCCTGGCCGATTATCATTGATTCGGGGATTTCCCTGTGTGTTTGCGCAGGATAAATTACTCTCATCGCTCTGCCCCATACGGTATTTTGCATTCCGCTCCTCCGTGGGCTGGAATCTTTATTTTTTCTTTTTCTTCCCCTTCCCCTTTACGGGAGCGCACACCTGCTTGTAAAGCCCTCCCCCCACAGCCATTACAAGGTCGCTCATTCGCCCTTGCTTTGCTCTGGCATTGACAATCTCGTCGAATTCAGCCAGTGTTCGCGCCAGGTCGTCAGTTTCAATCTCGTACATGGCAATGAACTTCCCCTGTCCCTCTGCCGGATTGGTGTTTTCATAACGTACAGCGCGCACGAACCCTGGCGTCTCCAGAATGTCGGGCAGATGGACTGTGTCGTACCATTTATTGAACTCTTCCTCCCTCGATGGGTCGCAGCAGTTGGCCTCCACAGTAAGCAGCCATCTCTCCATTTCATACCTCCTTAAATTTTCAGCGTCTCTATTTCTCAAGCATCGTTATATTACGAGCCTTCTCCGCTCCAAATCCGGAACCATATCGTTTAGGCCGAGTTCCTGGAGCTTAGCTCGCGTCTGCAAGCCAGTGTTAATGTCCCAGCCTCTGAGGCTGTAATACTCGTCTTTCAACCTTTCGAACTTATCCCTGTCGAGCACAGCTCCTTTTTTGTTTACCACCCGGTCGCCCTTCCCGGGGGACAGCAGTTGAGGATTGTGCAGGTCGAACTTAAGAGGCTTGGTGAAGTTATACTCGGAAATCCTGTCGCATTCTCTCCCCCTGTGGCCTTCCCGGGCAAGTATCGCCCTCTGCAAGTTGAATATACGCTCACCTATTTTGTAAAGTCCAGCCTCATCTATCTCATTCCCTGTAACGGCGGACAGGATTTTGCTTTCCAGGCCGGGGTCGCCCACATGGTCTTCGGTTTGTCTGGAGAACATGATAGGGAACAGGTAGCTGCACAGGATGAGGCTGTCCTTGGCGTTTTCGCGGTCCTGGATCATCTTCGCAGCCAGCGCCTTCCCCTCATAGGTCATAAAATCTACCGATGACTCACTGCCGAATAGTCTTTTACCGATGGCACGGAAGACATCGTTGGAGACGAATGCGCCGTCCTGCTTGTATACCCACATAAGCCATAGATTGAGAGAGCCCATCTCATTCAACTGTCCCATGGGCTGCCTCGGCTCCATGGCGTAGAGCAGCCCGGTGGTGATATACATCCTGGGGTTCTCGATCAAAGCGAAGTGCCCGCTGTCAGTGATGTAGTCGGTGAGCAATTCTTTGGCCCCCTGTCCCACTGCATCGGCTGCCCTTATAGTTCCCCGGGCAAGTATGTCACCGATGCCTTCTCGGAGAGCAATCTTTCTCACCAGGGTTTCGATGAACTCAAGGCTGCCCTGCCTGGAGAGAGGGATCCCCGTGTTCTCGTCGGTGAAGATGCCTGCCTGGTGGCACTTGGAGAGCCACTGCATCATGGTGTCTATCTGGTGGGTGTCCACGCCGTACTCATTGCAAATCCTGTTTGCCAGAAACGGTACCTCGTTCCATTCTCCATAGTAGTTACGTGCCCGTAGTATATAGAAGGTCGCCGAGCCGCACATGAATTTGCCCGCTTTGCCATTGGATGCTTTGTATGTCCCTCTGAAGCAGAACCCGCCGGTGCAGCCCCAGCAGTAGTCTTTCTTCAGCTTCATTACCTGGTCGGTGCCGGGCGTGATGCCCATGCCAATCCCCTGCCTCAGTTTGCGGGCATATTCGGCCAGCTCCCGGTACCTCTGAGGATGGGCAGCCTCCACCTTGCCGCTGCCCCTCACTGCAATGGCCTTCAGTTTCTTGGAACCCATTACTGCGCCCAGGCCGCTGGAGCCGCTGGCATCGTTATCAGCGAGGACGGAGGCGAAGGTGACCAGATTCTCCCCGGCGGGGCCGATGGCTGCAACGCTTACCGAGTCTCCCAGCTCCTCCTTCAGGTTCTCCCGAGTTTCTATCGTGCTTTTCCCCCACAAGGTAGAGGCGTCCCTGATCTCAACTTTTTCGTCTTCTATGAGAACATAGATTGGTCGCTGTGATTTTCCCTGAACCACCAGCGCATCATAACCTGCAAGCTTGAGTTGAGCGCCCCAGCTTCCCCCCAGGTTGCAGTAATTGAAGTATTCGGGCGTGGTGAGGGCGGATTTGCCGCAGATTTGCCATCTGGAGCCGCATACACCCTTGAGTCCTGCCAGAGGTCCGGTGGCGAATATCAGCCGGTTTTCCGGGTCGAAGGCTTTAACCTCCGGCGGCACCTCATCCCAGTAGATTTTAGCAGCGATGCCCCTGCCTCCCAGGAACCTCCCGGCATAGTCCATAGTTGACATAATATTTTTGCTTCCCGAAGATAAGTCGACCCTCAGGATTTTACCGGCATACCCGTACTGCTCTGTCACTTCAGCATCCTTTGTCAGCTATGAGATGTTACAGAGTGCTCACCTCACCAATATATCACACTTTGTAACGTTTTGCGTTCTCCAAAAGCATGACTAAGATTCTCATGGGAAATGTATTGCCATTGCTTCATCGGTGCGTTGACAGTATCATATATTACCAATACCGGCGAAATATGGGCAAAGGCGACGGAGTCAACCTGACAAGGAGTAAAGGAGATATGTCCACTCTTTTCCTGAGTAAGAAGGATGTGCGAAGCCTCCTGAATATAGCGGATGTCATAAAAGCGGTAGAGCAGGCTTTTAAAGACTGGGCGCTGGGAAGGGCAAAGATGCCATCCAAGGCATACCTGGTCCTGGAGCAGGGCGATTTTCGGGCTATGCCCGGAGCTATCCCGGGGGCTGCGGGAATGAAGTGGGTCAGTGTTCATCCTCAAAATCAGCCGTTGGGGCTGCCTACTGTTATGGCTATCATTGTTTACAACGATCCAGCGACAGGTTATCCGCTGGCAGTGATGGACGCTACCGATATCACAGCCTATAGGACAGGTGCAGCGGCCGCTATCGCCTCGAAATACTTGGCGCGAAAGGACTCGCATACGCTGGGCATTGTCGGCGCTGGCCGCCAGTCCTACACACAGTTGATGGCGCATGGCGAGCTCTTCGACCTCCGACAAATCAAGGTGTTCGACCGACGCGCTGCCACCGTGGAGACATTTATCAAGTCGTTCCCTGCATATTCGGTACGGGCGTGTTCCCTGGAAGAAACGGTGGACTCGGACATCGTATGTACAGTCACCCCGGCCAGGGAGCCGTTTCTGAGGAGCGAGTGGATACGCCCGGGGACACATATAAATGCTATAGGTGCCGACGCGGAGGGGAAGGAGGAATTAGAGCCTTCTTTGCTGAAGAAAGCGGTGGTTGTAGTCGATGACCTGAGGCAGGCAGCAGCGGCGGGGGAGATTAACGTCCCTGTGAGGAATAGGCTCTTCGCAGTTGAAGAGGTCTACGGCACCCTGGGCGAGGTCATCGTCGGCAAAAAGCTGGGCAGGAAGGATAAACAGGCTATCACTATTTTTGATTCTACGGGACTGGCTATCGAGGATATAGCTGTGGCCAAACTGATTCACGACAAAGCCAAAAAGGCGGGCGGCTATCTGTCCCTGGACTTTGTATGAGTCTGCGTAATCCCCCTGAATCCCCCTTTAGAAAAGGGGGAGTTTTGAGAGACACCTCCAGCCCTTAGAAGAGAGGCTTCGTCCTTCTCCACCTCCTTATTGCTGAACGACCCTTTCAGGGGTTTGCGCCACCTGTGAGCGGCGAGCTCTCGTATCTGCTCAGACTTGTCTGAACTTGTTCTTGAACCATCCGCAGACGGGGCATACCCAGTTGTCCGGCAGCTCCTCGAAGGGAGTTCCCGGCGGTATGTTGCCCTTGGGATCGCCTTTCTCCGAGTCATAAATGTAGCCGCAGATTGCGCACTTGTATTTTGGCATGTCGCTACCTGCTTCTTCACCGTAGCTTGGTGCTGCCCGGGAGCGCAACTGTAACCTAGAACTCTTTCGCCGGGATAGCGGTCAAGGTCTCCGCCAGGTAGTCGGTAGTGAAGGCCACGTCCGCAGCAAACCTGATCGCCGTTTTGGCATCTGATGCTTCGAAGATAATTACCCCATCATAGCGGCCCATAGTGAAATAGATATCGAGGATCTTGATACCTTTGGGGGCCTTGAGCTTCTTCAGATAGCTGATAGCCTCTCTTCCCTTGCCTTTTGGACTCAAAAGCGTGACGAATATCATGATGTCCCTCCTTCCTGTGAGTGGTACTATAACATTGTGCAACGAGTCGCACAAGATGTGTCATGCGAGTCCGCCAGAGGCGGATGCCTTGCTATGACAATTGAGTTAATCGGTCGTCGAAAAATGTGATAATTTCTTAAGCTTTAAGTAATGGATTTTATGACTTTTTGATGGCTGAATGGCCATAATATCCATAGTCTGATGCAGGGATTTTGGGTGTCTGCATAACATTCGTAAGCAGGCAGGAGGATGAGAGGATGGCTACGTTCATCGGTGTAAATCACCTCGCTATGGCTACCGGAGATATGGACAGGACCATCCGCTTCTGGAGGGATTTACTGGGGATGCGGCTGGTGGCCGGGCTGGGCCAGAAGGGGTACAGGCATTACTTCTTCCAGATTTCCGAATACGATTTGCTGGCATTCTTCGAATGGCCGGGCGTGGAACCTGTAGCGCCTAAAGAACATGGCAGGCCGGTTCTGGGCCCTTTCATTTTCGACCATGTGTCCTTCGGTGTTGATAAAGAGGACGACTTATGGGAACTCAAGGACAGGCTGGAGGCGGCCGGATTTGACGTATCCGACATGATCGACCACGGCTTCATCCATTCGATCTATGCCTATGACCCCAACGGCATACCTATTGAGTTCTCCCACAATGTGGAGGGAGTCGATGTCCGCAGGACGCCTCAGATGAGAGACAGGCAGCCCTCCAGGGTAACTCTGGAAGGGGCGGAGCCGAGACCGGAGATGTGGCCCAAGGTCGAAAGGCCGACTCCCAGGTCAGAACGGATAGTCTACCCGGGCGCGGGCAGCGAGCTATTTCACGGCAAGAAAAAGTGATAGTCTGGCTCCCAAGCCTCTTTTCGGCGCGTGTGCGTTCGTAATTCAATTGCGCTTGCAGGTTTGTAGCCAAAACAGTATTGAGCAGTAAGTTCAGTGGACATAGAGAAGAGGGCGATATGAAGCCTTGCGGGATGTCGCTTTCACTGTTTTCCGGGCGATGAGATTAGTCGCGCTTTTCTCTTTCGCTCTAAGCTTAACGTGTACCACAGCCTTCCTACTGCTTCCAACACCACAACCGAACCCCTGAACCAGGGCCCTTTTAAAGCCCACCGTCCATAGCACTGCGGCGGCTTCTGGATTTTGCGGTCCGGGTCAAACGTGACATCCTCGACTATGACCCCCTCTTCATCTCCCAGTTGTGCCTTGAGGGAACCATCGGAATCGGCTATCGTTGACAGACCGGGGAAGCTTGAGTTTGGCCGGTAAAACGGTACCCCGGGATAGCCAGTCTGGAATGGGCCGCTTTTATTGCACACGATGGAGGGTACACCAAGCAGACGTGCATAACGGGAAGCTAATTCTCCCAGTGAGAAGACCATCTGCGCTATTCTGGGATATGAGTGGGGCATCAGCAACAGGTCTACCGATTGGCTGCATACCATCTGCGGTAGATAGGACAGTTGATTCTCATAGCAGATGCCCACGCCTATTTTACCCAGCTCGGTGCCTATCACATGGGGACCGGGGCCACCCTTGGTGAAAAAGGCCTCGAAAGCAGCCGGTGTTTGCTTCCTCACCCGGCCCGCTTCCTGCCCGTCGGGAGCGGCCAGGACAAAGGTGTTGAAAAAATCCTCTCCGTCGGCTTCGAGGAAGCTGGTGCCCAGCCAGACGCCGAGCCTTTTGGAGTTTTCACAGAGCCACTGCACTGTCGGCCCCTTTTTCGGCTCTGCGCCCTCCCAAATCGCAGTCGTGAATATATATCCGCAAGGCATGAACTCGGGAAGCAGGATAAGCGCAGCACCCTCTCGCGCAGCCCGTTCCACCAATGGTGTTGCGTGCTCCAGGTTGGCCTGGACAAGGCCGTTCTGCGACTCCATCTGTACAGCCGCCACGCGCACGGCTCTACTTTTTTCCTTTGACATCTCTACAGCATCCTGCCTTTGAGTCTAATTAATTATCCCAACTATTGCAACACTTTCACGTGTTCTATATGAGCCCGTTTAGCAACACTTTTCAACCCCCTTTATCCCCCAATCCTGGGGGATTTTATGTCTGGGGGACACCCCCAAACCCCTGGCAGAGGGGATTCACCCCTCTGCACTCCCCCTTAGTGAATAATCTCTTCTATGCGTCAGAATATTCATCTATTTTGCTACGCCCAGCGGCAGCACGTCTCTCCCGAAAAGTGTGTTGATAAGCACCCCTGCCGAAGTGTACCAGGCTATTAATGCGCAGAGGATACCTTCATAGCCCGCTATTTTGTGAACTGTGGCGTTCCATTCGCCTGCGGCCAGCAGGAAGAAAAGAATTATGAGCGTTACGAAAATGGCTGTTACGGCCCTGTTCACTTTCAGCGAAGCTATTGTGGCGTAAACGGTGAAGATACCCCAGGCGATGAACAGCACCGCCATGCCCTCACGCGGCACCGGGGTTATCACTCCTGTGTTTTCCAGGATAATCAGGAGTGCAATACCCAGCCAGAAGGCACCGAATGACGAAAAGCAGGTGGCACCAAAGGTATCGCCACGCTTGAACTCCCACATGCCCGCACAGAACTGAGCCAGACCTCCATAGAAGATACCTATCGGTAGAATCATACCCAGGTTATCTCCCGAAATCAGCCCTGAATTGACAACGTTAAGCAGGAAGGTTGTCAGTGCAAAGCCGCCCAGCCCCAATGCTGCCGGATTAGCCTGTTTTAAATCTGCCATGAGATATCCTCCGACTTTCTAGGTTTACGTCTTCTACACACCCGCTTTTTGCTCCCAGCTATCGTTATCATCCTGCCAGTGGTAGGGGAGATCGATAATAGTGCCTGGCTCCTTGATAGATTTGAGGGCGTCGAACGCATCTTTAATAATCTTCATCTGGAGCTCTCGGTCAAACGGTTTCCCGGCTGTATGTCCCAGCGGGAAGTTTACAAAAACCGACCTGGGCGGCTTAACCGATTCTGTAATATCCCGCGCCGAGCTCAGCGAGATGGTCGGTATCCCTCCCTCCTCCACTGCCCTGGCAATCAGTCCCACGGACTGATGGCACAGCGGTCAGGCAGGGACCAGGAAAAAGACATCCACGTGCTGCTCTTTCAGCTTGTTGAGTATCTGCGGCGCGAGCTCATTCCTGAGAGCGGTGAGGCGAAAAATGCGCCCCATGATTGTGTAGTTTACCGGAGAAAGCTCGCCAATATAACCCTCCTTTTCCAGCTCCCTGAAGCGCTCAATGGGGAAAACACAGTTGACATCACTCTCGGCGTCGGTATGGTCGTAGTTGTCATGACTTACGGCCAAGTCTCTGACGTCAATGTCTTTGGGGATTTCCCTGACGGTCAGGTCGTTTTTAGTGGGATTGAAGGGTTCTTGCTTCCCCCTGATAAAGAACCCGCCGGTGCTGAGCAGCGATACGCGGCATTCCCTGAGCTCCTTTCTAAAGGGAGTAAAAGGAGCGGTCTTATTTTCTACCCACTCGTAAGGTGGGAATCCCTGGGACGAGAAAGCATTCCTGGTGAGTTCGATATACTTTACTGGGGACATCTTTGATTCTCCTTTATAGGCCAGTTTCGAGATTTGAGCCAGCAGGGCGGTTCCTTGTCAGGATACGTCCCGCCCGGCATAGACTTTTTAATCATCATTATAGTATATATCGTCTAAAAACCAAGCGTTTTTGGAGCCGGTTCACACTTTGGAAAACCCACCTTGTACAAGTGGTATAATTATCAGGGTGGTCGCCAGCGAATTACAATATGTTCATGCAAGATAATTCCTTGTTGCCCGTCTACGCTGTAGTGATTATCCAGTCTAATCTAAAAGAAATAAGGAGTTATCAATGGTAACAGAAAGAAAAATCATCGACGTCTGGATGCAGCATCCATTTCTGGATTTCGTTAACCACCCCATGTTCGAATCATTACGCCGCTGGACGAGGATGGACAAGGTTACCGATGAGATTCCCCCTGAATTCACGATAGCCTCGATGGACCAGGCGCATGTTCAAAAGGGTTTGATATGTGCGTGGTGGGGTCCCCAGGGCCCTCTCATTCATAATGATAAGGTGGCTTCACTGGTTGAACGATTCCCAGACCGGCTGGTAGGAATTGCCTCAGTAAATTTGTTTAAACCAATGGAGGCTATACGCGAACTCAGACGTTGTGTCAATGAGTTGGGGTTCAAGGGGCTCAGAATCGTCCAGTGGTTTTGGAATCTACCCCCTACTGATAGGCGATATTATCCACTTTATGCGGAGTGTATCGAACTTGATGTTCCCGTATGTCTTCAAGTCGGGCATACCGGTCCTCTTTGCCCGTCTGAACCGGGCCGCCCGATCCCGTACATCGATGAGGTAGCCCTTGAATTTCCCGAGCTTAGAATAGTGTGTGGTCACATAGGGTATCCCTGGACAACGGAAATGATAGCTGTCGCTACGAAGCACCCGAATGTATTCATTGACACTTCAGCGTACACTGCCAAACGCTATCCCCCCGAACTCGTAAATTATCTCAATAGCCACGGTCGTAACAAAGTCCTTTTTGGTACTAACTATCCCATGCTCACTGCTGCCCGATGTTTAGAAGCGTTCGATGAGCTAAAACTGGACGAAGAGGTCAAAGAGCTCTTTCTTTACAGCAATGCGCAGCGAATATTTAAGCTCGACTGAAAGTCGGCTGGCCCTCAGTGCTTTTCAGCCCTCTCTAAGTATTGACCCGCACCTGAAAATCGGTCGAATGAGAGGGCGCTATGGTAATGAAGAAGCTGACCGGGCAATCTTTCAGGTTATGAGCTTTTCAAACTCTTTCGTGCCAGGTAGGTCGTCATGCCGCCGGATACATTCTTAGCTTTGAATCCATTGAGCCGCAGGGCACGAGAGGCGTAATACGATCTCTGACCTACCGAGCAATATGCCAGTATCTCTTTATCGCGTGGTAAATCACCCATGCGGTCCCGCAGCGTACCCAGCGGTATGTTTATGGCTCCATCGTAATGGCCCATGAGGAACTCGCCCGGTTCACGCACATCCAGGATAGTAGACTGCGTCCGGTCAATATCCTCCCAGTGAGCCACTGCAGCGTCGCCACGCAAAATATTGGAGGCGATCATACCGGCAATGTTGACAGGGTCCTTGGCCGCCCCGAACTGAGGCGCATAGCATAGCTCTGCTTCTTCCAGATCGAAGACCGTGGCACCTTTCTGTATGGCCATCGAGATTACGTCGATGCGTTTGTCCACACCTTCCTCGCCAACCGCCTGAGCTCCGAGGACCCTGCCGTTCGCCGGGGAGAAGAGCAGCTTAATCGTGATAGGTTTTGCTCCGGGGTAATAGTTTACGTGATGTCCGGGGTGCAAATAGATTTTCTCGTATTCCCCTATCTTACCGGTGCTGCCTGTACGCCTTAGAGTTCTTTCACTGACACCGGTTGCGGCAACTGTCATATTGAAGACTTTGCACACTGCGGTCGCTTGAACACCGCGAAATGAGGAATTGCGCCCGAGAATAGTGTCCGCAGCTATTCTCCCCTGTCTGTTAGCAGGACCAGCCAGCGGTATGAGAGTCCACTCGCCGGTGACGAAATCACATGCTTCCACAGCGTCACCGACTGCCCAAATGTGCTCGTCACTGGTGCGCATCTGATGGTTAACACGTATTCCTCCCAATTTTCCTATCTCGAGCCCTGCTTCTCTGGCCAGCGATATCTCGGGGCGCACGCCAATAGCAAGCAAAACCATATCAGCGGAGTAACTTTTACCGGACTTTGTAGATACCGTAATCGAATTACCATCATTATTTCGAGAGAATCCGGAAACAGCGTCACCAAGACATAGATTGACGCCATTTGCTATCACATGCTCTTGAAGCGGTACGGCCATCTCCGGGTCGAGTAAAGGCATAAGCTGCGGCATCATCTCAATGATGGTTACTGAAATGCCTCTTCTGGTCAGATTCTCCGCCATTTCCAGACCAATGAAGCCGCCGCCTACAATAACAGCCTGCTTGACGTCTCTCTCGATAATCCAGTCCCTTATCTGGCGGCTGTCCGGTATCGTTCTGATGCTGTATATGGCAGGCAGGTCGATGCCGGGGAGCGGAGGGCGGATGGGTGATGCTCCGGGGGCTAATACGAGGGCATTGTATTTTTCGTGATATATCTCCCCTGTTTGCAGATTCTGCACCTCGATTTCCTGCTTCTGCCGATCGATTGCCCTGACATCACTCTGAAGTCGGACGTCGATGTTGAATCTCCTCCTGAATAAATTAGGTGTGGCCACCAGCAGGTCTCTCTCGTCAGTAATTACATTACCCACGTAGTAAGGAAGCCCGCAGTTGGCGAATGAGACGTAACGCCCGCGCTCGAACATAATGATTTCTATTTTTTCGGACATCCTCCTCGCCCGCGCCGCGCAGGATGCGCCGCCAGCGACCCCGCCCACTATCAATAGTCTTTGTTTCCCGTCCCCTTCTTTGTTCTCCATATCCCGCTTCATGATTAGCCTCCCCTATTCTCTATCGTGGAGTAAGTAGCACTGCTATTGACACCTGTTTTTCGCTTCCTGGTTTTGTGAGTGAGCTACTTACGATATTCTACTGCCATAAGTATACTGGCACAAGAAGTCTATGAACAGATTTTTGACTTGGTTACTCACGCCGATGTTTCTGCATCCTTCCCCGTCATCCTTCGCTTTGGAACAACACCGCTCCTTCCCAGCGCTTGACATTCTTGCACTTTTATCGTATACAAAGGAGAGGATAATGGAGCGCGAGCCGCGAGCAAGTTGACTCGGGGGCTTGGGTGAGAACCTCACCGAATGGTGAAAGGTCGTGAAAGGGGTTATGGGATGGCAAAGCATAACATGATTATTCCTTCTGGAATCACATTTAAATTCATCGTAAATCCTTCTTTAAGCGACTATCATCAAAAAGGTCTTGGATATATTATTACTAAAAATTCCGGCCTAGACCAGTTTTTCAAGAACATTTATCTGACTTTTGTTGATAGCTACCAAGGAAACGATACAAGTAATGATGAATTTAAAGGAAAACAAATGCTTGTTAAAATTTTTTGCCCAGAATCGATAATAGCCATAGAAAAAGATAAAGAAAGCGATTTCTATAAGGAGTTAAAATCTGAATACTCAAAATGGATAATAGGTGCTATCCAAAGCAATACTGAAAAGGAATACAAAGCTAAACTAGAAGACTTTCTTCTTACACGCCGAATAGAATTTTAAATAATGATAGCATACTCTTGTTTCTATTGGGTGTGGCTGCTGGTTTCGCAATATACGGGTGGACACTCCATAAGAACGTACCAGCACCAAATGGGAGCTTGAGCGGATGCCTGGAGAGGGAGGAAAGACTATGGAAGGGTGTGAAGAGATTAAAAATGCGCTAGATGATATCGCGCAGCGTGTGGCGATGATTAACAATATGCTGAACGAGTTCAAGACAGCCCATAAACAACTCAAAATGGTACCTGGTCAGAGGGACAAAGGCGGATGGCTTCTTCTTCGGAGAGCGCCATACAACTTCTGCGCTTACCTAGATTTATGGGAGTCACCTAAGGCTGTGCAATGGAAGGTTTGCATACCGAAGACGGATTTAGAGCACCGAGTCCTCTTTGGAAGGTACCGCGATAAAAACAAAGCTATCGCATGCTTTGACGAGCTTCTGAAGAAAGACTGCTAAAGAGGCACCACTACGTGAACTTACTGCACGGATATGCGTGCAGAATCCAATCATAAAATTAGAACCGGAAATGACGTTGGCGAGGCGATGCTAGGCTAAGGCAGTGTCAGCTCCAGCTCGAACATCAGGCTCATTTTGCGGAGGTATTGAATTATCTCGGAGTACTGCGGCTCGGGGACTTCGGATGCCAGCCTCACCTCCACGCCTGATTCGGTAAGCTCTACATCAGACATGGTTAGGTCTGGCACGTCTCCCTGTACGTTGAATAGAATGCACTTTGGTCCGTTAGCAGCGTTGGACCAGGGCGACCACTCAGTGAGGGTCGTTCCAGGCTTGTTGGGGTCGCCGGTGCGGGCGAACTGCGCGACATATGCCATCATGGCGCTGGAGAGCGCCTCCCTGCCTGCGCGGTTATCTTTGGTAAACACCAATTGGTCCAGGGGGCTGTTCCAGATATCGTTGCCGAAGAAGAAGGGGATGTCCAGGGAGTGACATGCGCCGAGCTTGAAACCCCACGGGGGCGGAATTACGCTGTTGCCGGTGTCTCCACCCGAACCCCAGAGGAATTGATAAACGTAGACGTTGGGCTGGTCTGGGTGTGAGCTCAATTCACGAGCCACACCGTCTGCTCCCACGGCCTTCCAGAGGTCACTGCTGAAGGATGCTACGGTCTGATACAATTCGTCTTTGCCGATAAATGTCGGGTCCAGGAACAGAAATACCTTGGTCTCCTCCTTGTTCGTCCCTATAATAAGCGGCACTTTATTCGGATAAGTCCCGTTCATAAACATGTCGTAACCGGTCTCGGGGATGACTGTGCCGTCTTCAAAAATGTAAGGGAACGCAATCATGCCGAAATACCCTGTGTCATAGGCTTTCAACAATTCGGCAGCGCTTTTAGACCTTAAATAGGCTGCAATTTGAGAGTCGGACAGATTATCCAGATACTTCTGGGCGGAATCTGCGTCGGTGGCATTCCCGTCATTCACCAGCAGCTTCAAAATTACATCGTGGGCGCTCGCTTCGCCATCTGCCGCGGTGCGCGCAATAGGAAGTCCGCTCTGCGCTATGGCCTTCTGGAAAAGATTATGGGCCAGCGGTGAGATAAGCAGAGAGAAAACGTTGATAGCGCCTGCCGACTCCCCGGCAATGGTGACGTTGGAGGCATTACCGCCGAAGGCCTGTATATTGGCCTGCACCCATTGCAGCGCCTTTATCAAGTCCAGTGTGCCGTAGTTGCCTGAATCGTCAAGCTCGTGGCCGGGTTGCCCGCTCCTCAGTGCGGGATAGGTGAACCAGCCCAGTGGCCCGAGCCTGTAGTTTACAGTGACCACTACCATATCGGATTTGTTCGCAATGTTCGCCCCGTTATATCCTTCGTACGAGGCGGTGCCCTCACTGTTGCCTCCGCCGTGTATCCAGAAATATACGGGCAGATTCGTTTCTTCAGACTGGGGACGCCAGATGTTAAGGTAGAGGCAGTCTTCACTGCCTGCGACTGAACCTGTGAGGGTGTACTGTGTGCATTCGCTGCAAAATTGTGTTTCTGCCCGTGTCGCGTTCCAGGGGTCGGGGTCCTGCGGAGCTTTCCAGCGCAGCTCGCCCACAGGCGGCTTGGCATACGGGATAGCCTTCCACACCCAGGTATCACTCTGGTCTGCGAAGCCCTGGACAGGGCCGTACACGGTTTGTACCAGAGCGTCGCCTGTCCAGAGCGACGGGGTATGTAAGGTTGCGGGCTGCGTACCTCCGCCAGCGCAGGCGATGGTGCCCATGACCAGCGCCAGAATGAGTAATGGAGCCAGTGCAACCCCAAACCTTCTCATTTCATTGCCCCCTGGACTTTATACTTGTTTTCAAGTTTCTCGGCAAGACGGGTGACTGTAGGACGGGCTTCATGCAAAATAGGTCTGCCGTGACCGAAGGCTATGATATCGAAGTCAACGCTGGCCAGCTTTTTAACCGAGTTCACCTCTTGAACCATGTCAACAGTGAACACCCGTGAGGGCAAGCCCGGCCTGAATCTGTTGGTAAGCAAATCACCGACGATGACCAGCTTCTGCTGTGGTATGAACAGGCAGATACTGCCCGGCGTGTGACCCGGGGTGTGCAATATCTTGATGCCGCCGAGTATGGGAAGCTCATCACCATCGTTGAGCAGCTTGTCCACTTCTACGGGTGTGCTGGCCCATATCCTGCCGAAGGGAGATAGCACTTTCGCCAGCCATTTTGGCCTGGCAGGCCCTGGCTGCGGCAGACTCCCGTTTATGTACGGCGCATCTGCAGTATGCGCCATCACCTCGGCTCCGGTTGCTTTCTTCAACTCGGCCAAGCTGCCCATGTGGTCGGCGTGGTGGTGCGTGAGAATAATATGGGCGACATCGGGAGGTTTGTAGCCGAGTTGCCTGACCTCATTCAATATGCTCGCAGTCCTGCTGCTGAGACCTGTGTCAACCACGGTAACGCTATTGTCGAGCAGCAGAAATATATTGGCACCTGAGGGTCGAGCGCCTCTCCTGCCGCTCAATTGATAGACATTTTGGGTCACAAACATGGATAAGCCTCATTGCAGCTAGCATCACCACTTGCGGTATTCTACTGCGATATTTATACTACCGCAAGAAGTATGAGAGCTGTATCTAATGCAGTATAGAAAAGAGGACGACAGAATGCCGAAAAAAATTTCACCGGAATTGGCGAAACTTGACCGGTTCGGTAAGCTTGCTGGTTTGACCTATATTAAGTGGGAAAAGGGTTACAGCCAGTGCTCGCTGGATGTAAATGATTCACTGCTAAACCCCTACGGGACTGTGCATGGAGGGGCCCTTTTCACCATGGCGGACTCGGGCATGGGTTTTGCACTCGTTCCGATTCTAGAGGAGGGGGAGCAGTGTGCCAGCATCGAGGTCAGCATAGTGTATTTAAAGGCGATAACATCCGGCACGCTCATCTGCGATACGACTGTTATTAAAAAGAGCAGCAAGAGCGCTGTCCTGGAGTCGGAAATAAAGAGCGGGGGGCAGCTTGTTGCCAAAGCCCTGGGAACCTGGGTCATATACAAAAAGAGAGACTGATTGTGTTCTGTGATGGAAAATGAGTAACCCGGACACGCAGGCTATGCAGGGGAAAATAGTGCTGGTCACCGGGGCTAACAGCGGCATAGGGAAGGAGACAGCCAGGGGATTAGCTAAGATGGGCGCCGCCGTTGTAATGGCGTGTCGTAATCTAACCAGGGCCGTTTCTGTTTGCGAGGCTATAAAGCGGGAAAGCGGCAATGCCCAAATTGAGGTGATGCAACTGGACTTGACATTGCTGCGCTCTATTCGGGAATTTGTCAGTCAATTCCGCCGGAAGTATCAGCGATTGAATGTGCTGATAAATAATGCAGGCATTATGTGTGGGGGAGGAGGGGAAACCGAAGACGGGTTCAATATAGTTATGGCGACGAACTATTTGGGGCCTTTTTTACTTACGAATCTGCTATTGCCGCTGCTCAAACAAACACCGGAAGCCCGCATTATCAATGTATCGTCCGTCGCTCATCTGTGGGGTCGAATCGATTTAAACGACCTTAATTTAAAAAAGAGATTCCGCTTCGGAGGGGCTTACGCGTCCTCCAAGCTTGCCCTTATTTTCTTCACCCAGGAGCTGTCGGAACGGCTGAAGCAGACTGATATCACAGCTAATGCTTTACATCCCGGCATTGTCGCCACCGATATTTATAGAATTGGACCTAAGGGCAGTTGGTATCAAGCGGTCTTCAGAAAAATGTTAAGCCTGGTGATGATTTCTCCGCAGGACGGAGCCCAGACCAGCATCTATCTAGCCAGCTCAGATGATGTCAGAGGAGTGACGGGGAAGTATTTCTACAAGTTGAACCCCAGCTTTGTTTCACCAAAGTGCAGGAATATACAATTGCAAAAAGGTTTGTGGCAATTGAGTGAAAACTTGACCGGGCTGTCTGACGCCAGCCCGGGTTAGGCAGAGAACCCAAATCAGCTCAGAGTTAAGTTTTCCCATCGAAGTCCAGGCAGAAAGACGTCAAGCCGAACGAGGCGTGTTCCAATCGCACAGTTTCGATTATTTACTATTGCAGACTGCGCAGTTCCTCAAGCTCTTCTTCTTCAGCCCGCCTTTGCTCAGCCTCGGCAAAGGTTAGTAAGTCATGAGTGTAACCGCACTGAAGGCATTCCACGTACCAACCGTAGCTGTCTCTTTGCAGCATGACATAGCCTTTGCACTTGGGACATTGTTCTAATCTCGAAATCTGCACACTGCCTCCTATGAAGAAAGTATTGCTATGCAGTTGAGGATACATTCCTGTGCCCAGGCGGTAAATAGACGAATGGTACTAGTAGGGAGAGGAGATTAGTCCCTTATCCGGCTTTGCCTGAGGGTTTGGCAGTCCTTTGACTTAGCTTCGAATGAGACTTTCGGATCGCTTTTCAGGATGAGGCTGAGTAGAAGTCTTTTTTTTGAATCGCTTCCCCCTACGATGCTGAGCAGAAGTCTTTGTGACAGATATCAGCTCGAGCCATTCCGACCACATGCCCGCAACCTGTTCATCCATATCTTCGGCAATATCGGAGAAGGAAACGATTCCAACAAGCTCTCCCTCTTCGGTGATAGGCACTCGCTTGATTTGCTCTGCGGCCATCAAGTGAGCCAGGTTGATAAGCAGCACATCGGGCGTCGCGGTCATGACCGGGCTGCTCATGTGGTTCGAAATACTGCATTCTTGGATGTTATGCTGCTTTATAGCACAAGCCATAAGGTCTCGGTCGGTGACTATCCCTTTTATTTTGCTTTCCTGCAACACCACAAGGCACCCGACATCTTTTGCAAGCATCAGTTTGGCAGCGGCAGCTACAGACATCTCAGGATTTGCCGTCACAACCTCGTTTGCCATAATATCTTGCGCTTTCTTCATGGTATTTACCTCTCAGTAAAAAATTTTGGAATATATTCGTACTAGAATAGCCTGCTAGAATATTAGCGCTATTTCATCTCGTCCGCAATAGATATGTTGGGGGATATAGATGAGAAAAAGGTACTCGATTGGCGCTATGTGGGAGTTGGCATATCAGAGGGAAAGGAAACAGAATTTGCCGGAAAGATACTCGAGGAAGCTACCGCGAGCGTTTTCTCCAGAACATAAATCTTTTCAATACGCTGCTTGCTTCAAGATTGCCCAATTTAACTGCACCGTAGTAGCTCACCAGAGCGACGGTGACTCCTCCCAAAACGTCCGCAATATAATGCTGCTTGGTGAGCAGGGTGGAGGCGATGATGAGCGCTGCCCACAATGCTATGATCGGCTGAATACGCGAACCTACTCTTCCCCACAGCAGCACAAGTAGCGTGGATGTGGAGGTATGTAGACTGGGAAAGGCATTGAACGGTTTGTCCACCGAATAGACCCATCTCAGGATGCTGGATGAGATGTCGGAGCCGAGTATGACGGGACGCTCAACCCGGGTCTGGTAAAAGAGGAACACCAGGTAGCTTAACACCAGGTCGAGGCCTATAGCCAATGCAGCTATGGTGAATATCCTTGTCTCGGCTCTTAGAAAACGCCATATTGAGATGGCCAACAACGCGTAGATTGAGAGGTAGGGGAAGACAAACGCAGGCAGCACGAGAATCCGGTCGTCTACTGTCATTTCCAGAGAGTGAACATGCCCTCGCGGGCTGTTCAGTAGGAAATAAGCCAGATAGAGCAGGAGCAATACTGCCAGCCAGGTGCTCTTGACTAGCCAACTGGGAATTCTATTCTGATTCATCTTCAAGAAGCTTGGGATGTCTCAGGTGCCTCGCCGACCCTCGTAGTATAATGCCGACGTTACATAAAATCCAGCAGTCTAGCCCTGACTCATCTTGCAAGAAGGACTCTTGAGAGTTCCCAAGTGGGCCTCCAGATTTTGAAAAGAATAGCAAGTGGCCGTCCAGGGTACACCCTGGACGGCCACTTAACCAGCTTCAGGATTATTCTACCCTTTGGCTTTTCTGGTTTGAACCTTTACCTTGCGTCCCTTCTTCTCCTCGGTCTTGGGCAGCACAAGTTCCAGGACACCATCCTCGTAGGTGGCATGGATCTTGTTCTCATCCAAGCCCTTGGGAACAGAGAGCGTCCTGCGGAAGCTACCATAGGTCCTTTCGGAGCAATAGTAATCTTCCTTTTTGACCTCTTCCTCATGTTTCTTCTCACCTTTTATAGTGAGCAGGCCATCTGAAACTGAGATATCAAAATCCTCCATCTTCATGCCTGGGGCCTCTAGTCTGACTACCGCATGCCCGTCACTATCGAAGACCTCCAATGGAGCCAGAACTTCAAGCTCCGTAAACAGAGGCCGATACCCGTACAACGGCAGGTCAAAAAGACTCAGGGCATTATCGAAGAATCTGTCTATCCCAGTCTCAAAGGGAGCGACCTCGATAAACGGTTCTCTTCTGATCAGCGCGTATCTCTCAGCCATTTCACACCTCCTTTAGGGTTTCCCCCCTTAGCTTTTATCCTATAGTACTCATGGTATTTTAAATTGTATGTGACTTTAGTCTCAAAAAACTCCTTCAGGTGCTAAACGACATCTTTGACTATGGGTTTGACTTTAGCCAATATTTATCTAATAATTACCTCATAATCCGGCTACTAAATTGTGAGGAGGTGGTATGGCACAGGAGAAGAAAAAAGGTCATCTCGGCAGGAATTTGTTGCTCGGGTTCAGCGCATTAGTGGTGGTTGCTCTCTTGTTTATCTTCCTCGCCCCTGTCGTTCCCGCTAAGTATATTGAAAAGGAACCTTATGCAGCAAACGAGACCTATGTTGAACAGGAGCCTTATATTGCAAACGAGACCTACTATGAAGCGCAACCTTATGTCACTACAGCTCCTTTAAGCTACACAGTGGCAGGTACAAGTATACAGGGCGTTTCAGGGCAGATTGCCTCTGATTGCGTAGTGATAATCAACAATAGCGATTCTAACAGCGGCACATTCACAGTAGCTTACTTTCTGGTTACCATGGGTGGCGCAACAACTACCAGATACGCCTCTCAGTTCATCGCCGGCGGTACGCAGCAAGGCGTTTGGCTGAGATATACCGGAGACTATATACGTAGTTTCACATATTCGGTTACGCCACCAACAAAGCAGGTCATACAGTACAATAATGTGCAAAAAACAAGGGAAGTCACGATGTACAGAGATGTACAGAAAACCCGGGAGGTTGTGCTATACAAGGATGTAGAGAAAACCAAGTGGGTAACCGTGGTTGATCGTATTGCTGACTAGCGGGTACGGCCTGTAATCGCCGGGCTGGCTTTGATTGAAATATTAGCCTGCTTCACACAGGCTCGTGCTGCGAGCGGACGACTCTGGTAACCACATTTCTGGGGGCAAATCTGGCAAACCACGGCGCAAATTTGTATTCCAGGCCGGGGATCTCGATGAGCTTACCCCTTTTCAGAGCCTTATAGCCAGCTTCAGCAACGGTGGCAGCATCCATCATTTTCCGCTTTGTGGCCCTGCAGTTCTCCATACGTGCCCTCTTATGAAACTCGGTACTCGCCAGCCCAACGCAAAGAATGGTAACTTTGACCCCGGTCCCCTGCAGTTCGTTAGCCAGAGCTTCCGAGAAATGCAGGACAAAGGATTTGGTGGCGCAGTAGACCGACTCCAACGGCGTGGATAGAAATGCGCACAAAGATGCAGCATTCAATATGTAGCCCGATTTGTCCTCCACCATCCCCTTGAGGAACAGCTTGGTCAAATGGATCAGGGAAGCAGCATTCACCTGAATCATGTCCAGCTCTTCCTGCAGGTCTGTTTCCAGGAACATGCCGTAGACACCGAAGCCAGCGTTATTGACCAGTACGTCTACGCCAATGTTTTCCTTTTCCAGTTCGGAGAATATCTCCGGTGGCGCTTTCGGGTCGGACAGGTCTTTGGCCAAAACCTTCACTTTCGTTCCGTGTTTGTTCTCAATCTCTTTCTTCAAGTCCTCAAGTCTGTCTCGACTCCTCGCTACTACCGCAATGTCCTTGCCATCCTTAGCCAATATCTTTGCCAGCTCGTAGCCAATTCCGCACGAAGCGCCTGTTACGATGGCATATTTCTCTTTGCTGCCTATCATAGTCCCACCTCCTTAAAAGATAGCTCTCCCAGTTGCCACATTCTACTGCTACGAATATACTGGCGCAAGCGGTAATCCAGACGTAAAAAGCGTCGCCACGGAGTGGCGACGCTACAAGGCATGGTTGAGCAGATGCTCCAATCTACCCGATAAAACAGCGTCTATTTTGTAAAATCGTAGGGGCATAGCGCGCTATGCCCCTACATCATTATAATTTGCCTCGCCTGTTCTAAATTAGCCAAAGTGCCTTTATTGATGCTTTAGGGGCGACCCGTCGGGTCGCCCCTTGATTAGAGCTTCAAAAGTTCAGATTCTTCTGTACCTACGCCTTAGCCCCAGACGTAATAAGCATAAAGAATAAAAATGTTTGCTGCGTTATAGATTCATATCCCAGACTGCGGAAAATGCGTTGCAATTCGTCTCTTTTGAATCGTTGAATCTTGCCTTCGTTTCGTAAGATATTAGCAGTCCGTGAAAGCACTTTTCGCAAAGTCGAGTCTACGAAGCCGTCCATAAGTATCATCACACCACCGGGCTTAAGAACCCGTGTCATCTCGGTAAGTGATTGATTGGGGTTGGCATGATGATGCAATGAATTCATGCACACAACGTAATCGAAGTAATTTGACTGGAAAGGCAAATCTGCTGCAGAACCCTCAAAAAGTTCAATGTGTTTCGCATCTTTCAATTTTACTCTCGCGGCATTGATCATTTCTGGGGATAAATCTATTCCGTATAGATTCAATTCTTGGCCGGATCCGGATAGCTCCTTGAGCAAGCTCCCTGTTCCACAACCCGCATCCAGCAGTTTCATGCCATCCTGAAGATTTAGTAGCGGACGGATTTTCCTATAACACATTTTGAAAAAGATACTTATAATACCCCCGTCATAGCTGCCAGCCCACTTATTAAATCTCTTGACGTTGTGTTCCTCTATCTTATCCATTTCCCTCCACCCCTAACGGTTGCCAAACCCATCCCAGTTTTAGCTCTTTCAGGAGGAATGTTGAAGGTAGGTTTCGTCCGCCTTTCACAGGGCATAATTATACACCTGCGTTTCAGCTTTCGGTAATCATTTGGAGGATTAGTAGGGGCAATTCATGAATTGCCCCTACGAGGCAGGCGTGGGCACGGGCTGGGGATGATAACATCCCCAGCGAGCAGAAATAAGTCATCAATGCTGAGAGCATGTATAAGGTGGATTTCGTAACGCTATATCCGCTCTATAGGCCCTGTTCACACTGCTATCCTAGGGCAACTAGAACTACTCCGGCTACTAAGGCAGCAGCAGCTATAGAGATCGGTAATCCTAAAACTGCCGATG
This sequence comes from Dehalococcoidia bacterium, assembly GCA_014874385.1. Taxonomy (GTDB): domain Bacteria; phylum Chloroflexota; class Dehalococcoidia; order SZUA-161; family SZUA-161; genus JACWAE01. Next base: position 32,151 of record JACWAE010000043.1, on the reverse strand, counting down.
CTAAGCCGGCCGCCATAAGAATTGCCCCGATCTTTTTCAAAGTCTTCACCCCCCTCCCCTTTTATTCACTAACCCCTGATCCATTAATACCTTATCGACTATTTCAAACCAATCTTTTTTACTAGCAATACCACCTTTAATTTTACATTCGGCATCTAAAGCTTTAGCTAATGAAAGATATGGTTCACCAAGTGGTAACCCCTCCTTATAGAAACCAAGTATGTTGCCAAGGACACGTTGATCTGTGTAGCTGTCTAATCTTCTGAAGCTACGGTGATTACAGTCACGACAGCGGTATCGGGTTGCTTTTTTGCCTTTGCCAATAATGACTTTGCCATCTTTGGTCAGATTGTCGCTCCAACAGTTGGTACACCAGAATCTCTTAGTTTTCAGCATAAATTTTTCCCTCCACTATTATTAATAGCACAACTATAAATAATAGTCAATACCCTTTCTAAGTCTATGTAAAATATTCTATGTGCTTCAGCATGCTGAGGCTAGGCAAGTACTTAACTTGTTAGAAGTTTAGGTTCTGAGAAAGCGGGAGTGTTTGAAGTAGTGAGTATAGTTTGTGCAGAACTGTGGGATACATATGGCTAACGAGTCAGTTGATTATTCTTTTTTGAAGAGGGCGAGGGCACCTCGCCCCTACAAGGTTCGTCGAATGCGTGGATTTACCTGACAACTATCCTGCCCTTGGGCTTTGCCACTACCTCGCCGATGATGGCGGCGGCCTTGATGCCGGCGCGGCGCATCCTTTTGACAAGGGGTTCGGCTTGCGAAGCGGGAACGGACATGAGCAGGCCGCCGGAGGTCTGGGGGTCGAAGAGGATGGCCAACATAATCTTTGAAATATTTTTGTCTGTATCAACCATCTTGATGCGGAAATCCCTGTTGCGGGTCGTGCCGCCAGGCACCATGCCTGTCTCGGCGTATTCCTTGGCCTCGGGGAAGTAGGGCACCGCTTCCAGGTGAATTATCATGCTCACATCGCAGTCCTGAATCATCTCGCAGGCATGGCCCAGCAGCCCGAACCCGGTGACATCGGTGCAGGCATGGACATCCACGGTGAGCATCAGCTCGGAAGCCTTCCTATTTAGGGTGCTCATGCTGCTTACTGACTTGGCCACAGCCTGCTCGCTCGCCTCGCCGCCTTTGAGAGCGGTGCTGATTATGCCCGTACCCAGCGGCTTGGTCAGGATGAGCTTGTCGCCGACTCTGGCCCCATTATTCATGATCACCCTGTCGGGGTGAATGACGCCGGTGACGGAGAGGCCGTACTTCAGCTCGTTATCTTCAACACTGTGCCCGCCCACCAGCACCACGCCAGCTTCGCGCATCTTGGACAGTCCACCTTTCAGTGTCTCTCTCAATATGGATATGTCCATGGCCTTTATAGGGAAGCAGACGATGTTCATCGCGGTGAGCGGCCTGCCGCCCTTGGCATATACGTCGCTGAGCGCGTTGACCGCAGCTATCTGACCGAAGGTATAGGGGTCGTCCACAATGGGGGTGAAGAAGTCCATAGTCTGAATTATGGCCAGGTCATCGCGCAGCTTATACACGCCGGCGTCCTCAGACCTCTCCATGCCCATGATTAGGTTGGGGTCAGAGATGAGAGGCAACCCCTCCAGAGCCTTCGCCAGGTCACCCGGACCTATCTTACAGGCTCAGCCCGCGCCGTGGACGGTCTCGGTGAGGCGCGGCTTCTTCGCATCGGCCATCTAAATCACATCCTTTCAAAATCAGTCAGCGTTATTGCAGGGGCGGTTCGTGAACCGCCCTAGAAAGTAACCACCTTGTCGGATTCCACGACCCATTTTACCAGGTTTTTCATGGAAGAGATTTGGCAACCCTCCACTAACTCCTCCTGTTTCAAAGCCCGCTCGGAGCAGCAAACCCCGCATATTCCTACTGTAACGCCTTGCTTGATGCAAGCCTTGAGCAGTTCTTCACAGTTGGGCATGGCTTCGTGCTCCAACAAGCTGGGCATCTCTTTCGGCTCCTGCCCTTTCTTGGCGATGAAGACCGCGTCCTCAAGAAGGAAGAGGTTAACCGAATGCTTTTCAAACAATGCAGTCAAAACGAATCTCAGAGCAGTATAAACCCTCTGCTTCCCATATGGAGGATCACCTACTATGACCGTGATGCTTGCCACGCATACCTCCTATTCGAATACCCTTCCTCTTGTTTTTCGGTCTATTATAGCCGAAATATAGCACCTTACCAGCTTAGCTGAGCAATATAACTTCGGATATTGCCGCGCACAGGATATAACGCTCCGATTTTACACTACTTTCGGCATGCTATCGAGTTTGCTAATCTGCTGCTGATACGCACCGGATTTTGCCATAAGTGCAGCACCAATTGCGCCAACCATTTGCGGCTCGGGTGGTACCGTGACTTCTATGCCTAATTTCTCGATGAGCAGACGGTGCAGGCATTTATTCAAGGCTGCTCCACCGGCGAAGACGACCCTTTCCCTGGGTTCTATCCTTCGCACCATGCTGGCGATACGAGCGGCGATAGCTTCGTGCAATGCCAAAGCGATAGCACTGCTTTCCACTCCTCTGGAGATAAGGGAGACCACCTCCGATTCTGCAAAGACAGTGCACAGGCTGTTGACCTGTACAACCTTGGAGGCGCCCAGGGCGAGGGCGCTGAGATCGCCGATGTCAACCTCTAACGTCTTCGCCATCACCTCAAGGAATTTGCCACTTCCTGCAGCACAGCGGTCATTCATCTCGAATTTCAGCACTTCTCCTTCCTCGGACAGCAATGTTACCTTGCTATCCTGTCCGCCAACATCGATCACAGTACGGCAATCGGGATAGAGGTGTCTTGCCCCCACAGCATAAGCTCTAATTTCGGACATCACCTCTCCACCCAGCGCAGAAGAGACCAGGTGGCGGCCATAGCCGGTCACTACCAGCCGATTGTAATTTCTAGCGGACAGTAGCTTCTGGCATCGGCGAAGTGGGTTAACTCCGGTCTCGAGGATGGCTGAGTCCGCAATACCCCCGTCCATTGTTACGAGTACAATGGTCCGCGAACCGACATCCAGTCCAGCGCAAATCATCGGCGTATCATTTCCAGAAAGGCATCGACCCTGGTCCTCAGTTGCCCCGCATCCTCGTCGCTGTAATCGGTTTCTACACGCAGCAAGGGGATACCCTCCTTTTCTAAGGCCCTCTCGACTTTGACAGCTTCATTGGCGTAGGTGTGGCAGAACTGCAGGTTATAGTGCACCACACCGTCGACCTTGTATTCTCTGGCAAGCTTTATAATGTCATCAAGGCGTTCGTCGTTAGGGGTAAAACAGGCACAGTGAATCTGCATGTAGCGATCAGCGATGGCTTTGATCTGCTCCTCTACTGTGCCTCCTTTCTCGGCGACCAGATCGCTGAAGGCCCGTGTGCCGATACATGACTCCTCGCAGACTACAGCAGCCCCCGCTGTCTCCAGAATATGGTGCAGCTTCCAGTTCGGGATAGCCATAGGGCTGCCCGAGATTAGGATTCGCGGAGCGTTAGACGGGGAGACACCTTCTCCGTTTGCGATGCGTTTCTCCAGTTCATCACATAGAGCGTTGACCTGCTTGATGCAGCGCGAGACATCATCATAGAAGGACACCTGGGTCACCAACAAAGCGTCTTTGCCACTTATAGGCACAGGGTTGGCCTTACGAGTGTTATACAGGCGCTGCAGGGCGCGGCGCCTGTCATTGACCAGCTTGGTGGACTTTAATAGCTTGTCTGCAGTTATCTTGTTGCCAGTCTGTTTCTCGATCACTTCCTTGAAGGCTAACACCTCTCCTCGCCACAGGTCTCGGCTGCGCTGAGTTTTCTTATTGGGTACCTCCATAATGTAGACGGGGTGGTATTCAGCCAGGATCTCGAACATCTTCTTTTTCCCATCGCAGGTGGTCTCACCAACGATGAGATGGCTTGTCTGGACATAAGGGCAGATGCGCCCCAACTTGAAGCCAAAAGATGATTTGATGAGGGCGCAGGTGTTGCGGGGGAGGACTTCCTCGGCTATGGGCACGGAGAATTGTGTCCCTGCACAGAGCCCCACAGGGATAGAATCGGCCGCCAGGATAATCTCATCGGGCACGAACACGCAGTAGGTAGCGACCACTATAGTGCCGTTCTTAGCATGCTGCCTCAACTCCTGTACTCTGATACCGTGAATATCGCCCACAACGAAGTCGAAGAAGCCCATTCCCTTGGGGCGATTCTTCTGGGAGAGGTAGATTTCTTTGTAAATAGGTGGCAAGGCATTCATAAGCATATCGTGCTTCTTGAGGTCTATCCCTAACTCGGCCCACATTTGTCTGTGATCCGTCGTCATTTATCTGGTACTCCTTCAGCTTATTCTTTTGCCAATTGAGGCTGGGGCTTGCCTGTTTTCTGCCCATGCTCTAAAATGGCCACAGTTAATTCTATCATAAGAATTATTTTGGTGCAATATAAAAATTGCTTATGTTAGCAGGAGGTGATGATGAACCTCGAATACTTGAAGACTTACCTGGAGGTGGTGAGGCTGGGGAGCTTTTCTGAGGTGGCCAAGAAGCTGTCCATCAGCCAGCCTGCTGTATCCTTTCAGATTCAGAAGCTGGAGCGAGACCTCGGTGTGCGTCTCATAGACCGGGGGCAGAAGACAGTTAAGTTGACCGATGCCGGGAAACGTTTGTTCCGTTTCGCCGAGGTTGTGGAAAAGGAGCGGACACGTCTAATGCGAGACCTAGACCAACTGCGCGAGGAGGTTACGGGCAACATCATTATCGCTGCCAGCACTATCCCCGGTGAAATCCTGCTTCCGCCTATTCTGGGTGAGTTCAAAGCGCTGCATCCTTCTGTGGGAGCACGTGTTGATATCTCAGATTCTCTAACCGTCATTTCAGGGGTACAAAGCGGTGCTTATGACCTGGGGTTCTGCGGCACTGCGCCTGAGGGCAAAGAGCTGGACTATTTCAAGGTAGCGAAGGACGAGATAGTGCTTATCGTGTTCCCGGAGCACCCCTTCGCTAAGCGAAAGAGAATATCCCTCATGGAGTTGGAAGGTGAGCCGCTAATCTTCCGTGAAGAGACCTCGGGCACGCAGCGCAGCCTGAAAACGCTTCTCTCCAAAGCAGGTGTTGATATAGAGAAGCTGACAGCCAGCCTGGTCCTGGGTACAAGTCAGGCTGTGGTCTCGGCGGTGGAGGCAGGTGTAGGCATCGCCTTCGTCTCGAACCTGGCTATTAAGAAGAGCGTGGCGCTGGGACTGGTCAAACAGGTGGCTGTGGAGGGGCTGGAGCTGAAACGGGACTTCTACTGCATTTATCGAAAAGAAAGGGTAGTCTCACGCCTGCTTGGCGAGTTCATCGCCTTCGTTCAGGCCAGGGCAGAGCACGTTATTTAAAGTAAGGGCGCAATCTATTTAGAAGCTGCTTGCTGAAGAGACCGGGGAAGAAGTCGTGCGCCTCGATGAGAAGCTTGTAGCTGGATGGTGTAATTGTCACAAAGCGCTCCTTCTCTATAGCCTGCCTGATTGCTTTAGCGGCTATTTTAGGCTGTGTTTTGGACTGGCTTTGATAGTACTTCCCCAGTTTCGTTGTTGAGGCATCGAAAATACCTGTCCGCGTGCCTCCGGGCAGGATTATGCCCACGTGGATTCCTTTGTCCTTCAGTTCGAAATACAATGACTCCGAGAACCCCTGGAAAGCTGCTTTGCTGGCGGCATAGACGGCGGTGCCGGGCACAATCAGCCTGCCCCCTACTGACGCGACATTTATGATCACGCCTCTGCCCTGTTTCTCCATAATGGGGAGGACGGCTCGAATAAAGTTCACTCCTCCGTAGAAGTTGACAGCCATCTGTCTGTCGAACTCTTCCTGGGAGGTCTCCTCGAAGAATTTCACAATCATCATGCCGGCGTTGTTGATAAGTATGTCTATTTCCCCGTATTGTTCATTGACCGTCTGAACTATTCGTTTTATCTGATTGAAGTCACTGATATCACAGACCTCCGCAGTGGCGGCCGGGGCGTGCTTATGGACTTCCTGCATCACCTCGGCCAGCTTGTCCTGTTGAATATCGACTAATACAGGCGTACAACCACGCCCTGTCAATTCCATAACGGTCTCCCTGCCTATGCCGCTGGCAGCACCCGTGACGATAGCTATTGTGTGCCTCAGATCCATTTTGCACCTCCCACAGCACCTACTTAGCTATTCTAACCGTCTTTGTCAATCCCTATGTTGAGGTTGTTGGGCAACACTTTTCAACCCCCTAAATCCCCCAGTCTTGGGGGACTTTTGGTTTGGGGTACGGATTTTTTCTGCGATTATTATGCTATAATCGCCATCGAAATAGCGTACATATTTAGTAAACCGGGAGCGAAGGAGGAATCAGCCCTTTCTTTCGTTCCTTACCGAGTCAAGCATGAAATCGCCCGCAATTCACGTTCAGAACCTGCGTAAGGTCTACACAGTCAGCCAGCAGGAAGCCGGCACGGTGGCAGCGCTGGGAAGCCTGGTACGCCGCCGCAGGGTAGAAGTCCCTGCTGTGGACGGCATCTCGTTCGACCTGGCTCCCGGAGAGATAGTGGGCTTTCTGGGCCCCAACGGCGCCGGCAAGACGACCACGCTTAAGATGCTTTCCGGTGTGCTGCATCCCACGACCGGGGAGGCGACCGTGCTTGGCTACATTCCGTGGAAGCGTGACAAACCGTTCCTGCGGCAGATTACTCTGGTGATGGGGCAGCGCAATCAACTGGTCTGGGATATCCCCGCCCTGCATTCATTCGAGCTAAACCGTGCCATCTACCGCATTCCGCCCGATGATTACCGCCGCATGCTTGGCGAGTTGACCGAGCTTCTGGGGCTGGAGCCACTTCTGCACAAGCCGGTGCGTAACCTCTCCCTCGGCGAACGAATGAAGTGTGAGATCGCAGCAGCCCTGCTGCACCGTCCCAGTGTGGTGTTTCTGGATGAGCCGACTATCGGCCTGGATGTGACGATGCAGCGGCGCATACGCGCCTTTATCACAGAGTACAACCACCGCTTCGGGGCAACCGTGCTGCTGACCAGCCACTATATGGCTGACGTGGAGGCACTGTGTAAGCGCATCGTGGTTATCCACCACGGCAAGCTCCTTTTTGACGGCGACCTTTCGGTCTTGGTGCGGAAATTCACAGCACACAAGACCATCGAAGTGCAGATAGGAGACTGTCAGGCCGACTTGAGCCAGTATGGCGAAGTCATATCGTGCGCAGACGGCCACTTTACGCTCCGGGTCCCCAAAGCAGAAACAGCCCGCGTCACGGAGCGGCTGCTGGCTGACCTGCCAGTGATAGACTTACTGGTGGAAGACCCTCCGATCGAAGAAGTGATTGAGATGGTCTTTGCGCAGGAGAGTCCATGAAAGCTCTGGTGGAGCTATACGCTCAGCAATTCAAAACCACCATGGCGATGATGTTCCAGTACCGCGCCTCGCTGTTTATCTGGATGATAGGCCAGGTGCTGGAACCTCTGGTCTACCTTATAGTATGGACGATAGTGTCGAACAGCAGCGGCGGAAGCGTGGGCAGCTACACCACGAATGAGTTCGCCGCTTACTTCATCGTGCTGATGCTGGTCAATCAGGTCACTTACACCTGGATAATGTACGACTTCGAGTACCGCGTCCGGGAGGGAACCCTCTCGTTTGCGCTGTTGAAGCCTGTGCACCCGATACATTCGGACATTGCCGACAATCTGTCCTCAAAACTGATAACGCTGCCTATCATGATAGTCATCGCAGTGGCACTGGCTGTGGCCTTCCATGCCTCCATTTCTCCCCCGCTGTGGGCCATCGGAGTGTTCATCCCGTCATTGTTGCTCGCCTTTTTAGTCAGGTTCCTCATAGAATGGACTCTCGCCCAGGCGGCTTTCTGGACCACACGGGTCAGTGCCCTCAATCAGACCTACTTTATGATGATGCTATTTCTCTCCGGGCAGATGGCGCCGCTGACCCTTCTGCCACATCCGGTCCAGATTGTGGCTTCGATTCTGCCTTTCCGCTGGGTGATCAGCTTTCCGGTGGAAATCTTGCTGGGCCAGCATACGCCCGCTGAAGCGTTGATGGGCCTGGGGGCCCAGGTAGGATGGTTAATCGTAAGCATTATACTGGTCCGGGTCGTATGGCGTGCGGGTGTGCGGGCTTACTCGGCGGTGGGCGCATGAACTACCTGCGTTTGTTTGCAGTGTTCTTCAGGGTCAGTTTGATGGGCGAGCTGGCCTACCGGGTCAACTTCTTTGTGCAACTGTTCCAGTCGATTCTCAGCCTGGGCATCTCATTAATCGGACTAGCGGTGATTTTTTCCTATACCGACACTCTGGGCGGCTGGCGTCCTGACGAGGTGCTGGCGCTTGTGGGTGTGTATCTTCTGGTGGGCGGAATAATCAGCCTGATAATTCAGCCCGCCATGGAGGAGCTCATTGATTCGGTGCGCCACGGCACGCTGGATTTTGCGCTGACCAAGCCGGAGGATGCACAGCTCATCATAAGCATCCGGCGTGTTGAAATCTGGAGCCTCATCGATATTATGATGGGCCTCGGCGTGCTCGTGACTGCGCTAGTTCGAATGGGCGAGAGGGTGGGGGGAGGGGAGGCGGCTATTTTCATTCTGATGCTGCTTGCGGGCGGGGTCATCATCTACAGCTTCTGGCTGATTCTGGCCACGCTTTCATTCTGGTTCGTACGAGTGGAGAATATTCTGGTGGTGTTTCAGAGCATGTTTGAGGCGGGACGCTGGCCGATTAGTTTGTATCCGGGATGGCTGCGCTACGGCCTTACGTTTGTGATACCGGTTGCTTTCGCAGTGACCGTGCCTGCCGAAGCCCTGACCGGTCGGCTTAACTGGGAAACGTTATTGATAGCAGTAGCACTGGCCGTAGTATTTTTTGTGGTATCGCGGTTATTCTGGCGGGCGGGATTACGCCATTATTCCGGAACATCGGCGTGAGGGGGAGATTCAGTCTGAATTACCTCTCCCTTGACGGGAGAGGCAAGGTGAGGGTGAAACACGATTAGAAGTGGAGCGTAGGTGAGAATCATGAAAGCACTCAGTATAAGACAACCCTGGGCTTGGCTCATAGCTGCGGGGTATAAGGACATCGAGAATCGAACATGGAGCACCAAGTTCAGAGGTCGAATCTATATCCATGCCTCTAAAGGCTACGATTCCTCTTTCAGCCCCTCCAAGCTCAACATTATGCTCCCAACTTCCCTCGCACGTGGCGCTATCATCGGAGAGGTAGATATCATTGATTGTGTCACCTCAAGCCGAAGTAAGTGGTTCTTTGGCCCGTATGGTTTCGTCCTACGTAATCCAGTCCTCCACCCCGAACCTATCCCCTGCAAAGGTCAACTGCGGTTCTTTGAACCTACCCTACCCAGATAAGCCATGGTCTGTTGAAGCTCAACACATTTACTTCCCATCATATCGGTTGCCCTTCGCCTGTAAGGACGATGCTCCGTCTGCATTATTGAACCTCTTGAAGGACACGAGTAGGGCAGGTTGGGAAACCTGCCCTACAGCTGAATATTAGAGACAATATAAAAGCGCCGCCTAAAAGGCGGCGCTTTTATCAGCTAGTTCAAGTTAATGCGCTATCGAATCTGCTGGTTCACGCTGTCAGATTCGCCGGCTATACTATTTATCCCCACTCAGCCGTATTAAATGCAGTTTCTCCAGTAGCTGGAAGCCCAGAATGACTGAAGCAGGAATGGCTATCATCAAGATGATGCATATACCCAGTAACTGGTCGCTGACCAGCGGGACAGACCACGTTCCTTCGAAACCTCCCATATATCTCCTCCTGCCTGCCCGTTCACCCTGAGCCTGTCGAAGGGTGAACGGTAAAAGTCTATTTTCAAAACAATGATTTATTACCAGCCCTAGTATTAGGTTAATCGACCTAATCGGTTTTCGCATTGTCCGAGACAGCTATTTTTATCTCGATATAACGCAATGCTTCTGGGGAGATATAGGTATATGTGCTAAGCATTTATACTGTTAAATATTGCGCAAAATGCTGATTCGCACTAGCATGTATATGGTAAAATCTAAGTAGTTAGGCATAACACCAGCAGGAGGTACACATGGGGGAAGCTTTGAAGAAGACGAGGATACTGGTAGCGGACGATCATGCCATCGTGCGCGAGGGATATTGTAAGGTGTTAGAACAGGAACCGGATTTCGAAGTTGTGGCAGAAGCTGCCGACGGGGAGGAGGCATTGAAGCTGACTGCGGAGCTGAAACCGGATATTGTCCTGCTTGACATCCTTATGCCTAAGCTTAACGGCATCGAGGCTGCCAGGCGGATCAAGGAGAAATATCCGAATATAACCGTCATTATACTATCTGCTTACGATGATGACCAATTTATCTTCAGTTCGCTGGAAGCAGGAGCTGCCGCATATCTGCTGAAGAGCAGTCGTGGTCGCGAAGTAGTTGCCTCGATTAGAGCAGTATGTGAGGGTGAATCAGTACTTCATCCATCAATTACCCGTAAATTTATGGCGCGTTTTGCGCCTACCTCCAGCAAACCGGCACAACAGGAGTCTGCGGCAAGGCTTAGCGAGAGGGAAAAAGAGGTATTGAATCTGGCGACTAGAGGATTAAGCAATAAAGATATTGCCAATGAGCTTAGCATCAGCGTACGCACTGTCCAGGCGCACTTCACCAGCGCGTTCAATAAATTGCAGGTAAGCTCACGGAGTGAAGCCCTCCTGCGCGGTTTAAAAGAAGGCTGGCTCAGTCTGGCTGATGCAAACTCCAAGTCTAAGGATGATTAGACTCAGCATACTAAGAAGTGGGGAGAGCAGTAATGAGCTTCCTGGCTAAGGCTGTTCGCAGGCCCGGGACATGGCTCCTGTTATTACTGCTATTGGGCATAACTCTTCTCCAGTATGCTTATCTCCTGAAGCACCCCACCTTTCTTGCCGATTTAACAGCCAACCTCGGCTTGACCCGGTATACCGTTGAGCGAGTCCTCTATCTACTGCCTATAATCCTGGCCAGTCTCTTGTTCGGGTGGAGGGGTGGTGTAACCGTCACGCTGATTGCAGTTGGCTGTATGCTGCCGCGTGATATCCTTAACGCACCGCACCGTGTCGACGACCTCGTTGAAACAAGCATAATCTTCATTATCGGCATTCTGGTGAGCTATTCCCTGGAATCGCTGAAAAAGGAGAGGGAGCGCCGCGCACAGTTGGAAACAGCCCAAAGGGAACTGCAGGTACAGCTTCATGTCATCGAGGAGAATGAGAAACGGCTTGCTGCACTGAACCGGACTGCCAGCATCATTTCCCAGACCCTTGAGCTGGACAGGGTTTTTGATAGTGCGGTGGATTGTGTCAGGGATGTAACGGGGGTTGACGCCGTCCGTATATATGTCATAGACAACACAACCCGGGAACTTTCCCTTGTCGCCTATCGCGGCATATCGGAGGAGTTTGCCAGAGGGGCTTCGGGGATGAAAATCGGTGAAGGTTTAAATGGCAGGGTTGCTGAAACCGGAGAGCCTTTGTTTATAAAAAATGCCTCTGAAGAAGACAGGCCGCTTAGATTGGTGGCAGAAAAGGAAGGTATACGCTCTCAGCTTATTGTGCCCCTTATATCCAAAGGAAAGGTGGTCGGCACTCTCTCTGTGGCTATGCACAGGGAACGCATCTTTCTTCCCGAGGATGTTGATTTGCTCACCGCTGTGGGGAATCAGATCGGTGTAGCTGTGGAGAACGCGCGCTTATATCAACAGGAACGGAAAGTCGCTGAGCAGCTCAGGGTGTCAGAACAAAGGTATCGGGAATTATTTGAGAATGCCCATGACGCTATCTGGCTTCATGATTTGGAAGGCAATATCGTCGCTGCCAACAGAGCATGTGTCAGGCTTATCGGATACAGCCTGGAAGAACTGTGTAAGCTGAAGGCAACCAGGCTGCTCTCTGAGGACAGCCTGGATACTGCGAGAGATATGCAAACCGGACTTCTTAAAGGCGACGATGTCGGCTGCTTCGGTGAAGTCAAGCTGGTTAAGAAGGATGGGACCGAGGCCCTGGTTCAGATAGCCAGCAGTCTGGTGTACAGCAACAATAAGCCGGCCGTTTTTCAACATCTTGCCAGAGACATAACGGAGGCGCGGAATATGCAGGAGAATCTGCGTTTCCTGCTGCAGCAGATCACCAGAGTTCAGGAGGAAGAAAGGAAACGCATTGCGCGCGAGCTTCATGACGAGACGATCCAGACTCTGGTGGCTCTCTGCCTGCGTATAGACGACCTGGCATCCAGCGCCAAGGTTCCGCAGGAGGTGCGACTGCAACTGGAGGAGTTATATCAGCAGGCCAATAATATAATGATGGAAGCCAGGCGCTTGAGCCAGGATTTACGACCTGCGGCATTGGATAGCCTCGGCCTGGTGCCTGCGCTGGAGGGGCTGGCATCACAAATAACGAGATATTCGGGGATAGCAACAGAAGTGAATGTGGTCGGCGAAAAACGCAGATTGCCCGATGAGGTAGAGCTGATGCTTTTTCGCATTGTCCAGGAAGTCCTAAGAAATGTTTGGAAGCATGCTGAAGCAACCGCAGCTAACATTACCCTGGAGTTCGCCGACGGTAGTATTGGAGCAACCTTCAGAGACAATGGCAAAGGGTTTGAACCGCCGAAAGTGTTGAGCAACTTGCCAAGGTACGGTAAGCTCGGTTTGGCCGGGATTCAGGAGCGCGTCCAGTTACTGGGTGGCACTTTGGCGATTAGCTCGGAGCCGGGTAAGGGCACGACCATAACCGCCAAGCTGCCTTTTTAGACCACGCTTGTTTTGATCGCCTCAGTCCATTTCATCTTCGTATTACCGCCGCCAGGTAAGCCCGTTACCAACATCTTCACCCATTATGCCTGCTTTCTACGTTTGATTATCACGAAAATAGATTTCTTGCCGCTCGTACTTAATTTGGGTAGGTCGGAGCACCTGCTCCGACTAGGCCTGGAGCGGGTGCTCCAGGCTACCCTGAAAGAGGGGACAGTATTTTCATCGTGCTGATTTCAATAAACATGGCAAATTCATGCCTATTAGTACTTTTGGCCGTAGTACACTAAGCGTTATTACCTAGTATATATTGCCAATTTAGGCAGTCATATTGCATTAAACCCGTATTTGTGTTAGCATAAAGCGCAACTTACTCAGGCAGATACTGCTGCGTTCTATTCGCCGAAAAAGGGAGAAGCCAGTTGAATATAAAAGCTATAGGGCAGAGCAGGGATGCTCTCTTATAGCTGCCTTAAGTTAAGGAAGGAGATGACATGACCGAAGCAAAGAACTCCCGGGCAAACCATAAGAGGCGAGTTAGGGCCCTGAAACTAGCCTTCTTCTGGGGCATTATTTCACTGTCGATTTACCTTGCGGTGTTTCTAAATCAAGATACTGTAACCCGCTATTTCACCAAAGGGGGAGTATTCGCTCTTGTCATCATAGTCACTGCTTTGGCTGTCTCTCTTATTCACGGGAGTTTTGCCAACTATACGATAGACCTCAGCGGTATTAAGCCCTGGCAGGACGGCAAGCAGAAGGGAGGAGAGCACTAGAATGGAAGGCGGCGTTGGCGATGTAGTGAAAGAATTTATCGGCCTCGGTGCCGGCAGTGTAATCTTCCTGATTGTTCTAGGGTTCCTGGGCGGCTTGATCAGTGGATTTATCGGTTCCGGCGGGGCGTTCGTGCTGACGCCGGGAATGATGAGCCTGGGTGTGCCTGCAACTATCGCGGTGGCCAGCAATATGTGCCATAAATTTCCCAAGGCGCTCGTGGGAGCGTATAAACGCCACAAATATGGCCAGGTCGACATAAAGCTGGGAGTGATAATGGGGATCACTGCCATAGCAGGAGTGCAGATAGGCATTGAAGTTCAAAAGTTGATTCTTAAGGCGTGGGGTGAAGCTGGTTCCAACCTTTACGTGAGCCTCGCCTTTGTCTGTATTTTATCGGTAATAGGCGTATTTATGCTTATCGACTCGCGTAGAGCGAGAAAGACGGAAACGGGCGAGAAAATCTCGGGTCTGGCCAAGAAGATGCAGAGTATTAACCTCCCGCCTATGATAAAGTTAAAGAATGGCGGTTCTATTTCATTATGGATTACTATTCCGATTGGTCTTGGTACCGGTCTGCTGGCTGCCACGATTGCAGTAGGCGGTTTCGTGGGCGTCCCGGGAATGATTTATATCCTGGGGATGTCTTCACTGCTGGCAAGCGGCTCGGAGCTTGTAATTGCCTTCATAATGGGCATGGCTGGCACGGTAACATGGGGGTTAGGGGGATTCGTTGATATCAGGATGGTTCTTTTGATTTTAGCCGGTTCTTTGTTCGGGGTGCAGGTAGGAGCCATAGGAACGACCTACGTAAAAGACTATATGGTTAAACTGGTTATGGCTTTGGTCATGGTGATAGTTTGCATCAGTCGCGGCTTAGTAATTCCTAACTACCTCAATGACCTGGGCATGATTACCGTTAGCGCGAGCACCATGTCCCTGCTCAAGAATGCCAGTTTTATCATAATGTGCCTTGCCTTAGCCGTAGGAGCGGCCATCATTCTGGGCAATATGTGGTTAAGAAAGCGAGCCCTGGCCCGGGTTCCGCTGGAAGAGGCACAAGCAAGGCTGTTACCCCTAAAAATGGAAGAGTCAAAAGACCAATTGTGAGGCTTTAACACGGAGTTCACAGAGCCAATCTGACAATCTAAAAATGCCCCTTGTAGGTGGAGGCCTTAAATAAAGTGCTGATGCCAGGTCTGTTGTAGATGTGGCAAGCATTAGCGAGAGGAGGATATTATGGCGATCATCACAATCTCGAGAGGCACGTTCAGCGGGGGCCAGAAGTTAGCCGAATGTATTGCTGCTAAGTTAGGCTATCGCTGCATAAGCCGGGAGGTCCTGGTAGCAACAGCCCAGGAGTTCGGTGTGTCGGAAGAGAAGCTGCTGGAAGCCCTCACCAAGAAACCATGGCTTCTGGAGCGTTTGACCCGGGCCAGGGACCGTTATCTTGCCTATATTCGCGCCACCCTGCTTAAAGAGGTCAAGGATGAAGATGTGGTGTATCACGGACTCGCAGGCCATTTGCTGCTTAAAGATGTTCCTCATGTTTTCAGGATAAAGGTCATTGCAAACATGGAATTCCGTGTTAAAAATGCCATGGAACGCAATAATTTAAGCAGGGAAGAGGCTTTGCAATATATCCGGGAGGTTGATGAGGGCAGGGCGCGATGGACACGATTTATCTATGATGTAGACTGGAATGATCCCAACTTGTACGATTTGGTTGTCAATCTCGACCAGATAGCAATCGAAAGCGCCTGCGAAGTTGTCTGTCATCTGTCGAATATGGAAGGTTACCAGAGAAGCGATTTGTCAAAGAAGATTATAACTGATATGGTATTAGCAACTCATTTGAGGGCACTGATTGCCGCAGATAAAGGCATCTCGGATAGAGGGGTAGAGGTTGTAGCTGATGGAGGGGTCGTTACAATTAGTGGAACGGTGGAATCTATAGCGGAGGCGGACAGGATCAGGACTATCGTGCGGATGGAGCCGGGAGTTGAAGAGATCGATTCTAGGCTCAGGGTGCGCCTGCCTGTTTGGCTTGTAGGCAGTGTATAAAATCCGTATCTTTTCCGACAGGAGCAGAGTATGGCTATTATCACAATATCGAGAGGCACATTTAGCGGGGGCGCAGATCTGGCAAAATGGGTCGCTGAAAAGCTCGGCTACCGCTGCATAGCCAGGGAAGTTCTTACCGAGGCAGCAAAGCAGTATGGCGCAGACGAGGAAGGGTTACAAAAAGCGCTTATGGAGAAACCCGGCTTCATGGAGCGTTTGTCATCTGAAAGGACCCGTTATCTTACTCTTATCCAGGCAGCCCTCTGTAATGCGGTGAAGGATGACAAGGTGGTCTATCACGGACACGCGGGGCATTTGCTGCTTATTGGTGTCCCCCACTTAATCCGGGTCAGAGTCATCGCAAACATGGACCTGCGCATAGCATCCGCTATGCATCGTCAGAAGTTAAGCAGACAACAGGCCATCGAATATATTCGCAAGATGGATGATGCAAGGGCAAAGTGGACGAAGTTTCTTTATCATGTAGACTGGCAGGACCCCCTGCTGTATGACCTTGTTATCAATCTGGATAACTTCAGCCTTTCCGTCGCCTGCGAAGTCGTATGTGCTGCCACCAAGCTGGAAGTATTCCATACTTCACCGGAATCTCAGAAAATCATGAACGACCTGGCGCTGAGCACCGATGTTAAGGCCAGGATCATTTCAGACCCCGGTATCAAGACTGCGGAGGTGGAGGTAGAGGCTGATAATGGCATCGTTACAATATCGGGCACAGTGGGTTTCCAGGAGGAATTGAACAGGATTAACGAAATAGCTCGAAATACGCCGGATGTCAGAGGGCTAAAATCAGATGTCAGAGTAGAAACTCACTGGGCATTGACGCAGGGCAGATACGCCCGCTAGAGCAGGGCATTTCCCGCACGCACCTTCAGCTCATTTCCCAGGCGTTCGACCGCACTATCTTTTTACATTAGCGTACTCGTTTATCTATACGTTATAGCCCACCCCTGCAAAAACCCGGGAATGTCTGATCTGCTTTTACTATTACCATGCTTCTGGCAAGGAATCATTAACTATTCTGCCGCAAAACCAATGATAACTTAGCACCGGGTAATGGGTCATTTTGACGAGTCAAGTCAGCAGTTTAGTTTATTCCTTGCCTCAGTAAATACATCGCAAGTGACTATCTCAGTAGCCGTAAAGTACCCAACAGAAAGTACCTTAAGGTGATTGTTTCAACTCTGCCTCTTCCTCATAATTCAAGTAGCGGGAAAACATATGGCTATAGAATATCACAATAAACTATGTTAAGGAGTAAAGCGAATGGGTTTATTCTCGAAAGTTACAAAATTAGTATGGGATGAGATAAGCACACCAGAGGGTTTTAAAAAAGGCGAAGCATTTGAAGACTATGTACGCAAACACCTTTTTACTAAAGATAAATTTATTACATTGCAGAGAACTCACGACTATGCAATCAACAAAAATGATTATATTGAAAATAGCAAAGAACCTGATTTTAAATTCAGGGCAATTCGAACCGGTAAAGAATTTTTTGTGGAAGCAAAATATCGCTCTACATACTATGAAGATAAGGTTGACTGGTGCAAACCTTTTCAATTAAAAAGATATAAAGAAATCGATAAAAAATTACCTGTATACATAACTCTTGGACTAGGCGGAGAACCCGATTCACCGGATCAAGTTTTTCTTATACCTGTCAAGGATATTGAATATTCAAAACTATTTCGTTCGTTCTTAAAAAACTATAAGGTTCCGAATGACGAACCTATTGACCATGAACGTCTCCTATAGGTCATAAATCTTCGGGATTTCTGATCCGCATTGACTATGACCATTCTTCCCGCAGGGAATCATTAAGTATTCTGCCGCAAAAACATGTAACCACTTTTCCCATAGCCTCTTTGGTTCACCAAAAATGTGATAACTTTTTAATTTTGAACTCTATCATTTTATGACTTTTTGATTACTGAGTTCTACAATGTCATAATCGGAGGAATTAAGATGTACAAGAAGATGCTTGTCCTGTCGAATGGTTCGCAGATGGCGGGATCTGGTATCCCTTTTATGAATTTTTCTCTGCCCCATGCTTGTATTTCGACCGATAATACTACAAAGTGAAGAAAATAATATGAGCGAACAAGGGAAGCCCTCCCTGAAGATAAGAGGCACTGCCGAATATAAAGAATTGTCCGTTGAAGACGCTATCAGATTGCTGGATACCACAATAGATGGCCTCACGGAATCCGAGGCCAGCAATCGTATTGGCATATTTGGACCTAACGAGATAACCGGGAAAAAGAAGAACCCTCTTCTCGAATTCTTTTCACGTTACTGGGGCCCCATGCCCTGGCTCCTGGAATTGGCGATGGTGCTCTCCATCGTCCTCCACCATAACCTGGAAGCAGGAATAATCTTTGCCCTTCTCACTATTAACGCAGTCGTAGGCTATACACAGGCCCAGGGTTCACAAAAAGCGTTGGAAGCCTTAAAGAGACGGCTGGCTATCAAAGCCAGAGTGCTGCGAGACGGCAAATGGGCAGTACAGGATGCCGGGGGAATTGTGCCGGGAGATATTATTTCCGTCGGCCTGGGAGATGTTGTGCCGGCTGATGCCAAAATGATGACCGGTGAGCTATCCATGGACCAATCGGTTCTGACCGGGGAGTCTCTGCCAGTGGATGACCGGCAATCAGCTATCATCTATTCCAGTTCCATAGTAAAGAGAGGAGAAGCTAGGTGCCTTGTCGTTAACACCGGCGGAAATACCTATTTTGGCAAAACCGCAGAACTGGTCAAGATAGCCAAGCCGAAATCTCATCAGGAGCAGATAATGCTGGCTATAGTGCGGTACATGATGTACCTGGGTATAGCCGCATTGATAGTAGTTGCCATAGATGCTGTGTTTTTGAAAACAGGCATCGTATCGATACTTACTTTCGCCGTAATCTTCCTTATGGGAGCAATCCCGGTGGCTTTGCCCGCAGTGCTTACCATCGTTCAGGCAGTGGGTGCAACCGAGCTGGTGAGGAAAGGGGTGCTGGTAACCCGGCTCGATTCAATCGAAGACGCAGCCTCGATTGATGTTCTCTGCCTGGACAAGACAGGGACCATAACACAGAACAAATTATCGGTCACCGAAACTATACCCTTTGCCAACTATAAGGAAGAGGATGTAATTAAAGTCTCGGCTCTGGCATCAGAACAGTCAGGAAAGGATGCCATAGATGCTACGGTTGTCGAATACAGTAAGATAGCCAAAGCGGATTTAAGCCTTTACGAGCAGCTCTCATTTACTCCCTTTGAGCCATCAACTAAGAAAGCAGAAGCCATCGTTTCTGTCGGAGGCAAAAGGTTCAGGGCAATTAAGGGGGCTCCACAAATGGTGATGGCCCTCTGTAAAGGATTGAATGAACAGGCCAGGGCGACGGGTGCTAAAAAAGTGGAGGAGCTATCCTCGAAAGGCTACCGGACTTTGGGCGTCGCCAGGTCAGAAGGTGATGACCTGGACAATATTCAGTTCGTGGGTTTTCTGGCGCTATCCGACCCTCCGAGGCCCGATTCAAAAGACATGATAGAAGGGGCAAGAGCGTTAGGCGTAAAGCCGATAATGCTTACCGGCGACCATATCGCCATAGCCAGGGAAATAGCCCGCCAGGTATCTGTGGGCAGCAAAATCATCCGCATAGAAGAACTGAAGGGCTTGAGTGAGGAAGAGCAGGCCAAGATGGTCGAAGAATGTGATGGATTCGCCGAGATCTACCCTGAAGATAAGTACAAAATTGTTAAATTGCTGCAATCCCAGGGTCACCAGGTCGGTATGACGGGGGATGGGGTCAACGATGCCCCGGCGCTCAAGCAGGCAGAGATGGGAATTTCGGTAAGTGAGTCAAGCGATGTAGCTAAGGCTTCGGCCAGCATGGTCATAACGGAGCCCGGCATAAAGGTGATAATCGATGCCATAAAGACCAGCCGGCACATATATCAGAGAATGCTGACATGGGTTTTGAACAAGGTTACCAAGGTAATCCAGGTCATTGGCTTACTGACTGCAGGTTTCTTCTTGTTCCATGATACTGTCCTATCCCTGCTGGGAATGGCATTACTCATATTTGCTAACGACTTCGTTACCATGTCCCTGGCAACCGACAACGTAAAATACACGGCGAACCCGAACAAGTGGAATGTGAGAAACATCACCTTCGCCTCACTCGTTATTGGGGCCTTGATGATAGCCGAAGGAGGGATCGCACTTTTTATCGGAGATCACTACTTCCATTTGGAGTTCGTCAAGCTGCAAACCTTCATCATGCTCCTGCTTGTTTTCACCAGTCAGTTCAGAGTCTATATCGTGAGGGAGAGAAAGTATTTCTGGTCTTCGCGTCCGGGCAGAGAATTGGTTATCTCAACAGCAGGTGCCCTGATTGTATTCACACTGCTGGGGATATTTGGAGGCATCGTGCCGTCACTCACCTGGTACCAGGTCCTTTTCGTCCTGGGACTTTCCGCAGTATTCACATTCGCTATCGATTTGCCAAAGTATCTAGCTTTCAAGAGGTTCGGGCTGTGAAGACAAAGACTCAGGATTTTTGTCCCCAGGCTCCTTGCGGGCCGTGCCGCACGCTCAACACAGGTTCAGCTATTGCGTGCCCGCCCGAAGGTGACGGATAAAATCACCGAGATGAAGAGCGCGCCTAACGCTACCATGAGGACATCGCGAGTCATGCCAAAATGGAAATCGCTCACCTCAAAGATGAGGGTGTACCCGATGAAAAAGTTGGCCAGGCCCCAGAGGGCATTAACCAGAGGTGGGGATTCACCCCTGCCCGGGGGCGAGGCGAAGGGGCTGGGGAACTTTTTCCCCGATATGCCCTGCACGAAGTGAGGCACTCCGTTAGCGAGAAAGAACCCGGCAAAGAAGTAGGCCAGATAAGCATACCAGGCCATGGGGTCTCTCCCTTCACACCTTTTCTACCTTGAGCAGGTTCGTAGTGCCGGCTACATTGATGGGGATGCCTGCTGTGATAACGATAAGGTCGCCCTTCCGCGCCACCCCGGTGTCCCGGCTCAGCTTCACTCCCTGGGCCAGAAGATCGTTCACGTCGGAGGGCTCGGTTACCTCAAACGGGTAAACTCCCCAGGACAGGAGAAGCCTTCTCCTCTGCTCAGAGCTCGGGGTAGCGGAGATAATGGGTATGCCCGGGCGGTATTTGGCTACCCGTCTGGCAGTGCTCCCCGATTTAGTAAAGGCCACGATGGCTGCTGCTCCGAGCTGGTGGGCGGTATGGCAGGCGGCATAGCTTATAGCATCGTCTGTTTGAGGCTCGAGGTCTGCCCCCTTTTCCAGGAGCATCTTACTATAAGGTAGAGCAGCCTCTGTAGTCAGAGCGATCTTCATCATAACCTGCACTGCCTCTACCGGGTAGCGACCGACGGCAGTCTCGCCGGAGAGCATTATAGCATCAGTACCATCGAAGATAGAGTTGGCTATGTCTGTGACTTCGGCACGGGTGGGATAAGGAGAATCTATCATTGACTGCAGCATCTGGGTGGCAGTGATCACAGGCTTTCCGGCACGGTTGCATTTTCTGATTATCTCCTTCTGCTCCAGGGGGACTCTCTCGATGGGAATCTCCACACCCAGGTCGCCTCGAGCTACCATCAAGCCATCGGATGCCGCTAAAATCTTGTCGAGGTGCTCACATGCCTCCCACTTCTCTATCTTGGCGATGAGCGGGATATCGGCACCTCTCTTTTTAAGGAACTTCCTCACGCGGATGATATCGTTAGCTTCTCTGACGAAGGAAAGAGCTACGAAATCAACCTCATGCTTTATGCCGAAGAGGAGGTCATTAAAATCCTTTTCTGTGGAAGAGGGTACATTGAGTCTTACCCCCGGCACATTTACGCCCTTCTCCCATCCTAGAACACCTCCCACAATCACCCGGCATTTCACAGCCTTAGGAGAGGTGTCAGCCACCTCCAGCTTTATCGCTCCGTCGTCCAGAAAGATAACATCACCCCGCTTCAGGTTCCCTATGAGTTCGGGCAGATTCAGGCTCACTGAGTGCTCATCGCCAGGCACTTTAAGTTTGGAGAGGGTGAAGGAAGCCCCTTCCTTGAGTTGGACCTCTTTCTTCGTGAGTTGTCCGGTTCGAATCTTGGGCCCGGCGAGGTCCTGTAGGATGGCTACCGGGGTGTTCAGCTTCGATGCTGCCTTCCGTATATTTCGAATATACTCTGCATGATCCTTATGGGTACCGTGGGAGAAATTGAGGCGTGCTACGTTCATCCCTGCCTTAATAAGCTCCTCGATAGCAGAGGACGAGCCTGTAGCAGGGCCGATGGTGCAAACTATTTTGGTCTTCTGTCTCAGAGCCATAACTTACTCACTATATTTAGAAACTAGGGGAATTGTATCACAATCCTGTAATCAACAAAAGGCCGTTAAGCAGATGGGCTTCGCCAGGTTAAAGTTACCTCATGAAATATTTGCAAGGTGGAGTCCAATAAGGTAGACTTTTTACTAAATGCCATGAGAATAAGACTCGGTTTGATTTGATAAGGACGCAGCACTTTATGGCAGAGCAACTGCTTTCTGGCAGGCCAAATGAGCTTTATTGGAGATAGAAATGACCACGACTGTGCTTTTAGTGCGCCATGGACAGACCAGGTCGAATGTCACCGGTCATTATATGGGATGGTCTGAGGAAGACCTTGATGAGGTAGGGTACAGCCAGGCGCGCAAATTGGCCTCCAGGCTGGCTGGCTTGCCTGTAGCCTCAATATACACCAGCCCACTTAAGAGGGCTTATACCACTGCATCTATTATTGCTGAGCCTTATGGCCTACAAGTGAAGCCCCTCGATGACTTGATAGAGATTAAGCTGGGGGACTGGCAGGGGTTGCATGAGAGCGAAATCGCCCAAAGGTGGCCTGAGCTATGGCAGCAGTCCCGGATAGACCCGTCGAGGCTTACTATGCCCCATGGCGAGAGTTTCGGACAGGTGGCGGAGAGGGCTGTTCGAGCCTTTGAGACTGTGGTAGCTGCCAGCCAGGGGCAGCCGGCGGTGATAGTGACCCACGATATTGTGGTGAAGATAGTGGTGTCCTATGTTCTTGGTGCAACGTATAGTATTTATCGCAGATTCAACATAGATAATGCAGCACTGAGCGTAGTCCGGGTTACAGATAGCTCGAAGCGGCTGGTCACGCTTAATGATACCTCTCACTATAGAAATGCACCTGTTGAAATGTGATATATTTTTAATCATTCCTCTCCCCATTTTATGATTTCTCCATAGTTTAATTGTTAATATAATTTTCAACTGGGCGATTCATGAATTGCCCTAGGGCGAGGGGATCTCGCCCCTACAGGATTATTATCTAACGGAGGTTGGAATGGAAGGCGATAGAATCTCTTACCACGAGTCAGTGCGCAAAGTGTATCAGAGAATTAAGAAAGACGGCATGGACAATATCTGGGACCGATATGAGGCACAGGGCCTGGGCGCTCCAGATAAAAGATGCCCTTTCTGCCAGGCAGGTGTCCGCTGCGACCTCTGCTCCAACGGGCCCTGTCGTGCAGATGCAGCTAAAGATAAGAAGGGTGTATGCGGCATCAAGGCCGATGGCATGGCGATGCGCATGATGCTGCTCAGGAATGTCATGGGCGCGTCCACTTACCATTATCACACAGAGCAGACCATTAAAACACTGCGAGCCACAGCGGAGAAAAAGACTCCGTTCCAGATTAAAGAGCTTGGGAAGCTGAAAGACTTCGCCAAACGACTCGGCGTAAGCACGGCGGGTTCGATTGACAAAGTCGCCATTCGCCTCTGCGATTTTGCCGAAGCCGATTTCAATAGGAAGCTCGACGAACCCAGCCTGATAGTGGAAGCACTGGCGACAAAGGAACGCAAGGAGCTGTGGAGAAAGCTGAGTATCTTCCCCGGCGGGATCCACGGCGAAATGATGTTCGCCACAAGCTCCTGTCTCACCAATGTCGATGGCTATTATCAAAGCCTGGCTCTGAAGGCGATGCGGCTCGGCGTGGCCATGGCATACCAGAGCCAGATTGTTAACGAATACTGCCAGGATGTGCTCTACGGGATACCCAGACCCCATAAGATGCGTGTAGACCTTGGTGTCTTAGATCCCGACTATGTGAATGTGCTGCCCAACGGGCATGAGCCCTTCCTGGGTTTCGCCATGGTGCAACTGGCGCGGAAGCCGGAGTGGCAGAAAAAGGCAAAGGACGTGGGTGCCAAAGGGCTGCGCGTCATCGCCAACATTGAGACGGGCCAGGAGATGATTCAAAGATGGGAGATGGACAGCACATTCTACGGTTTCACGGGGAACTGGATTATGCAGGAAGCGGTCCTGGCCAGCGGTTGCGTGGACCTTTTCGCCTGCGATATGAATTGCTCTATGCCCATCGACCCTCTATATGCTCAGAGATATAAGTTCAAGCTCATACCTGTGAGCGAGCTAGTTGCTTTTGAAGGTATTACAGAACGGATCAACTACGAACCTGAGAAGGCTGAGGAGCAAGCGTCGCTGTTACTTCAGATGGCGGTAGATAACTTCAAGATACGTAGGGCATCTATTGAGCCGGTTACCCGGTTGCCGATGAGAGAGGCCGTGGTGGGGTTCTCTACCGAAAGCATACTCGAAGCTTTAGGCGGCAGCCTTACCCCGCTATTGGCAGCTATAAAGGATGGCACTCTGCGTGGGGTGGCAGGTCTTGTCTCTTGCACTACGCTGAGGGATTCCGGGCAGGATGTGCACAGCGTGCGCGTAGCTAAGGGACTGATTAAGCGAGATATCCTGGTGCTGTCTATGGGGTGCGGCAACGGAGCCATGCAGGTGGCCGGGCTGTGCAGTCCCGAGGCTAAGGAGTTCGCAGGCCCCGGCCTTAAAGGGCTTTGCGCAAAGCTGAATATCCCTCCTGTGCTGAGCTATGGTACCTGTACCGATACAGGGCGTCTGGCTGACCTGTTGGCAGCGGTTTCAGCCGCTCTGGGCGGCGTGGCTATGCCTGATCTGCCTGTTGCTGCCGTGGCACCGGAATACATGGAGCAAAAGGCTACTATTGACGCCGTATTCGCCCTGGCTCTGGGTCTCTATACATACGTCAACCCTGTGCCCACGGTCACCGGAGCACCCAATCTCGTCAAACTTCTGACCGAGGACTGTAGACAGGTGACCGGGGGGTTACTGAATGTGGAAACCGATGCAGTCAAAGCGGTTGATGGCATCCTGGCGCATATTGAGGCGAATCGTAAGAAGTTGGGAATCTAAACCACATATATTCATGAGGCAGCGCCGGTATGCTGCTCTGCCAAGGTTAGACCGATCACGCCGAGCACAATAAGGGCTATCGAGACTATCTTTATCGCGGTAGCAGGCTCCTTAAAATAAAGGATGCCGACCGTGGCTACGAGGGCTGTTACTATTCCTGCCCATATCGCGTAGCCAGTGCTCACGTCGATTTTCTTTACGGCGAGGGTTAGAAAAGCGAAGGCGAGCCCATAGAAAGCTAACATCAGGATCGAAGGCACGACTTTGGTGAAACCATGAGACTCTTTCATGGCTGCGGTGCCTATGACTTCCGTAATAATGGCGAGAATCAGGTAAACCCAGCTCATTTAAAGCCTCCCCAATATTCAAATCATTCTAATCAGGTGATTTAAAGCCAGAGTACAGGTATGACATAGGCAGCTTCTAGCTGCCTGAACTCAGGGTCGCCGGTGACAATAGCGGCTGCCTTGAGTTTGGTTAGGGCTGCGGCGAAGGCATCGGCGTAAGCTATAGGCCATTTGGCTTTAATGTGGGCGGCAGTCAAGGTTTGACTCCGATTGGCTTCAACTATTTCAATGGGAAGTTCATCGATGCGGGCTAGTGTCTCCTGAGCTTTAGGCAGGCCTCGTTCCCGCTCAGTGATGTACAGTACCTCTCCTAGATTGACGATGCTCAGGAACAACAGGCAGCGGCCGTCGAGAGCCTTTTCCACAAGTTCTCTTACTTGTTTATGCCCCTTTCCACCTTCGAGAAAGGCGAGTAGGGCGTAGCTATCGAGAACAAAGCGTACTGCCTCCATTCTACTTAGCTTTTCTCGCCTCTTCCTTTCGAGACTTGAGAAGGGAGCGGGTCAGAGAAGTCTTGCCTTTCAGCATCCCCGCAGCTTCATCGACTGGATTCTCGGAAACAGGTACTATGGTCATCACGGCACCGTAGTCGATGAAGTGAACTTTGTCACCCTTCTTGAGGTGGTAGCGTTCCCTCAATTCCTGGGGGATGACCACCCATCCCTTGCCAGACAGAGTACCAGTATTCATCTGTTACCTCCGAACTCAGTATAGTATATATTGGGATGATGTCAATATATACTGAGAAAGATGAACAAGCTCTTGTTTTAGTAAGGGAGCAGCAAGGATAGACAACGTTGTAAGGGGACTTTGCTAGCGAGGGCAGAGCCTACTCAGGCTTTTCTTGCTTCGGTGACATGGTGGCGGGCACGTATATTTGATTGGCATATTCCTTCAGCATCCGGCGCGCACAGAAGCTAGGCGTAACTGAGCGAATCGCCTCCTTTACCACGCGAATCCAATCATGAGGCACACCGTCTCTGTCTCTGTTGTAATAGAGCGGCACAATCTTTTTCTCCAGAAGGCGGTACAGCGCCTCTGCATCGGCTTTGTCTTCCTGCTCGGGACTATATGCTTGGGGGCCATTTCCTATAGCCCAGCCATTGGCTCCGTTATATCCTTCGTACCACCACCCATCGCGGACGCTGAGGTTTGGCACACCGTTCAATGAAGCCTTCATGCCGCTGGTGCCGCATGCCTCATTAAGACGGCGTGGATTGTTTAGCCATATGTCTACTCCTTGTACCAGGTAGTGCGCCATGTGCATGCCATAGTCTTCCACAAAGGCTATACGACCCTGAAGCTCCCGGTCTGTGGCCAGGTTGTATACCTGCTGGAGGAGATACTTGGATTGGAAATCGGCAGGATGAGATTTGCCGGAAAATACTACCTGGACTGGCCGCCACTCGTCGTTGATGATTTTCTTCAGGCGTTCGATGTCATGGAAAATCAGCGCCGGCCGTTTATATTCAGCGAAACGCCTGACGAACCCAATGGTTAAAACCCAGGGGTCAAGCAAGGCACCCATTGCCAGCACCTGCTGCGGTGCCACCTCGACATTGTCCCAGCGTTTTCGGGCCCGCTCCCGCATGGTAACCATGAGGTTGCGTTTTAGAAGCTTTCGTACTGTCCAGAGCTCTTCGTCAGGGATATCCATCACACGCTCCCAAATTTTGGGGTCGTCGTGCTTCTCCAGCCAGTCCTTGCCCAAATATTTCTCGTAGACCTGCCCCAACTCGGGAGCGACCCAGGTGGGGACATGAATCCCGTTGGTCACGTGTGAGATTGGTACTTCATTCTCCCGGATATCTGGCCAGAGCACGTGCCATATTCTCCGTGAAACTGTGGCATGAAGCTGACTCACAGCGTTACACTGTCCGGACGTAGCTAACGCAAGTGCAGTCATATTGAAAGCCTGATTGCAGAGGCCATTCTGCTGCCCCAACTTCATAAACATGTCACGGTCTATGCTTAGCGAATCCCAGTAGCTATGGAAATACCTCTCCACAAGCTGAACGGGGAAAACGTCGTGGCCGGCGGGGAGCGGCGTATGGGTGGTAAAAACAGTGGTCGCTCTTACCCTCTGTAGAGCCTTGTCAAAAGTTGCGCCTTTTTCTATCTCCTCCCTGACTCTTTCCAACATCATGAAGGCTGTGTGGCCCTCGTTGGCATGCCAGACGGCTGGTTTAATCCCCAAAGCCCTCAGAACGCGCACGCCACCGATCCCTAAAACTATCTCCTGCTGTATGCGCGACTCCTTGTCAGCTATGTAGAGACGGGCCGACAACTGGCGGTCCTCCGGAGAATTCTCTTCAACGTCGGTATCCAGCAAGTAGATACTTACCCGACCCACCTGAACCTGCCACACCGCAATGGATAGCGACTTGCTGTCCAGCTCAACTTTAGCCAGCGCTCTGTGCCCTTCTGAGGGAAGGATAGAGGTGATAGGCGCTTCAGTGAAATCTAGCTGCCTGTATATCTCCTCCTGCCAGCCCCCGGCGGAGATGCGTTGATGGAAATACCCCTGGGGATACATGAATCCGACCCCGACCAGAGGCAACCCTGAGTCGCTTGCTTCTTTGCAGATATCTCCAGCAAGTACCCCCAGCCCTCCGGCGTAAATGGGAAGAGAGTTATGGATGGCAAACTCCATGGAGAAGAAAGCGACAGGACCCGGCAGCAGGCCTGGATAATTAGACCTGAACCAGGTATCCCGGGCTGACATATCGGCATCGAAGGCTGATATAACGAAGTCGTACAGCGTGAGGAAGGCGGGGTCGCTGGCGGCAGCCTTCAACTTATCTGGGTTGATGTCGCGAAGCTGCTTGACCGGGTTGTGGCCGCTGGCTCTCCACGTAGGGTAATCCAGAATCCTGAACAAGTCGCGCGCCTGCTGATGCCAGCTCCACCACAGGTTATGGGCGAGCTCGTCAAGCCTCCCTACGCGCTTCGGTAGCCGCGACCTTAGAGTTTGATTCAACATATCCTTACCCATCTCAAACATTAGCACACCTTCGTTCAGCTTAAGTAGTGGTTTTCTCCAGTTGGTCGGGGAGAAGTACTAATGGTACACCTCCCTGCATATATTGTGCTCGGGGTTAAAGGGATATGACAATCCCAATCATGTACTATTCATGATGCACTTCCGTCGTGGTACTTCAGTTCTCTAGCAGCCAATAACACCCTGCAAGCAGGGTATGAGGGAGACGTACAGAGTCTTATTTCTCCTGGTGCGGGAGAGGGAAATGCTGAAGAGGACTAAGCTGCTATTTCTAAAGGCTGAAGCCTGCTTGACAAAGATGACCAGATATTGTATAAATATGACTAAGTAGACCTTAATTATTCCAAAGGACTGGACTTATGCCATTTATAAGCAGGGGCGCTGAGTATGCTATCAGGGCCATGCTGGATGTAGCTGCGTCTGAAGGCAAAGCTCAAGAGACGACCAAAGCGGTTGCTGAACACCAGGGTATCCCCAAAGTATTCCTGCCTAAAATCGTACAGCGCCTTGTCCAGGCAGGGCTCTTGCGCGCTCATCGGGGCCCGGCCGGTGGTATCGCCCTATCCAGGCCTCCGGGTGAGATCAATATGAGGCAGATTATTGAAGCTATGGACGGCCCTATAGCTCTGAATGCCTGTTTGATATTGCCGGGCGAATGTCCCAGGCAGAGCATCTGCCCTATACATGAGACCTGGGTTAAGACGCAGCAGAGCCTGCTGAGCTCTCTGGAAAGCGTCACGCTGGCTGAGCTGGTAGCTCGGGGGAAAGAACTCGTTAGCCAACAGGTTGTGTACTAAATATTATCAGGTGGTTGATAACCGGGAAAGGAGGATGGCGGAGGGGATGTAGTGATATATCAAAAGGTTAAGCAGCGAAGGGTATCTACAAGTAAAAAGAAATGGAGGAAAGGCAAAGCATGTTAAAGAAATATATGCCGCTGTCGAGGATAGTGATGATCATGGCTGTGGCGGCCATAGTCATAGGCATAGTGTTCATTTACATGGGGGTAAGTAAGACCTATTATATCCAGGATCAAATGGCATCAGAGAAGGTGCCGGTTTCTATCTTTGGAGGGAACGAGACTGGCTATATAGATTCGGCAGCAACAGCTCAAACGGCTGCCGACACAATTAAGGAGCATAGACACTCAATTGCCGCGACTTATGAAGACCTGTTGAAGTATGGTACTAACGGGCGTTACGACCCGACAAATCCCAACCCGTATCCACCGAATCCTAGCATGACTGTTGGCGAAGCAATGTTGTCCTACACGCAGGCTTTGAATATGGAGAACTACCTCTACATGGGGGTTTTTGCTCTTGGTTTCACTCAAGCGGTTATCGTAATTGGCGTGTTCATGATTCTCGTAGGAATCGCTCTTTTGGCAGTTTGGGCCGCTATACGTAAAAAGAGGGCAGCGGAGGTCAAGGCAAAATCACCGTGAGCTTGTTCCGTCCTTGACTTTATTTGGGAGTATTTCCCGATGATTAAGCTGGGCTCGCTCCTTGGTGTGCTGAACCTCTGCCTTGCGGGCGAGCCAGCTTGGCTATTTATCTATGACAAGAAGGATAGCAGAGTTGGTGGCTGTTAAGAGAGGGAGGGGTAAATGGCAAAGATTGCGAACTCTATAACAGAGTTAGTCGGAAATACGCCGCTGGTCAGGCTGAATAAGATAACCGAAGGAGCGAAGGCGGATGTGGTGGCAAAACTGGAGTCCTTTAATCCCTGCAGCAGCGTGAAGGATAGGATAGGTATCTCCATGATACGGGATGCAGAGCAGAGGGGGCTAATCAGCAAGGATACGGTCATCATAGAGCCTACCAGCGGCAATACCGGAATTGCTCTGGCCTTTGTCTGCGCTGCCAGGGGATACAGGCTTATCTTGACTATGCCTGATACGATGTCGTTGGAGCGCAGGCAACTGCTGAGCGCTTTCGGGGCTGAACTGGTCTTGACGCCGGGAGGAGAGGGAATGTCGGGGGCAGTGAGAAGGGCACAGGAATTGGTGGCTGATGTCCGCAATTCATTTATGCCTCAGCAGTTCACGAATCCGGCAAATCCTCGAATCCATAGAGAGACTACGGCGGAGGAGATATGGAGGGATACGGATGGTAAGGTTGACATTCTGGTCTCTGGCGTGGGGACGGGGGGAACGGTCACCGGTGTGGCAGAGGCGATCAAAAAGAGAAAGCCGGAATTTAGAGCCATAGCGGTGGAACCCGCTGATTCTCCCGTTCTTTCCGGGGGTAAGCCGGGCCCTCACAAGATTCAGGGAATCGGTGCTGGTTTCGTACCCGATGTACTAAGAATGGACTTGGTTGATGAGATTATCAAGGTTACTAACGAAAATGCTGGTATAATGGCCAGAAGGCTGGCTAAGGAGGAGGGGATATTGGTGGGAATCTCCTCAGGCGCGGCTGCATGGGCGGCTGTAGAGGTAGCGAAGAGGCCCGAGAGCAAGGGCAAGCTCATTGTAGCTGTTCTGCCTGACACCGGCGAACGCTATTTGTCTACCTGGCTGTTCAAAGAATAAGCCACTGTGGGGAGGTGGTTGACTTGTTCGAGACCTTGAGGGAGGACATCAGGACCGTTTTCGCTGAGGACCCTGCGGCCAGGAATATATTGGAAGTTGTTTTTGTATACCCTGGATTACATGCCTTGTGGAGTCATCGCCTGGCACACTGGCTTTGGCAGCACAAGCTTTATTTTCTGGCGCGTTCACTCTCCCATTGCGCTCGTTTTGTAACAGGGATTGAAATTCATCCCGGAGCGAAAATAGGCCGTCGCTTTTTCATCGACCATGGCATGGGAGTAGTCATCGGCGAAACAGCGGAGATCGGGGATGATGTCCTGATATATCAAGGGGTTGTCCTCGGGGGGACAACACTAGAGAAGAAGAAGCGCCATCCTACCATCGGCAACAATGTGGTTATCGGCTCAGCGGCGATATTGCTCGGCCCGATCACGGTGGGGGATGGAGCCCGCATCGGCGCCAACTCGGTTGTCGTGGGGTCTGTACCCCCGGGGGCTGTTGTGGTTGGGGTACCGGGCCGCGTGGTGGAAGACCGTCAAAAGACAGCGGCGATGCCCCTGGAGCACAATAAATTGCCCGACCCTTTCAGCGAGGCTATCAGGTTGATATTGAAAGAACAGCACAGTCTGGAAGAGCGTATCAGGAAACTTGAGGCGTCGAAAGGCATAGAGGTTGCCCCGGGAGAGTTGGAAAGCATGATTACAGAGATAGAGAAAACATTCAGCAACGGTGAGGGAATATAGAATAGAAGTAAAATGACTGAGCAAGCCCATGGGGCCCATTTGCTAGTAAGCTCCAATCAGCGCCGGCTATTGATCGCACTCTTTATTACAGCGTCGATGACCGTGGTTGAACTGGCAGGTGGTCTGATAAGTAACAGCTTGGCCCTCGTCGGCGACGCCGGTCACATGTTCACAGATACGCTGGCCCTGGGCTTGAGCTTTTTTGCACTTAACCTGGCTAAGAGGCCAGCCACTCAAACAAAAACATATGGCTACTACAGGGCTGAAATCCTGGCCGCTTTGACCAATGGGGTCATTTTAATTCTGGTCAGCGGCTATATATTTTACGAAGCCTATCACCGCCTTGTTGCGCCACCCGAAGTACATGGTGGCTTGATGGTCATTGTAGCGGCAGTCGGTCTGGTGGCCAATGTGGCTGGCATTTCGGTGCTGCGGTTCGGAAGGACGCGCAACCTGAATGTTAAGGGTGCGTTCTTACATATGTTGAGCGACACCTTATCGTCTATAGGAGTGATTGCTGCCGGCGCGATCATTTTGCTAACAGGACGCACTATTGCCGACCCTATCGT
>JACWAE010000042.1 GCA_014874385.1 Dehalococcoidia bacterium | reverse complement strand
GGAGAACAGGTGCATGGCTTCACCGGATCGCCGTAATAGCCGCACGGGCAGGGATTCATCGCCCCCACCAGCATGAAGTTCGCCGGAAAGGTAACGCTGCCCTGGGCGCGGCTGATAGTCACCACCTTATCTTCCAGGGGCTGACGCAAGACCTCGAGGTCGGTTTGCCCGAACTCGGGAAGCTCATCGAGGAAGAGAACACCGCGATGGCTCAGGCTTATCTCACCGGGCCTGGGCCAGCGGCCGCCGCCGACCAGCCCGGCATGGGATATAGTATAATGCGGTGCCCGAAACGGGCGCTGCCTGATAAGCGGTGTGTCCTGGGGAAGAAGCCCGCTCACACTATAAATCTTGGTGACCTCTAAGGCTTCTTCGATGTCCATCTGGGGCAGGATGGATGGCAACGAACGTGCCAGCAGAGTTTTGCCGCTCCCCGGCGGGCCGCTCATCACCAGGTTGTGCCCGCCAGCAGCGGCTACCTCCAATGCGCGCTTCACATGCTCCTGGCCCTTGATGAGCGAAAGATTGGTCAATGAGGAAAATTCTTCAGTCACTTCAAGCGTGATATCACCTGCCACACAGCTTGAAATAGACTCTACCCCGCGGAGATGCCCGACGAGTTGAGCTAAAGAGGAGACCGGGATAATTGTCACACCTTTAATCAGAGAAGCTTCTCTGGCATCTGCGGCAGGGACGAAAACCGTGGATATCCCCTTATCTTTAGCCAAACCGACCATAGAGATAATGCCGTGAGTATGACGCAGGCTGCCATCGAGGGAGAGCTCACCCAGGAAAAGCATCTGTGAGGCATCCACCGCGACCTGCTCCGAACTGAGAATGATGCCCACCGCAATGGGAAGGTCATAGGCGGGGCCGGCTTTTTTGAGGTCGGCAGGGGCAAGGTTTACCGTTATCCTCCTCATAGGGAAATGACACCCCGAGTTCCTGACAGCCGAGCGCACCCTTTCCCTGGCCTCCTGAACCGCAGTATCGGGCAGGCCAACTATGTTCACGGCAGGTAGGCCGCTCAGAATATCAACCTCTACCTCAACCTCTTGAGCATCAAGACCGACTACCGCAGCAGTTTTCACCTTTGCCAGCATACTTAAAGTCGTCTCCTTCCGTAAACAGCCGCCATATTATAACAGGTATAAGATTGCGATACAATTGTACGATGAGCGTCGGGGACAAAAATTTTAGGAGAAGATTTCATCCGCCTCCACACAATCCTTGACGTCACACCACACCAAAGATAGAATGACGAAAGAGAATCTTATTATAATGAAGCTAAGAGGGTGGAATGTTGAACGAAGACTCAATGATACAGGGCGCTGCGCCTGATATAAAATATAGCTCCTTTTCCTCGGGAAAGTGGGCCAGCGCGTCAACCGCTGTGCCGAAGGAAATGGCGTTAACCATCTACATAGATAACACGGAACTGGTGACCATTCTGTGCACCCCGACCAAGCTGAACTGCCTCGTCCTGGGGTTCCTCTACTCGGAGGGCATAATCTCAAGCATGAGCGATGTGGCAAGCATGCGGGTATGCGAGGAGGACTCGCTGGCCGATATCAGGCTGAGCAAACCGGGATATACGCCGCCGACACGGCGCACCCTGGCCTCCGGCTGTGGAGGCGGGGTGAGCTTCGCAACAGAGGTGCAGAAGGTAGAATCCCAGGTTACGGTCAAGCCTGAGGAAGTGTTCTCACTGATGAAGCAGTTGAACGAGAGAGCGGAACTATATCGATTTTCCGGAGGCGTGCATACCTCCGCGCTCTGCAATAACAGCAATGTACTGGTAGTCGCCGAGGATATAGGCAGACATAATACCCTGGATAAGATTATGGGCGAATGCCTGTTATCAAGGCTGCCCACCGAGGACAAGCTGCTGCTTACCACCGGCCGCATCTCCTCGGAGATGCTATCGAAGGTGGCAAGAATGAGAACTCCGATCATCGTTTCCCGCAGCTCCCCTACAGACCGTTCGATTTCACTAGCCGAAAAATCGGGCATTACACTGATCGGCTATGTGCGCGGCAACCGACTATCCGTTTACTCCCACGCGGAGCGACTGGCGCCGCCATAGAAGTAGCCAGAATCCAAAATGCACATAACCGTGGATGCGAGAGGCATACCCTGCCCCAGACCGCGCCAGATGACGATCGAAGCCATCCGCCTGGCAAAACAGGGGGAGACGATTGTTGTTCTGGTCGATAGGGCTGCTGCCCGAGATAGCGTGATCAGGGTACTCAAGGCGTTCCAGCTTCCCTATAAATCGGCGAAAAAGACCGGTTGTTATGAAATCCATATCACCAGAGAAAAACTATGGATGGAGAAGTGAGCAACACCCAAAAGCGAAAGGCTACACCGCTCCGAAGCTATAAGACGATTGCTAAATTGTATCCTATCATTTATTCTATAGATACAAACGGAAAACTAATATTATTTCGAAGCCGTTAAAGTTTGATTATGGAGAATGACAGTTGCAGTATCTTTTCTCCGTGTGGCAGGAGTTTTCCAAGCGCCTCAAAGCGGCAAGACACGTGCTGCTTCTCTGCGACTACGATGGCACCCTCACACCCATTACTGAAAGCCCGGAGCTAGCAGATTTATCCGAAAAGACGAGACAGCTTCTCCGAGATTTAACGCATCAAAGCCGCTTCACTGTCAGCGTCATCAGCGGCAGAGCGCTGGCTGACTTGCGGCGGAGGGTGGGCATCGACGGGATAATCTACGCCGGCAACCATGGCCTGGAAATAGAGGGGCCCGGCATTGGCCTCGTCAATCCTCTGGCAGAGGAGATGAGGCCGGTGTTTCACCTGATTAACCAGGTATTGAACAAAGCCATGGCGCCGGTAAAAGGAGTACATGTCGAGGACAAAGGCCTTACCGTCAGCGTACACTACCGTATGGTAGAAGAGGGCAAATCCGAAGAGGTTAAGAACATCTTCGAAAGAGTCATTGCCACAGCGCGGTCTCTGGGAAAGGTCAGGATCACCTCGGGGAAAAAGGTGTACGAGGTAAGGCCAGCGGTAGACTGGGACAAGGGCGAAGCGATAGCCTTGCTTATCGACAGGTACGGCAAGGCGAAGACAAAGCAAGAGCTGCTGCCCATATTTCTGGGCGATGACTCAACTGACGAGGATGGATTCAAGGTAATAGAGAAGCACGGCGGCATCTCTATCTTTGTAGGAGAGAAGCCAGTCCGTTCTGCGGCGCGCTATTACCTGACATCGCCTGCAGAGGTAGAGCAGTTTCTGGAACGGCTGGTTCATCCCGCCTCGAACGGCTAGACCAGGGGCTTAAGCCTCTTGTCTATACTACCCACTTCTGCG
Source organism: Dehalococcoidia bacterium (assembly GCA_014874385.1). Lineage (GTDB taxonomy): Bacteria > Chloroflexota > Dehalococcoidia > SZUA-161 > SZUA-161 > JACWAE01. The sequence continues at coordinate 6,089 of JACWAE010000042.1, read as the reverse complement.
CTCCCAAATATCTTTGGCAGTCAAGATTGAAATTGCCCTCATATGTGCTAAGATATGTCGGGAGGTACGATGGAAAATAAATTTCGCTCCCTTCCCAGCGTGGATAAGCTGCTCTTCGACAGCAGAATCAAGCAACTGGGCGATATATATCCTCACAACCTGCTTGTAGACCTCATCCGCCAACGTCTGGACCAGGAACGAGCATCCATTGCCCGGGGCGCTCCATCCTCTACCATTGATGAAATCGCAGAGTCGATTCGTGCCCGCGCGAACGCACTGTCATCCCCCCGTCCACGCTATCTCATAAACGCAACCGGCGTAATACTTCACACCAATCTCGGCCGCGCACCTCTGAGCAAAGAGGCGCTCGCAGCTATGGAGGTAGCCTCAAAGGGCTACTGCGACCTGGAGTTCGACCTCGACAGCGGAACCAGGGGCTCACGCAACACTCACGTCGAACAGCTTTTATGCCAGCTAACCGGCGCTGAGGCCGCTCTGGTGGTAAATAACAATGCCTCCGCAGTGCTGCTGGGCCTCACCGCCCTGGCTAAGAAGAAGGAGGTCATCGTCTCCAGAGGTCAGTCGGTAGAGATCGGCGGCGGCTTCCGCATCCCCGAGGTAATGAAACAAAGCGGCGCGAAGCTGGTTGAGGTGGGAACTACCAACTGCACTTATATTCACGATTTTGAACAGGCAATAACTCCCCGCACCGCGGCTCTGCTGCGCGTGCATTCCAGCAACTTCAAGATAATAGGCTTCAGCGATATGGCCCCCCTGGAGGAACTGGCAGCGCTGGGAACCAAATATCAGGTCCCTGTATTCGACGACCTGGGCAGCGGCTGTCTGCTCGACACCACTCGGTTTGGGCTCGACCCCGAGCCCATGGTGCAGAAAAGCGTAGCCCTCGGTGTGGGGCTGGCCTTCTTCTCCGGGGATAAGCTCCTCGGAGGCCCTCAAGCAGGGATTATAGTCGGGAAAAAGCAGCTCGTCGATAAACTCAAGAAGCACCCCCTGGCCCGGGCCGTGCGTACTGACAAGATAAGGCTGGCGGGGCTGGTGGCTACCTTAATCCCCTACCTGAAAGACGAAGCATTGAAGGCTATCCCTGTGTGGCGCATGATATCTATGCCGCTGGAAGATATCGAGAGACGGGCCAAAGTGTGGGCCCGGGAGTTCGGCGATTTGGCCAGAGTGGTTGAGGGAGAGAGCATGATAGGGGGCGGCAGCCTGCCCGGAGGAACTCTGCCCACCAGGCTCGTCGCCATCGGTAAACAGAGCAAAGCGAAACAGCAAAGCATAGCACAAAAATTTGCGCAAAAGCTGCGGACCCAGGAGCCTCCGTTAGTGGGGCGCATCAGCGAGAATGTCCTGCTCCTCGACCCACGCTCCGTCCTGCCCGAAGAAGACCAGACGGTTCTACAGGCGCTTCGCAGTGCAGTTGCCGATTTAAGGGCAAAAGGGGAAATTTAATGTTTGTGCTCGGCACTGCGGGCCATGTCGACCACGGCAAGTCCGCCCTGGTACAAGCTCTGACCGGAATAGACCCCGACCGCCTGCGAGAGGAAAAGGAACGGGGCATGACCATCGACCTCGGCTTCGCCTGGCTGCGACTGCCCAGCGGCCGTGAAGTAGGCATCGTCGATGTCCCGGGGCACGAGCACTTCATCAAAAATATGCTGGCCGGCGTGGGGGGAATAGACCTGGCCCTGCTCATCGTCGCCGCCAACGAAGGGATGATGCCTCAAACCAGAGAGCACCTGGCTATTCTCGATTTGCTGGGAATAAAAAAGGGCATCGTAGTCATCACTAAAAAAGACCTGGTTGACGAAGAGTGGTTGAGCCTGGTCAAGATGGATATAGAGGAGCTGATAGCGCCAACCACCATCTCCGGCGCACCAATCATCGCAGTGTCCGCCGTAACCGGTGAGGGACTGCCCGAGCTTGTTGCCGCTATCGACCAGCTTCTAAGCTCCATGCAACCCAAGAAGGACACGGGCCGGCCCAGGCTTCCCATAGACCGCGTCTTCACCATAGCAGGTGCGGGAACAATAGTCACCGGGACATTGCTGGACGGCTCGCTCCGTGCAGGGCAGGAGGTTGAGATTGTCCCTGCCGGTTTGAAGTCGCGCCTCAGGGGTTTGCAGACTCACAAGACTCACATAGATACCGCAGCCCCTGGCAGCCGGGTTGCAGCTAACCTGGTCGGCATCGCCACCACTCAACTGAAGCGCGGAGACGTGCTGACAAACCCGGGCTGGCTTGTTCCTACCACGATGTTGAACGTCAAACTCAGCCTGCTTTCCTCACTGCATCATCCCCTGCGTCACAACGCCACCGTAAGTGTTCACAGCGGAACCAGCGAGGTTATGGCTAAAGTCCGCCTGCTGGAGAAAGACGAGCTGAAGCCCGGAGAGACATCCTGGGCGCAACTGCTCCTGTCAGAGCCGGTAGCAGTGATTAAAGGAGACCGCTTCGTAATCCGTTCCCCTCAGGATACCCTCGGCGGAGGTGAGATAATTGAAATCCACACTAAGCGGTACCGCCGCTATCGGCCCGCACTGATTCAGAGCCTGGAGAACAAAGAAAAAGGCACGACACCCGAAATTCTGGTAGCGACGCTGGAAGCAAATCAGCCGCAGGAGATAGGCACACTGCTCCTCAATTGCGGGCTCCCTGCCAGCGAGGCACAGCCTGCTATAGAAGCCCTCATCAAAGAGAAAGAAATAATAGCAGCAGGCTCAGGGGAACACCGTTTTCTCTACAACGCTTCGGGCTGGGGGAATCTGCTGGAGAAGGTGAAAGCCATAGTGCAGGATTACCATCACAGATTCGCGACACGGCCGGGGATGCCTAGAGGAGAGCTTGGCAGCAGGCTGCAGCTATCCCCCGCCGCCTTCGCCCCCACCCTGCGTAAACTTCTCGACGATGGCATCCTTGTCGAGGAAGGTGCAGCAGTTCGCCTGCCTTCCCACCAGATCCAGCTCAGCAGGGAGCAGAAAGCGAAGGTAGATGCCTATCTGCAATTGCTGGCTCGAAACCCCTATGCCCCGCCCAGCGACCTCATGCCCGAGCCCGAACTGCTCAACCTTCTCATCAAACAGCGCCGGGTAGTCAAGGTAAGCGACAGCGTAGTGTTCGCCGCATCCACATACGATGAGATGGTTAGAAAAATCGTGGCTCACATCAAGTCGAAGGGGAAGATAACACTGGCCGAGACGCGGGATATGTTCAACACCAGCCGCAAGTATGCGCAGGCCCTGCTGGAGCATCTCGACCAGGAGAAAGTCACGCGGCGGGTGGGTGACGAGCGGGTGCTGGGGATAGAAAGCAGATAAACGGCAGGAGCGGATGGGCAGGCTAAATTGTCCGCAACTCCCACTTACCGTCTTTTATATACAAGAATGAAAAGGAGTCCACCATGTCTCCGTCGTCTGCCAGGAGTTCCTCGCAGATACCCGGGCAATGTGTATGGCCTATGACCAGACTGACCTTTCTCCGTTTGGCGTAGTCCATGGCCCGGAGATGAACCAGTTCGACATGCCTATTCCAATCATGCCCAGGCCCACCGGCCTTCTGTTGAAACGGGGTCTCTTTTTTAAGGCCCGGTAAAACCCTCAGCCGGGCCCACAACCATATCGAGAACCGAGGGAATGTGGATGACAGCCAGTAGGCAACTCTGGAGATGCCGGGCAGCAGAGGTATATTCCAGATAATATCGAATCCGTTCCAAATCCAGTCGAATTCCCAGCCGTGCATGAAGATGAAGCCATCAACACGACGGGGGCGATGCGATAGGCGGACTCCGGAAAGATAGCCTCGTTTCGCCGAGTAGTCATGGTTGCGATTAATCCAGACAGTATTTAGTCCCTGTTCACGTCGGCGCAGGCCCAGCTCACCGAGCACCTTCCAGGACTGTGTACTTCTTATCTTGTCCCACGTCGCTTCCCAGGGGTCACCGATATCGCCCAGGAAGACAATGACGTCCGGTCTCAAAACATCCATTTCCCGGCTAAATCTCTCTATCTTTTCCAGCCTGGAATCGTCATGGATATGGAAGTCGCTAACCGATACAACTGTTTTCACTGCTCACCTCTCCCTCACCTGGCACTGATTTCTACTATCAGGTTATGCTATTCTTGCGATATTCTACAGCGATACATTCCAACCATGCAATAACGAAATGTCGCAATATCTGAGCAGTAAAGTGGAAGCAGCGAAAACAGTGGCGGGAGCGGATGGGGGTCGAACCCACCGAGGACATTATTAATGCCCTTCAACGGGTTTGAAGCCCGCGGAGCCCACCGGGACTCAACCGCTCCCTCACTGGCTTAGTATAAATCACCGGCAACTCCAACGCAACAGATTCAAATCCATTGACATGCCTCCCCGTGGGATTGTATCCTCTTTCAAAGAGGTGAGTGATATGAGGAAATTCTCCATACTATTTCTGGCCTTGATAGCTTTGCTGGTCGGGGGATACAGTAGCGCCGCCGAGACGCCGACACCAACACCTGTGCACACGCCAACACCCACTCAAACGCCTTCACCAACACCACATTCCATAGGGTGATACCGGGCTTTGTGGCCCAGTAAGAAGACCCCACGGGGACAGGGAGGGGTAATCCTGGCTATACAAGGGCGATACTATAATACGGATAATTATAGAGGAGAGCTAACAGCCCTGCCCTACCGCCACTTGCTCTTTTTGGCGATAGCGGCGGCTAAGGGGGCGATAACAAGCCAGACTGCGATGGTGATGAGCATAGCCATGGGATAGCCTATGGTCTTCACGTTAAAATCGGGAGCTATAATGCCCCAGAATATCATGGTAATCCAGGAGCTGAGAAAAAACCCGGCGCAAGCGGTAGGAATAGCAAAGAAACCCATGGCAGCCTCCTCGATTTCACCTTCTCAGCAAAGTGTTTATCAATAGGCCCGCACCCACCAGGATAACAATCAAAGGCCACCATTCTCCGATGCCGCCCAGAACAGCGCCACCGGCAGAGAGTATGACCAGGCTGGTGGTGATCCGGCACCACATGAATGAACGGCGGCTAGGCTGAGCGTATCGCGCCATCACACCTATGAAGAAAATAGCCCCCAGCCCCAAGAGGAAATAGGCCAATACCTCTCTGTAAGATAACACATCCTGCGTCAAAAGAAACAGGACGACACCGAGCAGTATTAATACCAAACCTACAAACATGCTAAAGGACATGAAAGTCCGGCGTTTTTTCTCTATCATCATTTTGTCTCCTTCTCCACAGTGCTCATACCTCTGTGTTCAGGCTCTCCTTCTAAACATACCGCCTGCTCGATTTCCCAGAACCCAAGGCCAGAATCGAACAATATGGTTATTTTCATAATGTATCTATTTTAGCATACGCTACAATACCCTCTTACGGGTGATGCGTATAATACCATAAAAGCACCTCACAGCAAATGCTACTTCACTATCAGTGAGTGCAGAAATTAAAATATTCAATTGCAGAATTCATAGTGTATAATGTTGATGAGGTATTACCTGAGGGCATGGATACTATAGAGATTTACGGGGTTAAGTTCCTGAAGTGCAATAAAAGCGACTGCGCATGGAATGCCGGCTACACTCCCGGTGACCTGAACCGACAGGGGTTGGAATTTACCGCCCGACACGACATGGGCATCAGGATATGCAATTTCAGTAACATGAGCAACGTAACACCTATACCTTTTAGCTTCAAAGTAGAGGTGACAGCATGAAACACTACAAGGCACCCCTGTCATAAGCCCTGTAGTCAAAATCTGAGGCGTTTAGGGGGCGGTACCGTAAAATTTAGGCAGAACACCTTTAACCTAGCCTTTAGCCTCGGTACCTAAGCATTTTGCTTGATTATAGCCAAAAGGCACCCAGGTTGGCAACCATCGGATGCCTGCCTCATGGACCACCCAAGCAAATTGTGGAAGCTCGCACCAGTTGCACAATGCAAGCGATTGTTACTCGACCAACCGCTCTATCGTGTCCCTGTTTGCTGATGCCGGACAAGCCAGCACTATTAGCGATTAAGCGATGACGCCTCAGGGGCATCGGGCGCAGGCAAATGGTATAT
>JACWAE010000041.1 GCA_014874385.1 Dehalococcoidia bacterium | reverse complement strand
TATCTGTCTGCTATTTTGGGAACCAGGGAAACTGAGGCATGGGGCCGCCCGCCACTGGATAGCAATTGGAAGATAATTAACCGGAGCCATTGACAAAAAATATGTAGTATGATGTGCAACTATCCTCACACGATCACCCCCTTTCCCGAACAGGTTAGATTGCGAGCTCAACGAATTTGCCGTGAATACACTCAGCGTTGCCATCCAGAGAAGCCAGGTAGGCTTCCATAACACCAGGAGCATATTTACACTTCCGGCTCGGCGGGGCTGATACTGAAACAATCTTGCTACACCTGGGGCATATTAGTAGCCATACGCCATAGAGCTGTACTGGCGCCTGCTCGAGGAGAAGGTGCTTACCCTTTTTGGTCAGAGACAACAGCTTCCGATGATAGGTTTGGCGGGGGTCGTTCTCCAGGAAGTCCATCACCCAGCTCGCTCTAAACATCCACCTGGTATTACTATGCCGTCCGCCGGGCACTAGTTCACCCTTCAGCCATCCTCTCTTGATGTATCTCAGCAGATGATAGTCGGCCTTTATGCCCAGCATCTGGGCAACTTGCTGCCGAGTAAACCAGGGGTCTCGTTGCCACTGGTGCTCAACTAATCTCCTATAGTAAGAGTCCGGCATATCCGGAAGATAGGCGAGCCAGGGGTGATTCTTGAGCATCTGGGCCAGCGAGTTATCATCAATGTTCCACATGAGATTGACGCCACAGTGAGTGGGGGACTTCTTGGCCTTAAGCAGGCCCTTTTTGATCCACCTAACCACGGTGTGCGAATCCGGTATGCCGCATATCTCAGCAACGGATCTCGAGGTGAGGATGTTGATTTTCCGGTTGATATGCTCCCTTTTAGCTTTGAGGACTATGCTAACCCGGGTTCTGTTGAGTTTTTTGCAAAGAGTCCTGTCGGGAATCCGGCCATAGCAATCATGCAGTATCTCAACGTTCGCTTCAGTCCAGAACGGCTCTTTAATCCTCGATTTTTTCAGCCTCTGGGCCTGAGCGGTGATAGCGTAGCGCGGCACATTCTTCATGCCCCATTTGGCTTTGAAGTGCTCGACAAGGGCGGTTATCTTCTCCGATGACCCACCGTAATCGTCAAACATGGGGTAGTCATCGGAGCGGAAAGGATATTTCTGTTTACCTCTAGACATAGTTCCCCTCTAATTGCAGAGATAACACTTTTTACCATGGTCGGTTCGTATCTTGATAGGCCATCTCATGGGCGGCTCTGCCCTGCCTTCGGCGTATTCGATACATTGCCGGATATGCTGGATAGCCTCGGGAGGCTTGCACCAACTGAAGGTGATACTTTCGATCTGGAATTGCTCAGCTCCATCCAGGATAACCGCGTACTCCTGGGCGCCATCCGCACAAGTAGCATCATTGAGAAAGAGGAGCTTGCCCAGACGCCAACCTGTGCAGCATGTCCAGGTGTAATTTGTGAGCTTGTCTGCCAATTCTTCGACGCTGCTCACCTCGGTGACTAGGAATACTCTTTTATCGTGCATCATAGAACTACCGCTCCTTTCAGGAACAAGGCGGGGCTGGGGGATGTCCCCCAGCCCCCGCAATCATCAGGCCGCCGGTTCGGTAGCTGTGGTCTCAGTTTCCTCTTCATCACCCGGCGCACCTTCTCCGTTTCCTTCAGAGGAATCTTCCTCCTCAGGAGCATCGACAGCAGTCGCTTTATCGCTTGGGCCGTTGCCAGCCGCAACTGCAACCCCGTCTTCCGGAGGCGGCTCATCCGGCCAGGATATAATCCTGGGCATGAGCACGACTGTGGGTGAATTGAGGTGCCGCAGCAGCATGGGGTTCTTGTGGTCTCTGGTGCATATGGTTATCAGCCCGCTTTTGCCGCGGATGTACTCCCGGATAAAGGCAACCTCTACGGCATATTTACCGGCACTGAAGGTTTGAGCAGGGAACTTACTCTCAATGTTTCCCATTACGTCGGAGAGCGTCATTATCCCCGCGTCCCAGACCATGCGCAGCGCCGCTCTTTTCTCCGAGGCGCTCACCTGAACGCGCCGCAGGGCGAGCTCGAGGTCAGGGCCGTATACCTGCACCGTTGGTTCATAGTCCGGCACCAGTTGCTGGTAGCTGGGGGGCGTGCCCTCGATGCGCTTGCCGTACAAACTCACTATGCCGAAGTGCACCTTGATCTTGGAGGCATCCACTTCCAGGTCCATCTCCAACCTGGGCAGCACCAGGTCAACTACGTTGCCCGCGTTCCGGTTGTTCCTCGGCGCCTTCTTCCACAGCTCCCCTAGCAGGTACACGGTATCCTGCGGGATGATAACGCTCCTGGTGTTATCATTCACCGAAGGGATAGAGAGGGGCAGCTTCTGAGCAGCCAGCCGGTATCCGTCTGAAGCTACCACTTCCACCGGGTCGCCCAGAAGCACCATTACCCCCTGAAGTACAGGCCTCTTGTCGCTCTCAGGTGCGCAGTAGTCGACTACAGAGAGCAGACCTGATACCAAGTGCTCACCATTGACGGTCTGCTTTATCAGCACGTCGACCAGTTGCGGCAGCGCAGGGTAATCCTCGATGGGTTGGGCATCATAAGCTGCTTTGCCGCTTTCCCAGGCCAGCCGGATCCTGCCATGGTCCTGCTCAATGTGCAGGGTTTCACTGCCGGGCACGTACCTTAGAAGCTTGGTAACCTCATCATACGGCAGGAGGCATTCGCCCTGCAGCTCCGGCATTTCAATAGCTACAGCCTTCATGGAATCCGTCGCTATGATCTGCCCGTTTTTGAGGTGCACATTGGCTAGAATTTCGGGCGTTTTCTTCGACTTCCTGGGGATAACCGAGTCGAGTAAACCCAGCGCACTCCTGAATTTTAATACTTGTATCTCCATCGTTTATCACCTCCTTTCCGGGCAGATTTGTAGCTACCAGGTTGCCCATGCCGGCAGCATTACATGGTTCGCTAAGCTCACCATCAACAGAGCTAGAACATGCTGGGCCGTGTCGCGTCCTTAGCCTTAGCCGGGCCCGCGCTGGCAGTCCTCGCAGCCCCGGTCGACACCGGCGCAGGCTCTGGTTTAGGAAGACTGCTGGGAGGATTCTTAGGTGCCGCCGTGAATTTCACCTGAGCGGACTCTACTAGCCCCGGCAACTCGGCAGCGATGGTCACCATGTCTCCTTCTACTGTGGAGAAAATGGGGTCGCAATCCGGAGATTGTACGCCGACAATCGCCCGATTCTCCTTTAGCAGAATGACCACTTTAATCTCGGATGCCATAACTCACCTCCTCTCTTTTTTCTCGGTAAAAATCAGACTCCTAATATTTATCCCCGTCATTCTGGCCACATTCTCAGGCGTCGCCAGCACAGGCGCCAGCGTGCCCGCTTCCATGTCCAGGTTGAGCTGCATCCAGGGACAATTGCCCACCAGTATCCTGTAGACCACTTGGAGCACCAGCGAGGCCATGCCCTGGTTTATCACCGGGCTCTGCTCATCCAGGGCCACCGCCTCGGCGCAGGCGGGCGCCGGCGGCAGCTGCAGCAAGAGCTCCGGGCGCTGCTCCGTGGGCAGCGGCAGGGCGTAACATATCTCATGTTCGGACTCAAAGGACTTCCTGATCTGGCTCGCCGGGCAGTTGCCCACCAGCACCTGGCCGAAGTTACTGCCGTTGCCGGCGTCGACCCACCAGCCGCGGTACACACTGTAAGGTGGATTGGACTTCTCGGCTATCCTCTCGGCGATATCCCGGCGTGCCAGCCCGTTATCTACGCAGCCGATGACCAGCTCAGGCAGCTCCTGAAGAGTCGATATCGGAGTGGTGATATAAGCTATGCGGCGGCGGAACCTCTCGCTGAGGCGGCGGGCCAGCGCCTGGCTCTTGAACTGTTCCAGCTCGCTCGGGTAAAAGTTCTGCCTGACGAGGTTGTGCTGCTCAACACGGTCATGGTCGACGAGCAGCACAACCATATCCTCGGGCAGCAGCCGGCACAGGCCCTCAGCGACGAAGCCGCCGGTGCCGCCGCATCCGATGACGGCTACTACGAAGTCCTCTCTAATATAATTAGGGCGCAGCCGATTGGTTAGCCTATACATCGCCAAACACCTCGTTTAAGTTCAGCTTTTCGTAATATCCATAGACGCCGACTCGCACCTCGGTTTCCGGTATTAGCTGGTCGAGCTTGCCTACCACGGCGTAGATCGCCAGGCTTTGTTCATCGTTGTAATCGGTCATGCTGAAGAATGCTCTCATCAGGCAGTGGCTGTGGAATTCCATCACCCTATCTGGCAAAGGTTCAAATTTAACCCAGCATTCTCCGGATTCTTGCGGTGGCATTTTGAGATGATATGAGCCATCCTGCCACACCACGGCCAGATAATGCTCATGCAGAGCGTCGGCCGTCAGCGTCGATATCGCCAGGTGGTAAATACGCCAAGGTATCTTGCCGCATTTGAGCACAACCCGGGTATCTATAGGCTTGAGGCCGCGGATATGGGCGTCTCCCACACATATAGTGGCGCTGATAAAGCGGTTCTCGGCACGGATGAACACCCCGTTAGCACCGACCACGTAATCGTAGTACAGGCCAGGCTCACCCACCAGGCCGTGCTCTGTGAAGTAACGATATCCGACCGGCTGCATCACTTCTCCCAGAACCCTTCGCCCAGCATCGCTTCGGCGTCTTCCGTCTGAGCCGCTATGCCGTCCACATCATCGCCCAGCACATCACGTAAGACCGCACTTATCTGTGCTCTGAATGGCCTTTTTGCGACCTCTTTCCCCCTGCAGGACTGGCAGCCTTTTCCTGCCCAGAAGTCCTTACGCTCTTCCGTGGTAATCTCATGCTGGATATAGTAGAGATCGTACGGTTCTCCACACCTTGGACAATAGACATCCATGGCATTGCCTACTTTCTAGTATTTATTCATCTTCTAGATCTCCAGGTTCATACACAGGCAAATTCTCAACCAGTCTGTTGCTCAGGCCCGACCTCTTGCCGAAGATAGCCTGCAGCCGACACATCGGCACCAGGTCGTCATAGGGGTATTTCGTCTTGCCGTCGAGCTCTTCCCACAATTTCAGCAGGTTATCGGGGTATTTCGTGGAGCGGTTCGTGGTGTCGGCAGCCGGCGTAAAAAAGCTGATAAAGAAGGACTTCGGGATATCCTCGAGCTTATCAGGATACTTATGAGTGCCGGCGCAGGTGCGCCCGTCCTTGTAGGTGTTGAACAACGGCGCATAGTAGACAATTGCCTGCATATCATGTGGCCTTTTCTTGGCCGCATAGACATACGGCGGCTGCCCTGGGCGGCAGACGAAAATCAGGCCCGGCATGGGCAGCCTCATCCGGCGCGGGGGCTTGAATGGCTCAGTCATGAGAGCTATGGGCCAGACGCGGGGCTCCACCCAGAGTGCAATCTGGCCGGGCCCCCAGCACAGCGTCTCGCGCGGCAGCAGCCCGCTTATCAGGTTAGTCTCCCCCAGCAGAGCCATAGCGACGTCGCGCGCGGACACCACCCGGGTGCTGATCACGCCGTTGTCGCAGAAGTGGGCCACTACGGTTGTTTCATAGAAGTCGAGCCTGATCTTCAACTGGTCTGGTGCCACTTCCAGCTCCGGCGGCAACTGCCACTGGAGCGGCTGCGGTTCTTGCGTTAGCGTCACGGTCACCTCCTTTCAACATTTTGTCAAGAGCATCGATGTTGACCCTGATATGGGCATCTTTGCCCACCGCGGCAGTGCGGTATATCATCTCGATGGCTTCGGCGTGCAGCCTGGGGTCCAGGCTGGCCTCAACCAGCTTTATATGCTTCTCCCCCACCTTCTCAAAGGTGAAGCCCATGGGGGCTACCCAGGTGCCGCCAACACGTAAATTGCGCACCAGGTCCTTGAGCCACCTTCTGTCCGAGTCGCTGGGCTTGTATTTGGCGACGTGGACAGGATTTTCAGGCGGTTCAGGCGGAGAGCTCAGTGCTTCGCGTCTGGCCTCTATGAAATCCAGCAGCTCCGCGAAATGCGCCGGGGGATCCTCCTCCAGCCAGTCGTAGAGCTTTTCCACCTTCTGGTCGGTGAGCTGCGCCCTGAGCCAGCCCTGGGTCAGGGCCTCGACGTTTTCCCTGTCCCACTCCAGCTCGGGGCCGCCCTGTGACGCCGACTCCTCGTCATTGTCATGGAAGGGGTCACCTGCCTGAAAGTTGAGGATGTCGCCGACAGTGGCCAGCGCTTCGAACTTCGTGCCATCGAGCAGCCTGTGGGCATCTTCGACCGGCAGCCCATCTTTGGGCACGCGGGCGAGCACCTCCTGGGGCACGAAGGCAGAACAGGCCTCGCCGAGAGGGATACGGGCGCCCGGGTCGTGAAGGTAAATAGCGGAGTGGCAGCCTTCGGTGGGTTGATACGGATCTTCCAGTATATAGGCGGCGAGCATCACCCCATGGCGCCAGTACTGCTCCTGGCATAGCGTTTCGTAATCCTCATAGCCGATAGAAGTAACGATTACGTGTATAAAGCTGCATAGCTCATCGTATTCCTCGGCCATGCCATCGCTGAAGTGGGGCCAGAGCGGGAAATATCGCTGCTCAAAGGTGGTAGCAAACAGGGCCATCTTTGCCCCGGGGCCTGCTGCCCTTCTCACGTCGCTTTCTATCTCAGGCGTGAATTCATGCACTATCCCCATGAATTCGGCGTAGCTTTCACTGGCGGCTAGCCTGTTCCAGAGGTCGATTAGAGAGGGCGGCGCTGCCCGGGCGATGAGCTTATGGCTCAGGGTTGCGAGTGCTGTAGTCTGCATAGGAGCGATACCGCCTTTTTAGTATCGGACGCGTAAGCCTGCGCCTCTTTTGCCGCTTCCTGGATCTCTTTCATGTGGAAGCTCATCAGGTCCTCGTCCAGGGTGCCGTCGGGCCTGGTGAACTTCCACGCCAGGTCGATAAGGGTGAGATGGCGCTCCGGCAGGCGCTGGAGCGCCTCGATGTAGCGCTCCACTTCTTACCCTTTCGTCCCGGTGCGTCTCACAAATTCGTAGGTAGCATCCTCTCCCTGCTTGTGCTCCCTGGTCTCGGCAGTAGCCAGCTCCGGGAAGAAGTCTGTCATAATCCGCTTAACTTCCTCCGGCGTCTTGTTAGGGTCTGGATCCGGGAATTCTCTCCCGTCTACGATAAATTTACGGGACACGTCTCACCTCCTAAGCCCAGTTAGAGCTGGGCAAAATTACGTTTGGTTTTTGATATTGGTCTCAAAGTCGGAAATAGCCTTGTCAACCGACTCTTTGCCAACACTGTCTGGGGCGCAGACCTGGTGGCTTTCCTCATCAGACCCCCATCCGGCCACATCTGAATCCAGAATATGGACTTCAAGAGGGATGTCAGAGTGCACAGCCTGTACCAGCCCGCCCCATACGACAATTACAACTCGAGGCGGCATTACTCACCTCCTTCCTGTCTGGGTAACTTAAGTAGACGAAGGTGTCTCTTCTTTGAATGCCTTGAGAAATGTTGTTAGCTGGTGGAAATACTCCTCGACCGAGAGGCAGTCAGTGAGGATGTGGATATCCTCGCAGTCTACCGTTATGGCAGGGAAGCCGCTTTTGTGCTCGCGGGACTTAACGTGAGCGCCCTTGAGCCACCGCTGGCTGACGTCATCATAGATGGCAAGCTTCTCCTCCTTGGACTTCCCCATGAGATCCCGACGCTCGAGACGAAATGGGTCTTTCTTCCTGGGCATGAATCACCTCCTGATGTTTTATTTCTTAAGAAATATCTGCGGGTTGCTAACTCGCACTGGTTTGATGGCGCCGTGCCCTGTGGCGCTGGCCAACGCCCGCTTCCCTTCTCATCCTGTAGCCCCCGGCATCGATGATACCTAGCGGTCTACACAGGGCACGGCGCTGGTATTTCTATTCCAGGACTATCAGTTCACCTTTCTTGCAGGTGAGGTTAGGGCATGGACAGATGCTCTGCGGCTCAACCCCCTCAGCTCTGCAGCTCGCGGCCCATGTCTTGCGCATACTCTCTGCATACTCGAAGTCCTTGGGAGTCTGAGTACTCGACACCGCACTCATTGCATTTGAGCTTTTTCAAGAGTGCACCTCCTGGTTAATATTCCTCGGGGAAAAGAGTAGTAGTAGCCGACCGGTCTGCCTCGGTGATGATCCAGATTTTAGGCAGACCGTCCTTCTTATAGACTGAGAAGATGCGGAGATATCCTGACTTCAGTGCCAGTTCATTCTCCCTCTTGTCCTCACGGTTGAGATCTCCCCAGTCCCCGCGCCCATGGCGGTAGAGGCTGTCGGTGCAGAACTTAGCGAAGGCTGCGTTTGAGGCCACCAGGTCGGCGACTCCCCTGGTCATCACCAGCTGCCCCAGGGGAAATTTCGGTTGCACTGACGGCGTTTGCATGCTATCACCTCCCTTCTGTGGCACAAAACTAGCCTTAGTTTTGTGCTGAAGATACGGCGTTTTGGCGCTGAGGATATTAAACGTCTTGGAGCACTTGCTCCACGCTCCTATACGGCCAGTTTACGGTCACCGGATATTGCTTCTGGAAGCCGTCGCTCTCGTCCGAGATGAGAAACGTGTGCTTCGTCGGGATAATGAAATACTGGTTGAGGAACCAGATCGCCCAGCGGAAGTCGCGCCAGGTATGGCTGGACCGTCCGTGGCCG
>JACWAE010000001.1 GCA_014874385.1 Dehalococcoidia bacterium | reverse complement strand
CCCCGGTCGCTGACGCCTATAACCAGATGATCTGAGTCCATTCTGGCAGAAATCCGTACATAGCCGCCGTCGGGAGAATACTTAATTGCGTTCTCTAACAGATTATGCAGGATACGTTCCAATCTGATTACATCGGCACGAACGGGGGGAAGCTGTTTGGGCAAGCTCATCGCAAACCGATGCACTGAAGATTGACGCTTTATCCTCCGGACGGCGTTCCTGATAACGACCTTGATATCGACAGGCTCCAAGCTGAGGAAGAGGCGCGCAGCCTGGGCTCGCGAAAGCTCGAGAAGGTTGCCCAATATATGGGCCAGCGTCCCTGTTTCCCAGGCGGCATCCTCGAGCAGTTGACGCTCCTCTTCTGGAGATAGATATGGCTTCTCGGTGAGGACTGTATTTAAGGCGCCTGTAATCACGGTCAGCGGGCTGCGCATTTCATGGGATACAAGCCCTATGAATTCATCCTTTAACTGCTCCACCCTCTTACGCTCGGTAATGTCGTGGAATATCTCTAACATCGACATGCTGCCATCAAGATTGGTAATCGGGGTGCCAACGATGTCATACGTCCTCTGGTTCTTAGGGAAAGAGCATTCCCAGCGAACCGTCTTCCCTGCGATAACCTCCTCGTTTTTACACCAGGGACACGGCTCTTCCTTATCGTGGAAATACTGGTAGCACTTTCTGCCCTGAAGCGGCCCGAAGTCATTCTCCAACTCTGAATTGATATACTCTACGGTATATTGGTCATTGACTATGAATACGCCGTCTTTCGTCGCCTCTAGAATAGCGAAGAGATTATCTCTTTCGAGCTGTAATGTCTCCTCCGCCTGCTTCCGCTCGGTGATGTCAACGAAGGCAGCGATAGCGCCGTTCGGCTGTCCCAGGGAGTCTAACAACGGAGTGACGTTACCCAGCAGCGAGCGCACTGTACCGTCGTCGAAGACCAAGTCCATAGTGTAATTGCTTAGCGGCTGCCCTGACGCTGCGACGCGCTGTACGGGCATGTCCTGCGGTTCAAGCTCCACGCCATCCTTAAAGACGCGGTAGTGTGCAAAGCGTTCGGGCGCCGGCCCTGATTTCGACATGTTGGTTCCGGCCGGTAACCGCAAAATTTCTTGCGCGAAGCGGTTCCCCGATATGCTCCGGCACTCCTTATCGGAAGCCATCCAGATCATCACGGGAGCGCCATCCATGACCGCCTGCAAACGCGCCACCTGGTCGCGCGCAAGTTCTTCACTCACCCTAAGCGCCTCTTCCACCTGCTTGCGCTCAGTGATGTCCTGGACAGTGCCGAATCCCCCCTTAAGCACCCCCTGCCCATCGAACTCCAACTCGGCCTTCTCTCGCACCCACTTTACTTCATTCGCTACGACAATGCGGTGCTCGATGTCATAAGGCTCGCCGTGAAGAGCTGCTTCCCACTTCCTGTCAACATATTCCCGGTCATCAGGGTGCACGGCAGAAAGAAATGTCTCGTAGGTCATGCGTGTTCCCCTGGGGATGCCGAACATCCGGTAGGTCTCGTCGGACCACAATAGTTCGTTGCTCTGGACATCCAGCCGCCAACTGCCAATATGAGCTACGGCCTGAGCACGGTTCAAGTCTTGCTGGCTCTCCCTCAGCGCCTGCTCGCCCTGCTTGCGCTCGGCTATATCCTCAATGCAGATGAGCACCTGCTTTTTCGAGGTAGGAAGGAGGACTGTGGATAAGAGAAAGGTCACTTCTTCTTGCTTCCCTCTATGAGAAAAGGGAAGATACCATTCCACTTGATAATGGCTGTTGCCCTTATCTAAGGTATCAAGCACAGTGAGACGCGTTTTACAGGTCTGACAGGAGGGACCGAACCCGCAGCCCCCCGGGTCGTCCAGAGAATTAAGGCAGCGGAGCGCCTCGCCGCCACGCAACCCCAGCATTTCTTCGGCACCGCGGCCGGCAAATTTTGCCGCCGCAGCATTAGCTTGAAGAACACGCCGGTCTGAGTCTACAACCAGCATTAGTATGGGTACACTCGAAAGAATTGTGGAAAGTTCCCTTTCGCTTTCCCGTAGTGCTTCCTTGGTCTGCTTATTTATGGTGCTTTCGATGGTCTCCCACTTTCCTCGTTTCTTGAGGAGAGCAAACTGATGATTGTGGATTACATCTATAACCTCGGCGGCGGCACATTTATCCAGAGAATAGGTACACAGCGCCAGCATCTTGCACTGACCGATAACGCTGTTTACCTCTGCTTCGTACTCCGTAAAGTCCTTCCAGCCGTTCCTCTCCAACCAGAATGTGTTCCCGGTCAGCCTCAAACCGGCATAGCCACTGGCAAGTGCCTGGTTGAGCTTATCAACCCAGCCATTGAGCACCCTCTGCCCATCGAAAACGCCGTCTTTAAGATACCATTCTGTGTGGGGCAATATCTCTATCTGTCCCCTGGCTAGATAGGCAGCAAAATCGGGTATCGCCTTCGCTATTGCTGCTCGGGCTTCCCCTTCATTTAGAGGCTCGGCTGTAACCCACATGCAGAACTCGTTGTTCTCCAGTCCTGCCTTGAAATAAGGGACCAGAATATCGAGCAAGTCCTGCTTGGTCTGATAGAACTGGCAGAAGTGAATGCCCCAGGGGACATCGCCTACAATATCGATTCCCGTTTTCACAAGTGCTGATTCCATAGCTTTCACGCTTCGCTCAATCTGTTCCGGCTTCAATGCGAACGTACTTCCCGCCGGCTAGCAAGAATGATAAAGAAGCAAGCCGACAATTGCAACAGGTGATAGAACAAAGCCAGTCCTTCACCGAGTGAAGGACTGGCTTTACACGATGCCTCGCTCTTTAGACATTCCAACCACCGCCAGCCGGGCTATCGTCGCCTTGCTTAAACCAGACCCCGGATCATTACTCCGTGATATCCACCTTTGAATCAACAGAGCCATTCTCGCCTTCCGCTTCGGCTTCCGTATCAGATTCCTTTTCAGCCTCAACTTCTGCCCCAGCCTCTGCCGCGGGCAATGCGGGACGTTTTTTAGCAGCCAGGGAGAACTCGCTACGGGCCGGGATGAGTTTGCCGATGATGACATTCTCTTTAAGCCCTGTCAATCTATCGGTGCTCCCCATAATCGCAGCTTCGGTTAGCACTCTGGTTGTCTCCTGGAAGGAAGCCTTGGCCAGGAAGCTGTCGGTGCTCAGCGACGCCCTGGTGATTCCCATCAACACGGGCTTGGCGGTTGCCGGCTCGCCACCCTCAGCCAGCACCTTGGCATTGATATCCTCATACACCAGGCTATCGACCAGGTCACTGGGCAAGAACTCCGTATCGCCAGGGGAATCGACCCTGACCTTGCGTAACATCTGGCGCACTATGATTTCGATATGCTTGTCGTTAATATTTACGCCCTGGGAACGATAGACTTTCTGCACCTCGTCCACCAGGTACTGCTGCACAGCCTCACGTCCCCTTATGTGCAAGATATCCTGGGGGTGAATCAGCCCCTCGGTAAGTTTGTCCCCTGCCTTCACCCGGGCCCCATTCTCCACCAGAATCGGGGTCATGGGGGACACCAGGTATTCACGGCTCTCCTTTTCCTCGTAGAGCAGGGATATTTGTTTTTTAGCTACCTCAACCTTGCCCCCTACTCGAGCGATAAGCGGCGGCGCAACAGCAGCTTCCTTTGCTTCCTTTTTCCCTTTTCCTTCTTCAGCAGCGGCTGGCCTTGCCAGCACAATGGCAGCGTCAACCCACTGCTCGTTTTCCACCATCAACTCATAGCCTTTAGGCACATTGTAATCATCGCGGTAGACCTCGGAACTGGTGACCTTGATCTTCCTTCCCTCTTCACTGCGGTTTATCTCAACTACACCCTCGATCTCCGAGATGATGGCTTGGCTCTTGGGCGACCTGGCCTCAAACAGTTCCTCAACGCGAGGCAAGCCACTGGTGATGTCCAGTCCGGCCACACCGCCGGTGTGGAAGGTACGCATAGTTAGCTGAGTTCCCGGCTCCCCGATGCTCTGGGCAGCAATAATCCCCACCGCCTCTCCCATGGAAACGAGATGGCCTCGCGCCAGGCTTCTTCCATAGCACATCTGGCAGATACCGCGCCTTGCCTGACAGCTCAACGGAGACCTGACCTGAACTCTCTTAATCCCGGCCTCGGTGATCTGTTTCGCTTTATCTTCGTTGATCTCCTCGTTGCGGTTGATGATAATCTCGCCGGTCTTAGGATGAGCTACTGGGGCGGCAGCCATGCGGCCCACAATGCGCTCAGTAAGCGGCACCAGAAGCCCCTTGTCAGCCGGCTCGGAGACCCAGATGCCAGCTATCGCCCCACAGTCCTCTTCGCTGACAATAACCTCCTGGGACACATCAATGAGTCTCCTGGTGAGGTATCCGCTATCGGATGTCCTCAGCGCGGTGTCAGCCAAACCTTTGCGAGCACCGTGGGTAGATATGAAGTACTCCAATACTGCAAGCCCCTCCCGGAAACTCGACTTAATAGGCAGGTCAATAATCCTGCCTGAGGGGTCTGTCATCAAACCTCGCATCCCAGCCATCTGCCTGATCTGAGAGATATTGCCCTTGGCACCCGAAGAAGCCATCAGATAGATCGCCCCGTATTTATCCATAGAGCGCTCCAGGGCAGCCTGGATTTCCTCGGTCGCCAGTGTCCATATGTTCACTGCGCTATTGTAGCGCTCATCTTCTGTAATCAAGCCTCGCTGAAATTGCTTATCTGTCTCAGCAATCCTACCCTCAGCCTGCTCCAGGATCTTCGCTTTATCCTTGGGGACTTTAACGTCGTTAATGGCGATGGTCATGCCCGATTTGGTAGCGTAGTGGAAGCCAAGGCTCTTGATATTATCTACCATAGTGGCAGTGGCCTCATTGCCCAGGAATCGATGAACCTCAGCAACAATCCCTTTCAGCACCTTCTTGTCCATGAGCTGATTACGAAAGCCAAGCTCCTTGGGCAAGACCTCGTTGAAAATGATGCGACCAACGCTGGTCTTGATTCTCTTCGAGGCATCGTTGGGATCCCTGACCTCGATCTCAGCACTGCTATCAATGATGCCCATATCATAGGCAAGCTGGGCCTCATCAAAGCTGCTGAATACCATTCCCTCACCCTTCATCCCGGGCTTCAGCATAGTCAGATAGTAGCAGCCAAGGACAATATCCAGGGTTGGCGCCACCACAGGCTCTCCGGAACTAGGCAGCAGCATATTGTAGACGCTGAGCATCACCTTGTTTGCCTCTTCGACTGCTGCCTTCGATAGAGGTACATGGACTGCCATCTGATCGCCATCGAAGTCGGCGTTAAAAGCCACGCAGACTAACGGATGTACCTGGATAGCGCTGCCACCTATCAGCACAGGCTGGAACGCCTGGATGCCTAACCTGTGAAGCGTTGGTGCACGATTGAGAAGGACCGGTCGATCTTTTACAACTTCTTCGAGGATGTCCCAGACCTCGGGCTTGCCACGTTCCACGATCCGTTTGGCGCTCCTGATATTAAGGGCCAGTCCCCTGCCGACCAGACGCCTCATGATAAACGGCTTGAACAGCTCGAGGGCCATTCTCCTGGGCAGGCCGCATTGATGCAGCTTTAGCTCTGGGCCAGATACGATAACAGACCTGCCGCTATAGTCCACGCGTTTACCCAGAAGGTTCTGCCTGAACCTGCCCTGCTTGCCGCGAAGCATGTCTGAAAGGGACTTCAGCTTATGGTTGTTTCCAGTGACTACCGCCCTGCCCCGCCGCCCGTTGTCGATCAGAGAGTCGACTGCTTCCTGAAGCATGCGCTTCTCATTACGAGTGATGATCTCCGGAGCGCCTATCTCCAGCAGCCGGCGCAGGCGGTTATTGCGGTTGATAACCCTGCGATAGAGGTCATTCAAATCGCTGGTGGCAAATCTGCCGCCATCAAGCTGCACCATGGGACGCAGCTCCGGGGGCAAAACCGGGAGCACGGTAAGGACCATCCATTCCGGCTTGTTGCCGCTCTTGCGGAAGGCCTCGACAACCTTCAGCCTTTTAATGGCTTTCTTGCTTCTTTGCCCTGATGTAGAGGCTGCCTCCCGATAGAGGTCCTGGCGCATCTGCTCCAGGTCGAGAGTGCCCAGTATCTCGAGTATAGCTTCCGCCCCCATGTTCGCGCTGAAAACATCGCCCCATCTTTGCCTCAGCTCGCGACACCTGCTTGCGCTGAGCAGAGTTAACGGCACAAGGCTCTCCAGCTCATCAATCTTTTCCCTGAGTTCGCTATCGAGTTTTCTTTTTTCTTCGATATTCTGTTGCTGCAGTCCTTTTATCTCCTGCTGAGCTTTCTCGTCACCAGGCTCTGCTTCTCCCTGCGGTTTTAGGTTCTCGATCTTATCCGCCAGTGCCTTCTCTTTATCCGAGAACCGCTGGGCCATATCATCGCGAAGCTGCTTCAAGGCCTGGCTTCTCTTCTCCTCATTTACACCGGTGGTAATGAATTTGGCAAAGTAGATTACCTGCTCCAGATTGCGAGGCGAGATATCGAGAAGCAGTCCCATATGGCTGGGCGTGCCTTTCACAAACCAGATATGGCTAACAGGGGCAGCCAGATTGATATGCCCCATGCGCTCCCTGCGCACCTTAGAGCGGGCCACCTCGACGCCGCATTTATCGCAGACAATACCTTTGTAACGTATCTTCTTGTACTTGCCGCAATAGCACTCGAAGTCCTTGGTCGGGCCAAATATCTTCTCGCAGAAAAGGCCATCCTTCTCGGGCTTCAAAGTACGATAATTGAGGGTCTCAGGCTTGGTCACCTCTCCGTAAGACCAGCCCCTGATTTGCTCCGGAGACGCCAGAGAGATTCGAACAGTTGTGAAGTCATTGACCTCGAGCATTACTCACTCTCCTCAAAACCAGCCAGATTTATCCCCAGTCTCGGTGCTTCTGCCGCAGATTCCATCAGGTATGTTACCCTCTCCTCGTCCTCATTAAGCACCTCTATAGCCAAGCCCAGGCTTTGCAGCTCTTTAACCAGAACCTTGAACGATTCCGGTACCCCTGCTTCCAGTATATCCTCACCATTGACGATAGCCTCATAGGTTTTCACCCTTCCCACTACATCGTCGGACTTAACAGTGAGCACTTCCTGAAGATTATGGGCTGCCCCATAAGCTTCCAGCGCCCATACCTCCATCTCTCCGAAACGCTGCCCACCGAACTGTGCCTTACCACCCAGAGGCTGCTGTGTTATCAAGGAATAAGGGCCTGTAGACCTGGCATGTATCTTATCCTCGACCAGGTGAATCAATTTCATCATATATATGTTCCCTACCGTCACCGGCTGGTCTAACGCCTCGCCGGTGCGCCCATCATAGATAACCGTCTTGCCAAAGATAGGAGGTGACAGCCCCTTCTCCTCGCCAAGCTTCTCCACCATCTTATCGAGCTGCTCAACGCTCAACGAGGAGGAATCCTCCCCCACTTCCTCCAGCCACAGCCGAAGACAGGCTTGCCTGGCCTCACCCCTGAATTTATCACTGAATATCTTTTCGCCATCATAACCATGTTCATTAAGCCAGGATTTGACCTCCTCTATCTTAATGCTGCCCCCATCCCTCTCCCAGTCGACCGCCCCCGACTTGCGCGCTATCCATGCTCGTGCCAAGGCATCTTCAAGAGAATCATCATCAGCACCATCGAAGACCGGTGACAGCGCCTTGAAGCCCAGGGTGCTTGCTGCCCATCCCAGGTGCGTCTCCATGAGCTGACCGATGTTCATTCGGGAGGGGACACCCAGCGGACTGAGGATAATCTCAACCGGACGGCCATCAGGCAAGAAAGGCATATCCTCTTCCGGCAAGATGCGGGCTACCACTCCTTTGTTGCCGTGACGCCCCGCCATCTTATCACCTTCGCAGATCTTTCGCATTTGAGCTACGAAAACTCGCACCATCTGGTTGACTCCAGGGGGGAGGTCATGGTTATCGTCGCGGTTAAGAACTCTGACATCTATAACCTTGCCATATTCTCCGTGAGGCACCCTGAGAGATGTGTCCTTAACCTCGCGGGCTTTCTCACCGAATATGGCCCGCAGGAGCTTCTCTTCAGCGGTGAGCCCTCTTTCTCCTTTGGGGGTTATCTTCCCCACCAGAATGTCACCTGACCCAACCTCAGCACCGATACGGATAATGCCATGCTCATCAAGGTTACGCAGGCTTTCTTCACCGATGTTGGGTATGTCTCTCGTTATCTCCTCGGGGCCTAATTTGGTATCCCTGGCTTCTACTTCATATCTTTCGATGTGAATTGAGCTGAACCTATCCGCTTTAATCAAGCTCTCAGAGATCACAATAGCATCCTCAAAGTTATATCCTTCCCAGCTTAAGAAGGCACAAAGAACATTTTGCCCCAGCGCCAGCTCTCCGCTTTCCGTAGATGAGCCATCTGCCAGGACCTGACCACGCTTGACCCGATCACCGTTGCTCACCAAAGGCCTCTGGTTTATGCAAGTTCCCTGGTTGGAGCGGGCAAACTTGGTCAGGGAGAAAGAATGCTCTTTCCCTTCATCATCCTTGACCACAATCCCGTTGGCCGAGACCGATATTACCTCACCATCGCTGGGGGAAAAGAGCACCTGGCCGCTGTCACGAGCTGCCTCCCTCTCCATCCCCGTGGCGATCAATGGAGCCTGGGGCTGAATCAGCGGTACAGCCTGGCGCTGCATATTGGAGCCCATGAGAGCCCGGTTAGCGTCGTCGTGCTCCAGGAAGGGTATCAGCGAGGTGGTTACGCTGACGATTTGCCTCGGCGATACATCCATGTAGTCGACCTTGCCAGGCGTTTCCATCAAGAACTTCTCGCCATACCTGACCTCGATTTTCTCTGCGGCAAACTGATTTTTCTCATCGAGGCGGGTGTTGGCCTGAGCTATTATGTACTTCTCCTCCTCGTCGGCGGAGAGGTATTTGACCTCCTCTGAGACAAAAGGTTTGAGCTTAATATTACGTGAAGATAGGCTGGCAAGCCTGCGGGCTATCTCCTGGGTAATCACTGCCCCTGCCTTAGCCACAACTTCCTTCTTGGAAGTAGTAACATCCTCAGCAACGGTTTTACCCAGAAGCTCAGACGATTTATTGCTCAGCTCTTTGATCACTTTTCGGTAAGGGGTCTCTATGAAACCATATTCATTGACGTGGGCATAAGTAGCCAGAGAGCCGATAAGGCCGATGTTGGGACCTTCAGGGGTTTCAATAGGACATATCCTGCCATAGTGGGAATGATGGACGTCCCGGACATCGAATCCAGCCCTCTCTCTAGAGAGGCCTCCAGGGCCTAACGCCGAGAGTCGGCGCTTATGGGTTAGCTCAGCCAGAGGGTTGGTTTGGTCCATGAATTGAGAGAGCTGTGAGCTACCGAAGAACTCCCTTATGGCAGCCACTACAGGGCGGCTGTTGACCAGAGTGCTGGGGGTGGCTGACTCCGGAGGAAGCAGGCTCATCCGCTCCCGGACCACCCGCTCCATACGCAACAGCCCGATACGAATCTGGTTCTGTAAAAGCTCTCCGACTGCTCGCACCCGGCGGTTGCCCAGATGGTCTATGTCATCAGGGGTATCCTCGCCGTTGTTGACCTTTATTATGCCCTTTACAATCTCTACCAGGTCTTCTTTGGCTAGAACCCTCTGAGTAGGCGGGAGACTAAGGCCAAGCCTCTTGTTGAGCTTATAGCGGCCCACCTTGCCCAGGTCATAGCGCCGTGAGTTAAAGAAGAGGGAGTTCACTAATCCGCGAGCGTTGTCCATCGTAGGGGGATCTCCAGGCCTTAGCCGTTTGTAGAAGTCTATTAACGCCTCCTCCTCGGTTTTAATCGCTGGCTCACGTTCGAGGGTTGCCTGGATATAGCTGCGGTCGGGGTTATTATCCACATCGGCGAACAGCTTGAGCAAAGCATCGTTGGTGCCATATGGATGCTCGGCGTCGCTGATGGCGCGGATCAGTGTGGTAACCGGTATCTTTCGTTTTCGGTCGACTTTTACCGAGATGAGGCCATGGCTGCTGGTATCGAACTCCAGCCAAGCCCCGCGACTAGGAATCAATTTACCGGCACATAACCTCTGCCCGGTGGCCAGGTCTTCATCGACAGTGAAATAAACGCCCGGGGAGCGGACAAGCTGGCTTACCACCACCCGCTCGGCACCATTGACAATGAAGGTGCCCTTGGCAGTCATGAGGGGGAAATCGCCCATGAAAACGTCCTGCTCTTTGATCTCCCCGGTCTCTTTGACCATCAGGCGCACTTTTACCTTTAGCGGCACTGCATAGGTGGCATCGCGCTCATAGCACTCCTGCTCTGAGTATTTGGCAGCAGCCCACATATATTCCCAGAAGGAACGTTCATCCTCAAAGGCAGGCATCTCGGCACTGGTGCCGAATCCATAGCTTGGGAAATGAAGTTCGTACCGGGTGCCAGCGAAGTCTTTAATTGGCGAGATCTCAGCGAAAAGCTCTTTGAGCCCGCCATCAAGGGTAGGATCGCAGACCCATCTATAGGACTGCTGCTGAATCTGGATAAGGTTTGGAGTCTCCAGGAGATGGGGAATTCTAGCGTAGGACTTCCTTTTACCCAAATTTAAACTTTGGGATACGGCTAAAGTCATGGTTAACCGCCTTTCAGATAAGGACTTAGAAAGGTACCACGCAATAAGAGAGCGACGGAGCTAGTTCTGGAGCTAATAACATAGGAGATATAGTAACAAATTCAAGCAGGTTTTTACCAGCAAAATATAATGTTAACACCTTTTAGGCTATATGTCAATAGTTTCATAGCCACATCGAACAAAATCAGCCTTCAATGTGGTTTTGAATTGATTTTCACCTTTGACGTATTCTAACGAACAAGTGCTTAACAAGTCATAAAAAAAGGAGATAAAATGTTAAATATTTATGACATTTCCGGGCCCCGAGCATTTTAAAGAGGAATTCTATAACTAAGAATAGTGTGGGGCCAGTCGAGCTTTTAGATTGACACAGGGCAAAGCCTATTCTATGCTACTCCTGCCCATAAGGAGGCATTTGATAAGATGACAGAGATCAGGATAGCTAAAGAAAGCGATCTCCCCCGCATACTCGAGCTTTACCACGAATTAAGCATGACAACCACGGGAGTTGAGCAGCATTTAAGCACTTCTTTTGATGATTATCGAAAGGTGTTTACCGAGATTTGCTCCGATCCCAGGCGTGAACTTCTGGTCGCAGAATACCAGGGCGAGGTTGTGGGCACGGTGGCGCTTTTCATTATGCCCAGCCTTTCCCATAGCGCTAACCCCTATGCCCTGGTGGAGAACCTGATAGTAAATCTCAAATACCGGCGCAAGGGCATCGGAAAGAAACTCATGGAATACACCATCGCCCGGGCTAAACAGGAGAGATGCCACAGGATCGAGCTGTGCAGCGACAAAAGGCGCAGGGAAGCACACCGACTGTACCGCTCCGTGGGATTTGAGGCATCAGCCTATGGATTTCGTATCTGGTTTTGAAGGGCGCAGGCAGGGGTGCCTGTGCTACCATGTGGTGAGGAACGTCTGGTAGGGACGGGCTCCCCAGCCTGTCCCAATGGGCACAGCGCGCTGTGCCCCTACATCACCATCACAACCTCATCTCCTTCAAATCAGAAGATACAATTAATTCAGGCTCGGTTAGGGCCTGCACCTCTTTCGCTGTCCAGCCGGGCGCAACCTCCTTAAGTACCAGCCCCTTGGGTGTAACCTCAATTAAAGCTAAGTCGGTAACTATTAAATCCACGCATTCCTTGGCCGTCATGGGTAAAGTGCATTTGTTTAATATCCGGGGCTTGCCGTGTTTGGTGGTATGACCCATGGTGACAATCACAGTCTTAGCGCCAAAGGCCAGGTCCATAGCGCCGCCTATGATACCGCCTTGAGGTCCTCCAGTGTTCCAGTTCGCCAGGTCTCCCTTCTCCGAGACCTGAAGCCCGCCCAGAACAGCTATCATACGACCACCCCTAATCATAGCAAAGGAGGTGAGGACATCGAACACCGCCATGCCAGGCGCGGGCACCCAGAATCTGCCAATGGCATCATGATAATGGAAATCCGCCGACTCCTTATCGGTGGAGGGAACCAGAGGCCCGTAACCGATGGCCCCGTTCTCGGTCTGAAATATCACGCCCTTATCGGCATAATCGGCTACCAGGTTAGGCATGCCGAACCCCAGGTTTACATAGTCGCCGCTTTTTAGTTCCAGCGCCGCCCTTTTCGCCATTTCGTTTCTATCTAATCTACGCTTCATCTCAAGAACTCCTCATAACTAATATCCGGCCGCAGCCTAGCCCCACATCAATTTGCGCGCGGGCTCGATTTCATACAGCTCGTATATCACCTCTTTCAATTTCCGGTCGGTGCCCAATCCATCCTCGGGTATTTCCACAATGCGGTCCACGAATATCCCAGGGGTGATGACATTTTCTGCGTCTATCTCACCGGGCTCCACTATCTCATCCACCTCAACGATGGTGAACTTCGCCGCCATCGCCATAACCGGCTGGTCTCCTCGGAAAATCCCCTTGTATATCAGATTGCCCAGTCTATCCGCCTTGTGTCCCCTGATAAACGCATAGTCTGGCTTTATCGGCTTCTCGAAGATGTACTCCCTGCCATCGAGAACCCTTTTCTCTTTCCCCTCTTCGATAATAGTGCCCACGCCGACGGGGTTATAGAAACCGCCCAGTCGAGCAGCGCCGGCATATAGCCTGGAAGTCAGTGTCCCTATCGTGGTCTGCTCAACCTCCAGACCTTTTTTGACATATTCCTCCACGAAAGCGACGCCCCCCAGATGAGGGATGCCGACCACAGGGGTTATCAGCTTCTTCATTTGAGGAAGCAGTACTGCAGGCATAACAGCATTCTCCTCGCTGAAAATCATGGGGATAAAGCAGTGAGTGATAACAGTGATGTCTTTTGTGCCCTTTCTTTTCAGGGCGGCAATCAGGTTTTGAGCGGTGGCGGCGATGGCCCACGAATCCATAGCAATAGAAGCACCGTCTGGAATGTCAGCGATCGCCTCATCGAAACTGCCGAAGACCTTGTTGCGCATATGGCCTCCTTCGCAGAGAATAGCATCACTATGGTGTCAGACGTCTAAACTATAACCAGAAAACGAGGGAACAATTTATTTGGGGAGGTTCGCGGTAGTATTATATCATTTTCGGTCAATAATTGGGGGCAAGCTCCAGTAGCAACTGTCTTGCTTGTCAAGACATAATACAATGATCTAGGCGACTGCATAATTCCACGGAGCGCGGTGTTTAAGCATGGCATTCAAGATGGTGAGCAGCTTACGCATACAGGCAGTAAGAGCCACCTTTTTCTCTTT
>JACWAE010000040.1 GCA_014874385.1 Dehalococcoidia bacterium | reverse complement strand
AGCCGTCGGACGAAAACAAACAAAGAACGCTTGTGGCCGTCACAGCCTGGAGCGATGGTAATGACTACGATGATATTATGGCAACCTTACTGACAAAATCGCTGAACAATAAACCCTGACATTTTCCCTTGACAACGACACTCCAATGAAATCCCGGCAAACACTATTTCTGGAACTGTTTCTGTGGGAAAGTCATATCTCGAAGGTTATTAAGAAATGCCCGACACCCTGATTCTCTTCGAGATATTAACACGTATATTGGTGGGCATTAACGGAGCAGCTTAGCAGTAACTGTAATGAGGTAATAACACTGCCATTTTTGAGGTAATTACACTCCAATTAAGGTAATAATATTACCAAGATAGCACCCCTGGCGGGACTCGAACCCGCGCTCCTGGCTCCGGAGGCCAGTGCTCTATCCTCTGAGCTACAGGGGCACAAACGTATAATACTCCGACCGCCCAACCCTTTCAAGAGAGTTGAGTCAAACGGTTGCGGTAGCGCAACTCGTATCGGCATTCGTAGGGCGGTTTCAGGGCAACGCAACCGCATGACGACCTGCGAAACGAGCGGCGCAACCCTACAACGATTAGCCGATGACCCTCACTGTTTCCTTGAGCGCGTATTCTTCACCTGCAACAGCCACCTTATTCTCTTTGACCAGCTTCCTGAGGTGAGCCAGGACCTGTCTTCGTGCCAGCTCCAGAAGACGCTGGTCCAGCTCTGGATATATCTCAGCCACCAGCTTCGCCACAGTCTTCCTGCCCTGCCTCAGGCACGATATGACCTGCCGCTCCCTCTCCCCGCGGTGGGCGATCAGTTCCTCGATTTTCCGCTCCGCTTCGTGTATCGGCGGGCCGTGTCCGGGGCATATCAGACTGATGTCATATTTCAGAAGCTTCTTCAGAGAGTCTATGTACTGCGTCATATCGCCATCTGGGGCATCGACGACGGTAGTGCCAATACCCAGGATATGGTCTCCGGTGAACAGAATCTTGCTCTCCTTCACATATATGCAGATGCTGGCAGGGCTGTGGCCCGGCGTATCGACAATTTCCAGGTGTATGCCGCCTATATCCAGGACATCGCCGTCCTCGACCAGAACGTCCCCTGTAACGCGATGCCCTCTCCTTGCCTGTGCAGCAGCGAGGGAATGCATTACGATTTGGGCGCCAGTCGCTTTCTTGATAGCGCGGCAGCCCCCGATGTGGTCAGGATGGGGATGGGTGATTATGATATACGCCAGCTTCAGCGGGGCCAGACCCTTAATGTACTCAATCCTGCTCCTGGCTGCCTCTCTATCTTCAAACCCCGAATCTATAAGCGCAGCCTCTTCGCCCGCCACAAGGTAGACGTTGGGCACATATACCCCCATAAAGGTCCAGGTGGGCATCGGAATCGAGTGAACGCCGGGTGCTATTTCCATATTTTCTACTTACTCGCTATTCTCATTTGCCCCTATCCTGATGGGCGTCCGGGCTTCTTTCCCTCACCAGGCAACTGCGAGAGCAGCGGAATAATCTTCTCTTTGCGCGGCCAGATGATGGAGGCTATCACAGCAATTAATAGTACGCCGGCAACCACGCCCAATGCAATCTCCGTCGGTATTTTATAGAAGTCTGCAACCAGCATCTTAGCCCCCACAAAAATGAGGACGACTATAAGCCCATATCGGAGATAATGGAACAGCCGCATAACCCCGGCCAGTGCGAAGTAAAGTGACCTCAGCCCCAGTATAGCGAATATATTGGAGGTGTAAACAATAAAAGGATTCAACGTAATAACAAGCACCGCCGGAATCGAGTCCAGGGCGAACACAATGTCGGTGGTTTCAATGACCAGCACCACAATCAATAATGGTGTGGCAAGATAAAGCCCCGCCTTTTTTACCAGGAACTTACCGTCTTCGTAGTTATCTGTTACCCGCACGAATCGTCGGAACAACCTGAGCACCGGGTTCTTTTCCGGCTCTACCTTCTCGGTCTTCTGAAAAGCCATCCTTATGGCAGTTACAATAATGAATGCTCCAAAGATGTAGAACACCCAGTCGAATTTGTTCAACAGCTCTATGCCTGCCACGATGAAAGTTAATCGCATGATAATGGCGCCGATGATTCCCCAGTAAAGGACTTTATGCTGATACATGGGAGGCACGGCAAAGTAGGCGAAGATCAGCAGGAAGACGAAAAGGTTGTCTACGCTGAGGGATTCCTCGATCAGGTAACAGGTCAGAAACTCCAGGCCATCACTACGGCCACGCCACAGGTAAATCCCCAGGCCAAACAGTAGGGCCAGGGCAACCCAGAAGGCAGTCCACAGCAGAGCCTCTTTAATCTTGATCTCGTGAGCCCTGCGATTAAAAACCCTGAGATCCAGGGTCAGCATCACGAGCACGAAGACGCCAAAGCTCACCCACCACAGAACCTGGCTCGACATTAAAGCTGCACCTTCTTCCTTACATCGCAGCTGCAAAGCAAATTCAGTGAGGGCCTGGACGGTAAGAAGCTGCGATGAGGAGGCAATACTTTAGTGTTCTTGTGGATATTCTCTACGGCAAGGGGAGATATTCGTTCAACAGCCACCATCGGGCTCAGGGTATACATCAAGAGGATGTTCCCGATATATTTACCTCATACCCGGGGTTTAGGTGAATACCCCCGCCTTCTTAAGCTCGCGGAGCTTCTTCACTATCCCCTGTTCCTCCACAAAGTGCGTGGTGTAATCTCCCTTTCGGAATGACTCGTTGTCCAGGGCTACTATATGGAACGGGATATTAGTTTTTACTCCCTCGATTTGGTATTCCTTAAGCGCCCTCTTCATGGTCTCAATAGCTTCATTGCGATTTCTGCCCCAGGACAAAAGCTTGGCTATTAAGGGGTCATATTCAAACGGTATAGCGTATCCTGCGTAAACACCGCCATCCACCCTGACTCCGAAACCGCCCGGCGGGTTGTACGTTACAAGTTTGGCCGGCGCAGGCATGAAATTCATGAACGGGTCCTCGGCATTGATCCTGCATTCTATGCTCCAGCCCCGGAGTTTAATATCTTGCTGACTGTAGCCAAGCTCCTCGCCGGCAGCAACCCTTATCTGCTCCTTAACCAGGTTGATACCCGTTAGAAGCTCGGTGATGGGATGCTCCACCTGAAGACGGGTATTCACCTCATTGAAGTAGTACTCGTTATTGTCCATCGAATAGATGAACTCCACAGTCAGCGCATTAACATATTTCAATATCCTCGCTACCTTGACTGCATCAGACCCCATCTTCTCCCTGAGTTGAGGGGTCATTATCGGAGAAGGACCCTCCTCGATTAGCTTCTGATACCTTCTCTGCACTGAGCATTCGCGGTCGCTCACATAGACAGTGTTGCCTTTTTTATCAGCCAGAATCTGAAACTCTATATGCTTCGCTCTGGTGATATATTTCTCGATATAGAAAGCCGGCAGACCGAAAGCCTCGCTGCCCAGCGATTTAGCGTAGTCCATCGCTGCCTGCAGCTCTTCTTTGTTCTTGGCTACTTTCATACCTATTCCGCCGCCGGCGCCGCTCGGTTTCACAATCACAGGATAACCAATACCATCCGCAATGTCGAAAGCCTTGGCCATGCCGCTGGCATCATCGATAGCCCCATCGGAGCCGGGCGACACAGGAACGCCGTTTTTCTTCATCAGGTCCCGGGACTTATGCTTGGGCTTAGCCTCATGCATGGAATAGCTGGGAGGGCCGATAAATACAATACCCCGAGCTTCACATGCCTCCACAAACTTCGGGTTCTCCGCGAGAAAACCATATCCCGGGTAAATAGCTTCGACCTGTGCCTTCTCAGCTATGCCCAGTATTTTCTCCATGTTCAGATAGCTGGAATTGGGCTCCGGGTCACCCAGAGGATAGGATTCATCGGCATTTTTTACGAATAGTGCCGCAGCATCCTTGTCCGAGAAAACGGCCACGGACTTTATCCCCATCTCCCTGCATTCCCTTATTGCCCTGAGAGCGATTTCCCCACGATTAGCTACCAGGATCTTTTTGAACATTATCCCTTACCTCTCTACTTTGGAGGATTTAGCTCCTTAACATTCGATAAGTACGATAAGGTCTCCTGTTTCCACAGTCTGTCCTGGGGCGACCTTCACCTCTACAACCGTGCCCTCTACTGGCGACAAAATCGGGTTCTGCATCTTCATCGACTGCAAGACGCAGATTTCCCCATCCTCCGTTATCGAGCAACCAGCGGTTACAGCAACACTGACTATTTTGCCCGGTATCGGAGCCTCGATTCTTTCTTGAGACATCTCTATTTACACTCCTTTACCTTTCCTAGATTTCCCTCTGAAAAGACATAAGCTCAAATTAGTTTATACTGAGTGTGATTCTATGTCAAGAAATAACGTTCAAGTATGGAATGCCTGGAGAGTGCAGTCCGCCTCAGGAGGGTGTCCTCCATCCCCTGATTCCTCCGAGCCTGGGGAACTGGGGATTGAAAAAATGGGACTCCCCGACCTCTTTCAAGAGATTGTTTACTAACGGGGGAGTGCAGAGGGGACTCACCCTCTGCCAGGGTGTTGGGGGTGTCCCCTAAACTTAAAATCCCCCAAGATTGGGGGATAAAGGGGGCTGAAAAGTGTTGCTAAACGACCTCTTTCAAGACAGTTGACTCCAGCTTCAGGAATCCCTAAAATTTAATTTAATGTCCCAAATTCACCCATTGTCCGAAGAAATAATATGAGTTCAAAACAGTTGAGGCAAAAGCTCATTGCGCTTGATAAGATGGGGCACAGGCTCCGGCAGGGGGGCAGTCTGGCCAAAATAGAGAGACATCGTGCCAAAGGAAAACTCACAGCGCGCGAGAGGATAGCTAAGCTTCTCGACCCCGGCACTTTTCAGGAGCTCGACCTCTGGGGTACGCCTATGGCTACAGGGACTCTTACCGACTATAAAAAGGGTCCTGCGGACGGCGTTGCCGTGGGGTACGGCGAGGTAAACGACCGCCCTATCTACGTCTGGTCACAGGATGTTACCGTCTTCGGCGGCACCGTAGCTACAGTCCATGCCCGCAAGATAACCATGGTTATGGAGAAGGCCCTACAGGCCAGGATTCCCATCGTAGGCATAATTGACTCCGAGGGCCCGCGAATCGAGGATGCAATTCAATACTATCGTTTCTACTCACCCGAATCTATGGTCTATTTCCAGACCATGGCCTCAGGTGTGATCCCTCAAATCTCTCTGATTATGGGGCCATGCGTCGGCGAGATGGCTATCTCCGCCTCGTTGGCTGATTTCGTTTTCATGGTCAAAAAAACGAGCCATATGCTTATAGCGCCTCCTCCTGAGGGCAAGACCGCCGAGAAAGTGGGGGACGCCTCGGTGCATGCCCAGGACACAGGCTGCTGCGATATGCTGGCTGAAGATGACGAGGAATGCCTGCAAAGGTGCCGGGAGCTGTTAAGTTACCTCCCCTCGCATAACCGGGAGCTTCCTCCCATCGTGGACACCGGCGATGACCCCAATCGCAGGGAGAATGAACTTCTGGAAATAGTCCCCTTCAATATGAAGAAGGCATTCGATATGCGCAGGATAATTTCTCTGATTGTAGATAATGGCAGGCTCTTCGAGATAAAGCAGCAGTGGGCAACCAATCTGATAACAGGCTTTGCCCGCCTGGGCGGGCAAACAGCAGGTATCATAGCCAATAACCCGCAGTCCCTCGGCGGCTCCCTGACCCTTGACGCAGCGGACAAGATGGCGCGTTTCGTCAGGTTCTGCGATGCATTCAACATACCCCTGGTCTGGCTGGCCGATACCCCTGCCTTCATGCCAGCGGTGGAAGAAGAGACCAGAGGGTTAATACGGCACGGCTGCAAAGTGGTGTTCTCCAACGCTGAGGCTTCGGTGCCCCAGATAACCATTGCCATACGCAAGCTTTACGGAGGAGGAGGGGTCGCCATGCCCGGCACAACGTTGGGAGGCGATCTCGATATAGCCTGGCCCTCCGTGGAGCGCGGCTTGATGGGTGCAGAAGCAGCGGCATCCATTATATACAAGAGAGAGCTGAGAGCCCTCAAAGACAAAGACGAAGCCGCGTTAAAAGAAAGGCACGCCCAGCGTGTCTCAGAGATGCAGCAAAGGCTGAGGGGACTGGAGCGCGAGTGGGGTCAAGAGTTCATCGACCCGCGCAACACCCGCCCCTTCCTCATTAAAGCTCTCAAGATATTTGCCCACAGGCAAGAGAACAGACCTCCGCGTAAACACGAAAACATGCGCCTGTAACCGTAGAGGCGCAAGGCCTTGTGCCCTCGCCCTTTTCTGTTGGGTCAAAGACCAGAGTTCCTACTGAACCCGTCAGCCGCCAGAACAGCTGCTCCGATGGCTCCGATAACATCGGGTTCTACGGGAAATTTTACGAATTCTGTCCCCAGCGCTTCTTCGATATATCTGACCACACCTATATTCTTTGCCATCCCGCCCGTCATGGCGATATCTTTCTTGGGGCTCAACCCACGTACCAAGTGAAGGATATAGCGTGCCGCGCTCTCGTTGATTCCGGCGGCGATGTCGGCACGATTTCTCCCCTCTAGAACCAGGCGCTTGATGTCAATTTGGGTCAGGATACAACAGGGCTTACTCAAAAAGATAGGGTCCAGTGCCTCTTGAGACAGAGGGCCCAACTGGGAAACATCGACACCCAGACTCTCTGCCATTAGCTCTAAGGCTCTGCCTGTCCCGGCGGCGCACTTCACGTTCATACGGAAATCTACCAGGGTCCCGTGCTTATCAACCCGCAACGCCTTGCAGTCCTGTCCACCGCCATCGATGATTGTCCTTACGCTTGGTACCAGCCAGTGGGCACCTCTACCATGGCACGATATCTCGCTCATATTGCTGTGGGCAAACGGTATCAGGCTGCGCCCATAGCCCGTGCTCACACAATAGTCGATTTGCTCATGGGAAAGGGCAAGCCTTGCAAGCAACCTGTCCATAACATCGAACGCAGATTGGACAGCCTTTGCCCTTGACCGCACTACCTCGACTCCGAGGAGGACATCATCCCTTATGACTGCAGCTTTTGTGGTCAGGGCTCCCACATCGCATCCGGCAGCGAGCATGTTATTGCTTTCTCCGTCCGTAAAAACGCTCGGCTAAAATCATGCTGATAGTTTCACTACGGAGGTCGCATCCCTCCCTGGCGACAAGTGCAGCCCCGCAGGCTCCGAGGACCTGAGGGTCAACGCCGTTAAGACTGGCTAGCCTTAACCCCAGCTTTTCTTCAAGGTCTCTCACCACGATGCCGTTCTTGGCAACACCGCCTACCAGGGCCACCTCTTCGATAACGTCTATCCTTCTGACAAGGCCAGCTATCTTGGCAGCAACGGCGGAAGCAACCCCGGCAAAGATATCGAATTTATCACAGCCTTCGTTGGTCAGAGATATCACCTCGCTCTCGGCAAATACGACGCACTGATTAGCTATAGGAAGAGGGTTCTTTGAGCCCAGTGAAGCTCGAATCAGCTCATCAAGCGGCATTTCCAGGGCGCTGGCTATGACTTCAATAAACATCCCCATTCCGGCAACGCACATATCAGTGACAGCGGACTCCCCCACTCCCCCTTTGCCATCGATACTGAAAGCCTCGGTACTCTGCCCGCCAATGTCGATTATAGTTCTTACCCCGGGATTGAGCTCTCTCACGGCCCGACTGAGACAGATTGCGTCCGGAACAACTCCATCCGAATAAGGCACGACTTTACCTCCGAGGCCGGTGGACAGGCAGCGGTCTATCTTTCTATCGGAGAGCCCCGCCTTAGCGAGGGCATTTACCACAGCATCAACTGCTGCCTGGGGGGTGGGGCTTTTGTAGGATACTATGTCGAAGACGAGGTTGCCTTTGTCATCGATAACGGCAACCTTCGCCGCAGCGACTCCCAGATCACATCCGGCATATATCAAATCTGCTACCTTTTACTCCATCGGTACAATTGCAGAGCCTGAGCCTCTGCCGTCTATGCGCTTAAAGACGATCCATGAAGTCCCGGCACAGGTCGGTGAGGCTCGCAGCAGGCGCTCCCGTCATTTCGACCTTGATGTTCTCTGAAATAAACGCTAAATCGCCCTTTAGCAGCTCTTTCGCCCGGGATTTGTCCCCTACCTGGACCGCGGTCAGGACCTCTTCCAGGTCGCTGTTCAGCTTGCGCTGAATAGTTGCCCGATTTCCGACAAAGGCTTGATCGGGGAGATTCTTGAGAGTATTGCGCATCATCTCTATGAACTCGTGCTCCTGATGATACAGCTTGGTGCCCTCTAAGAAGCCAACACCGTAGACTTCTTTGCCGCGAACCTTGCCAGTTATCTCCACCGGGCCGAAGAAATATTCCACAAAAACAGCCTGGGTGTTGTCCTCCAGGACCGGCGATATAACAAGGTCAGCATCCCACTCGGGAACAACCAGCCTGGCGGCGTGGGTAATATAGCTGTTCTTGGGAGCCGTGCGGAATATAGGCCCTGCTTCTCTGGGCCACGTTCGATTCTGGTAATAGCTTATGGGCTCGAAGGTGTAGCTGTTGGTGGTCGCCATGGT